>NZ_JALRMO010000001.1:8094002-8432253 GCF_023276405.1 Paenibacillus hamazuiensis
CAAGTCCTGCATGGCCGTGAGCATAATGATCGGTACGAGGTTGTTTTGGTCGCGCAGCTTGCGGCATACTTGAATGCCGTCCATTTTCGGCAGCATCAGGTCAAGCACGATCAAATCCGGGCGAAAATGTTGAATCGCCTGAAATACGGCTTCGCCGTCGTATACGCAATGAACCTCGAAGCCTACCAGCTTCAGGTTGAATTCTATGAGCATCGAAATGGAAGGTTCGTCGTCGACGACAAGGATCTTCTTTTTCATTCGGAAAGTCTCCTTTATTTATGCGTCTATGATTGTATTATGACAGCGATAGATCATCGACATATTAAGAAAAGGTAAACCGAATGTAAAAATAAGCGGCAATGAACATCAATAATGAAAAAGAGGTGACCCGGGTCATATGGCATTTCATATCGTTTTGGTAGAGCCGGAAATTCCGGCGAACACAGGCAATATCGCGCGGACATGCGCGGCAACGGGGACGGTGCTGCACTTGGTCAGGCCGCTTGGCTTCAATACGGACGACCGGACGCTCAAGCGGGCCGGGCTCGATTATTGGCATGCGGTGAAGGTGGAGTATCACGACTCGTTTCAGGAAGTGAAGGAAATGTATCCGGAAGGGCGTTTCTTCCTCGCCACGACAAAAGCAAAGCGAATCTACACCGATTTTGCGTTTCGCGACGGGGATTTCTTCGTGTTCGGCAAAGAAACGAAAGGGCTGCCGCAGCATATCCTGGACGAACACCCCGACACGCTCATGCGGATGCCGATGACCGATGCCGTTCGCTCGCTCAACTTGTCCAACTCGGCGGCGATTATTTTGTACGAGGGACTTCGGCAAAACGGATTTTTCCATTTAACGTAATGGACTTAAAATAATGGCAATTTACGAACATTATGAGCAGGACCTGACGTTTGGCAGGATTTTTCCTTTGTTTGGCGAATATGTATAAATGTAAGAGCCATAAGTACATGCTTCAGGAGATTGAGGTTTGTTGCGGGAAGCGAGGTGAATTGATGATGAAACCGGCAGGTGTCGTACGGAAAGTAGATCAGTTGGGGCGTATCGTGCTGCCAAAGTCACTGCGTAAAAGGTATCAGATGAACGAAGGGGATCCTGTCGAGATTCTGGTCAGCGGCGATCACATCATTCTCGAGCGTTATCGGCCGAGATGCGTATTTTGCAGCAATATGGAGCAGGTCAGCGAATTTAAGGAACGTCATATATGTTCCGTCTGCCTGAGCGAAATGAACGAGATGAAACCGAAACAACGCGCTTGATACAATATTTTATGTTTTGACCGCATAAAGCAAAACACCGCATCTTCCGAAGAAGAGCGGTGTTTTGCTATTTTAGGACACTTACATCATTCAGTACTGCAAGGTCAAGCTGATGTATGCGCGAAGGCTCGGAGATCAGGTCGACCGCAGCGATCTTCCCCTCCTTCACCGTAAATTTAAGCACGTAAAGCAGTTTTCCGCGAGGAGCTGCAATAACTCCAATCGAGCCGTCCACGAGGGCGGATTGCGCAGCCTGCGCGCGCCCCGACACCTGCTCGGCCAGCGCTTTTGCGCCTCGGGTTACTTTTGCGGTTCCTATCCGGCGATCGTCGCGAAGGACGACGTCCGGATCGAGCGCTTCTACGAGCCTGTCGAAATCGCCGGCATAAGCAGCGGCCAGGAAGGCGTCGACAAGCTCGCGTTCGCGGACGAGCTTATCGCCGGGGGCATCCGCTTGGCCCTTCACGCGGCGCCTTGCCCGGGTTGCAAGCTGCCGCAGCGCAGACTCCGATTTTCCAACAATGGGTGCAATCTCGGCGAAGGGCATGGCAAATATGTCGTGCAGAACAAACGTGACCCGCTCCGCGGGGTTCAATCGGCCAAGCACAACCAGCAGGGCGATACCGACGGATTCGGCCAGCACCGCTTCCTGTTCGGGATCGATTTTATCCTCCTGGCTTGCGAGCGATTCGGGAATATGCGTTTCAATCGATTCCTCGCGTCTCGATGTTCTTGATCGCAGCATATCCAGACATATTCGTGAGACCACCGTCGTCAGCCATCCCCCCAGGTTTTCGATAACGTCCGCATCCGTTCGGCTAAGGCGCAGCCAGGCTTCTTGAACCGCATCCTCCGCTTCGCTTAAGGATCCGAGCATTCGGTACGCCACTGCCCGCAAGTGATCCCGATTTGCTTCAAATTGCTCCGCTAACCGTTCATATTTGTTCGCCATACCCATTCCTTCTTCATATAAAATTAGCTCCTAAAATATTGACGAACGAAATCGGTCAGATGTGACAAAACGGCAGCAACTTTTTCATTTTCCCATTTCCCGGACGCATCTGTCACATTTACGGAATTCTACACGTCAACGTTTTGAAGGGCCGAAATCAATCGGCTCCATCGAAAAAAGAAGGAGTGTTTTTCCATGCAACCCAGAATGAAAAGTCCCGTTACGATCGTACCCGATGCGGTCCAAGCCTTGCAGGATTTGGGCAAAGCCCTGTTTGCATCTGCAGAGAAATCCGGCATTCCCAAATCGACGCTTTTCCTTGCATATCTTCGGGCCAGCCAAATGAATGGAGACAGCGTCTGCGTTGATCTTCATTCCCGCAACGCCCTGGGGGCAGGCGAAACGACAGACCGGCTTCTGGCTGTAGCGGCATGGCGGGAAACGCCGCATTTCACCGAAGCCGAGCGGGCCGCGTTGGCGCTCAGCGAGGCGATGACCCGTCTTAGCGACCGGACAGATCCGGTTCCGGACGAGATCTATAACGAAGCTGCGCGCCTTTACGGTGAACAGGCGATTGCCACACTTATCGCCGGCATCGCGACGGTCAATTTGTGGAATCGCCTCAATGTCTCGACAAAACAGATGGTCAACGTTTCAGCCGGCTAAGACAAATAAAGGACGTCCTCTGTGGGACGTCCTTTATTGCATCTCCTCCAAAATGGTAAAGCGCGTCCGGAGCCAGTTTGGCGCCAGCCAAACCGCTCCGGACACCCGCGGGCAAGAAGCACGTACCTGCTGCCCCGGCACCGCTCCCAAAGTGCAGCGTGGCCGGCATAGGATTTTTTACCCGAAGGTAAAAAATCTATGCCGGCCACACGCGACCTAGCAGCGAGCAGTCCCTCCCGGCGGGCGGGTCCAGGGCGCCCGAGCGCCTGGGGTCCCCCTGGAGGGGGATTTAGGGGGTGATTTTGCTACAACCCTCTAGTCTTGTCTTCGTTATAAGCGGCAGTTAACATGGCGGCAAGAAACATCGCGATGGTAACCATCATAATCCAGAATGTAGCGGACATTTCGTACACCTCTTCCCAAGCATCTTTTGCGCATAAGTATACTTTATTATATCCCAAGCCCATCTGAAAAGAAACCGAATAAACCGTGAACAATTTTCACCTGCAGCCCGTTACTTGAAAAACAAAAAATGCGTCGCGAGCGGCCGCAGCTTGCCGTCCGACGGACGGTTGATCACCTGGCCGTCGAAAATAAGGCTTGACGAGCCGCCGCCGTCGAGATTGTAGGCGTCTTTGACGCCGAGCTGGATCAGCTTGTCCTGCAGCTCGGCGAGCGTGGCGCCGGAATTGCCGTTCTCGTCGTAGCCGTCGGTCACGATAATCAGCAGCTGGTCGTTGTAGTAGTTGCCGATGACGGTTCGCGGAGCGCGGGCGGGCGAGCTGTTCCACGGGGACGGGATCGACACCTTTTTGCCGTTTTGCAGCAAGGTCGGCACGAAGGTGGCGCCGAAGTCCGGATTCAGCTTGTCCAAATCGGCCTGTCGGGAAAACTTGCCGCCGATCAGCTTGCGGTCCTTGCTCAGACCGATGAACGTCAAGTTGTCGAACGTTGGCTCGAAGCCGTACACGTATTTGCCGCCGATCATCGTCGTGCTGAGCGGGTACCGCTTGCCCGTTTTCGCGTCGTCGGCGAAGCCGCCGGCATTTACCCCAGCGACCGCGCCGGTGCGCCTTACGGCTTCGAGCGTCGTCTCCGAGCTGCCCAGCTTGTCCTTGCCGAGCACCATCTTCATCGCTTTGTCCGACTTCATCTCGACTTTGAGCGCATACCCTTTATAGTTTGCCTCATTTAAATAAAAAAGCTTCAGATCGATGTTGGAGCTGGAGGATTGCCTTGCAACCTTGCCGAGCTTGGCGGTGATACGCGAATCGTAGATCGCATTCGGCCGCGCAGCGGCGGCTACCGCCGTTTTGGCCATGGCGGCGACGTCATTTGTGCTTTTTTCATACAACTCGTAAAACTTCTCAATGACCGTTTTCGTCAGGACCGCGTCGTTTTTCGCTTTCTCCAGCTTCTGATCGGCCGCTTGCACTTCCGCACTGACGGAAAAAGCCGGCATCGGCGCAAGCTGAAGATCCGGCAGCTTGACGGCGGCCTGCATGAACAGCATATACATTAATGCTCCCATGAAAGGGGCGAGAGCCAGCAAAAAAAGCCGGTTGATCGCTTGAACGGGACTCATCATTGCAGCACATCCAAGCTTTTTTTCAAATCGTCGAGTTTTTTCTTGACGTCATTGAGCTGAGTATACAGCTGGTTGCTGTTGTCCGTTTTGCTGTTGGCGCTGTCCTTCGTGAAGGCGAGAAGCTCGTTTAACGAGTCGATTTTCGTCTGCATTTTGCTCATATCCGCCGAAACGCTTTCCTTGAGCTGGGTTACCTGCTTTTGGTAATCTTCCTGCACCTGCTTAAGCTGCGCTTCGGTTTGCGCGGCGATTTGCGCCTCCACCTGCTTCGTTAAATAATCCGCGTACATTTTCGCCCCCAGGACACCGACTGCGATGAGCAGTATCCAACCCATCAGCAAAAATATGTAAGTTCTCGGCTTGACCTTGGCGGCGGATCGGGTGTTTCGCGCCGCCGGCTGCGGGACAGCGGTCGTTTCTATTGGCGTGCTCATTTGCCGGTTTCACCTCTCTCCCAGTATAACATGTCTAGTCTAAACGCTTAAGACACCGCAGCGAGATTGGGACTTAAAGCCCCTGCGACCTAGTACGGCAGCAGCACACTCAGGACTGAAGCTTGCGGTATTCGTTCGGCGAGATGCCGACTGTTTTTTTAAATACCTTGCTGAAATATTTCTCGTCGTCATATCCGACCAGCTCCGCGATTTGCGAAATGCGGTAGGACGGATTGAGCAGCAAAAGCTTGGCCCGATCCATCCGGATGGACGTGATATAATCGCTGATGTTGACGTGAAACTCCTGCTTGAATTTGCGCGATATGTACTCCCGGCTAAGGTAAAAATGACCGGCGATGTCTTGAAGCGTAATATCCTGATGATAATGGTTTTGGATATACTTTGCAATCTCGTAAATGACGTGGTTTTCCTTGTGTTGCCGCTCCAAAAGCCGCCTCGAAAGCTGGATCAGAGCGCTCTCAAGCTGCTGCTGCCATGTGCCGATCGATAGCCTCCCTTCTTCGTCCAGCGGGACATTGAAAGGCATATCGTACGACGAGAACGGAGCCGGCGTTGAGCCGTCCTCGGGAAACAGCTCCTGCAGCCACCGGGTTTGCAGCACCGTATATTCGTGCCACCACAGCTGCAGCTGCTCCAGCGTAATCGCCTCCTGCTCCCGCACGGCCCGGATCCATTCGCGCACCGCGATGCGGATTTGCTCCTCGCTGCCGCTGCGGATGGCGAACCGGAAGCTTTCCTCGAAGCTGCTGAAGTGCGGCATTTTCGGGCGAACCGGCGGCGCCGGCGCAAACAGGTGAAGCCGCGTGTCCCGCACGAGCAGGTTGCGCTGCAGCAGCGCTTCCTTCGCTTCCCGATAGGCGGCGGGAACCCCTTTCGGAAACGGCTGTCTGAGACTGATGCCGAAATCGAGCCGGGATTTCAGCGTTTTCACGATGCCGTTGTCGATACTGCGGATTTGCTCTTCCACACCGTCCAGATGACGCCACCAGATAAGGATGATTTCATCCTCGTCGTTCCAATGGCGAAAGGCGGTCCCGTTCCCCGATCCGTGCAAAAATTCGTTGCAAATATTGATCAGGCTGAAAATAAGCAGGTCCTGGCTCGATGCGAACTTGCTCTTCAAGCTTTCGCTCATCGCCAGCAGGCTGAGTATAGCCAGGCGGCACTCGGAGGCGCCGCGGCCGATTCCGAATTCGCGGTGTAGCGCCTCCGCCGCGCTCTCGTAGCTATGCGGCTCGGTGATGAGACCCGACCAGATTTTGTCCCAATACACCGGGCGGATCTGGTTCATTTCGATGTTGCGCTGCCGCTGTTCGCAGCGCTGCTCTTCCTCCTGGCGCCAGCTGGCCAGCGCCTTCTCCACCGCTTCGTGCAGCTGGTCCCGGTCGATCGGTTTCAAAATATAATCGGTGCCGCCGTATTTGACCGTGTGGCGGACAAGCTCGAAATCGTCGTGCCCGCTGATGACGATCGTCTTGCTGTGCGGCGCATAGTCCCGCAGCCATTCGAGCAGCTCCATCCCGCTTTTCAGCGGCATCATCATATCGGTAAAAATAAGCTCCGGCTTTTCCTCTTCAATTCGCTTCATCGCGTCCATCCCGTCCTGCGCTTCAAGCACCGTGTCGATCCCAAAATGCTTCCAGTCAACCAGAAGCTTGATCGCATCGCGGACATGTTTTTCATCGTCAATAATGATCGCCTTCATAATTACTGCATATCCTCCTCGCGGGAAAGCGGAATGGCCAGCGTCACCTTAAGCCCGGACGGTTCCCTTCGTTCCAGTTCAATCCGGGATTGTCCTTCATAATAAAGAGCGAGCCTGGATTTGACATTCACGAGCCCGATGCTGCCGGAGACCGCTTCCCCGGGGTATTCGTCCCGCATCAGACGGTTTTGCAAATCCTCCAGCTGCTCCGGCTCCATGCCCCGGCCATTATCCTCCACCGTGATCTGTAAAAAAGCTTCATCCGCAAATGAGCTTGCGATCTTCAGCTCCCCGGTTTTCTCGCGCGGATCAAAGCCGTGCTTGAAGTAATTTTCCACGAGCGGCTGAAGAATCATCTTCGGCACTTCTGTGGACAGCGTCTGCGGATCGATGTCGAAGGTGACGCTCAGCTCGTTTTCGAACCGCTGCATTTGCAGCTGCAAATACGACTTCACGTGGTCGATCTCGAATTTGAGCGGGACGAGCGTTTCGTTCGTATTCATGCTGTAGCGCATCATTTTGGCGAGCGAGGACAGCAAGGAATAAATTTTCGGCGCATCGTGCTGCAGCGCGAGCGTGCCGATCGACTGCAAGGAATTGTACAAAAAATGCGGGTTGATCTGGGCTTGCAGCGCTTTGAGCTGATTCGTCTTGTTGGCGATGTCGAGCTTGTATTCGCGCATGATCAAATTGTTGATCGTCTGCATCATCTGCCGGAACCGTCTGGCCAAAATGCCGATCTCGTCGTTTGAAGTCACCTTAATGTCGACCTGCATATTGCCGGACTGAATTTGGCTGATGTAGCGAAGCAAATTTTTAATCGGCTGCGTAAAACGGAACGAAATATACAGCGTTGCGCCGATGACGAGCCCAAGGAAGATGACAAACACCGTCGAGTTGAGCTGGGTTACTTCGCGGGCGTTATGGTACAGTACCTCGTTCGGTATGCTTTTTACGAGCACCCAGTCCATATATGGAGTTTGCATCCTTTCAAATATATGGACGCCTTGGAACTCCGGTTTGTTCCATTCGAACGTGCCGTTGGATTCGGTCATTTCGAGCAGATAAGGCACCCACATTTTTGGCAGCGGCTTCCCCCAGACGCTGGGGTCAGGTCCATAGATGACGCGGCCGCTGCGGTCCAATATGTACAGCTCCTCCTGATTCCGGTCGTACAGCTGCTCGCAAATCGAGCGGATCACCTCGATATTGATGTCGATGGACAAAGTCCCCAGCTCCCGCTGGGTCACTACATTAAAAATAGATCGGTGCATAGACACGACAACGCTCGGGGGAACATAAAAACTGCTCCCGACTCCGTACGAATGGCTGATATGGGTAGGCTCGAGAGACACGCCGCCCTTGTGTACGTTCGGGATAAAGGCCGGGTCGGGCGGCGCGTTTCTTCCGGGCTGTCCGTGCACAAACAGATGTGAACGGCCCGCAGCCGCAATGTACAAATAGATTTGGTGAATATCGCGCACGCTATTGGATATCGACTGCAGCGCGCGGTAAACTTCATTTTTTACCATAAAATCGTCGCTGCCGCCGGTTTCCAAAATGCTGTACAAGTCCTGATCCTTGTATACGGCGAGCGACGTTTGCTCGATGATGTTCAGGTAGGTGACAATGTTCGTTTTTCCTTGGTAAATCAGGTTCGAATTGCTGCGGATCGTTTCCTGGGAAACGTTTTGCTTGGTGAAATAATACGTGATGACAATGGAGGATACGATCGGCAGGATCGTTGCGCCCAGCAAAAACAAGATCAGCTTGCCCCTGATGCTGTTTCGGATCAAACCTGTCCCTCCTTTTGCCGTCAGTCACGTTTACGCCATTCATTGTACCAATCCACATCAATAAATTCCACCTGATGCGTCACGAGAATAGGTGTTGCTGTGGGGACCGCGGTTTTATACTAACGGTATGCTGCTATACCTGACATAAGGGGGACTTTCCCATGCGTTCGAAAAATAAGCTGACGGGCTGGCTCCATCAATGGGTGTTCGTCGGACCGGCCGTTTTGTTTTTTACCATCATTGTAATCATTCCGTTTCTGATGAGCATCTACTACTCGTTTACGGAGTGGAACGGAGTGACGTCCGACGTCAAATGGATCGGGCTGGACAACATCAAGTACATTTTGCTGAATGATGAAGATTTTCATAAATCGTTCTGGTTTACAACCAAGTTTACCGTCGTCAAAGTTATCATGGCGAACCTGGTCGGTTTTTTGCTCGCGCTGCTGCTGACTCAGGCGCTCAAGACGCGCAACGTGCTGCGGACGGTGTTTTTTATGCCCAACGTCATCGGCGGCCTCCTGCTTGGCTTTATTTGGCAGTTTATTTTCGTCAAAGGCTTTGCCACGCTGGGGGAAGTTACGCATCTGCCGTTTTTTCAATGGCCTTGGCTCGGCGATGCGCCGACGGCGTTCTGGGGCTTGATCATCGTTGCCGTTTGGCAGACGTCGGGTTATTTGATGGTCATCTACATCTCGGCTTTGGCCAACGTGCCGAAGGAATTGCAGGAGGCTGCCTATATCGACGGAGCAACCCGATTCCAGACGCTGCGCAAGATCACGATTCCGATGATCATGCCGGCGGTGACCGTCTGTCTGTTTTTGACCATATCGTGGGCGTTCAAAATGTACGACCTGAACGTGTCGCTGACCAAAGGCGGGCCGTTTAACTCGACGCAATCGGTCGCCCTCAACATCTATGAGGAAGCGTTCCGCAACAACCGTTACGGCCTCGGTACGGCCAAGGCGCTGATCTTCTTTATCGTCGTGGCGATCATCAGTCTGGTTCAGGTTCGCATTACGAAGTCCAAGGAGGTGGAAGTGTAGTGGAAGCAAGAAGCCGTTACACGGGGCGAGTCCTCGGGCTGGAGATTTTAGGCATCCTGCTCGGCCTGCTGTTTATCGTTCCGTTTTATTTCGTCATCGCCAACTCGCTGAAAACGTTCGCGGAAATTTTGATCAATGCGGCAGGTTTGCCGAAGTCGCTTAATTTTTCGAACTACGTGCGGGTTTGGGATATTATGAAGTTTCCGAAGGCGTTTCTGAATTCGCTGCTGATTACAGTATTCAGCAACCTCGGTCTTGTGGTGATCAGCTCGATGGCCGCTTACCGGCTTGTGCGTACGCCCACCAAGATCAATAATATGATCTTCTTTGCCTTTGTCGCGGCGATGGTCATACCGTTCCAATCGATCATGATTCCGCTTGTGAAAGTGGCAAGCGATGTCGGGCTCATGGACAGCATCCCCGGGCTGGTGATCTGCTACTTCGGCTTCGGCGTTTCGATGACCGTATTCCTGTACCACGGCTTTATCAAATCGATTCCGATGGAGATCGAAGAATCGGCCACGGTGGACGGCTGCTCACCGTACGGTGTTTTCTGGCGCATTATTTTCCCGCTGCTGAAGCCGATGACCGTGACGATCATTTTGCTGAACAGCCTGTGGATCTGGAACGACTTTCTGCTGCCGTCGCTTGTCCTGAACAGTCCCGACCTGCGCACGATTCCGCTCGCTACGTTTTCCTTCTTCGGGCAGTATACGAAGCAGTGGGACCTCGCGCTTGCCGCGCTTGTGCTGGGCGTACTGCCGATCATCATCTTCTTCCTGTTCATGCAGCGGCATATCATCGAAGGCATTACGGCAGGTTCGGTCAAAGGATAATGTACGGGTTTTGGGAAAACCTAAAAAGGCGCTTCTACTGCGCCTTTTTAGGTTTTTTGTCGTTATTTGGCGACTAAACAAACTTTAATGTATGAAATGTTGACAAACTAACTTATTTTCCGTTAGGATGAAATTAGCAAAAAACACCACCACACAATCATCGTGAAAAAGCGATGCGCACCCACTCGATCGATAAGGAGATGGATAAGACGATGAAGTACGATGTAGCCATTATCGGCGCCGGTCCCGCCGGTGCAAGCGCCGCGCTGTTTACCGCGAAAGCCGGCAAGAAGACGCTGGTCATCGACAGCGATCAAAGCATCACGAAGCGGGCATGGATTGAAAATCATTACGGCGTAGCCGAAATTTCCGGCCCCGATCTCGTCGAGCTCGGCAAGAAGCAAGCGGGCAAATTCGGCGCCGAGTTTGTGACGGGCAAAGTGACTTCGGTGACGAAGTCGGACGACGGCTTTACGGTGGCCACCGAGGGCGGCAGCTATTCGGCCGGGCACGTGATTTTGGCAACGGGTCTGTTCGCCGATCTGGCGGAAGCGTCCGGCATCGCCACCAAACCGGGCACCGAGCCGCGGGTTAAAACGATAGTCGATGTCGATGCCGCCGGCAAAACGAACATCCCCGGCATCTGGGCCGCCGGTGCGGCCGCAGGCGTGAGCTTACATACGATCATCACCGCCGGCGACGGCGCTAAGGTCGCGATCAACGTGATCAGCGAGATCAATGGCGAACGTTATGTTGATCATGATGTGCTGAAGTCTTAATAAGCTTTTGAATAGGCCTAATATGGTCTAAATGAGGTGCTCTCCATGGGGGGCATCTTTTTTGTGCGGATATTTGGGGGGAATTGGGGTACTATTTCGTTATGCGTTGGCAGTAGAAATCATGTGCAGTACGACGGGCGGCTGCGGCTCATGCGATATGGGGTGTAACGGTTGCAGGTGAGCTTATGGGGGCGAAATGGGTGGTTTCAGAACAGTAACGGTTGCCAGAGAGGTTATTTGTGAACTTTCCTCGTTTTAAGGGAGGCAAGATGAGAAATAAGCTCTGACACAACCGTTACAATGTAAAAATGACGTTTTTGAGCCAAATAAGCTCTGCAGCAACCGTTAGCCTGCCAGTATATATGACTTACAGGCGATTCCGTTGGAGTATGCTAATATTCTCGCAAATCATCTTGCACTTTCAAACATATGCGAAGATTAAAATTCCAGATTCAGATGAAGTTATTAGAGAGTTTAAAGTGGGGGACTACAGGACGTTGCGAAACTGGAAATTTTTTATTTTTATTTTAGGAATCATCGCATTGATGAGAAGTCCATTTGCCTTTGCCGAGCAACAGTTGCTGCAATTTATCATTTCACCTCATAAGCTGCTTATTAATAACAAACAGCTCGAAGGCGCTTCACTTCTTAACTATGGCGGAGATATCTATGTGCCCTTGAGATACATTACGGAGCAATTGGGCGGAAGCGTCGGATTTGACAGCAAAACCGGTACGATCTCCGTTGCTTCGATAAAGTGAGGCCAATTAAAGATGCGGCTTATCCAAATGTCTCCATTGCAGGGTTACAGTTGTCCAAAAAGGATGCTGTCACCGTTGTACAGGGGAAGCTTCTTATAGATAATGACCCTACAGTTGAAAAATATAATCAAGTAGGAATCTATATGACTCTTAGTTTTTTTGATCAAGACAATAAACTGATTGGCGAGGCCAGCAAATATACCGATAATATAGATAAGGGGTAAATTAAGGACTTTGAACTCCAACTATTACGAGATGTCACCAATTACGCTGATGTTAGTCTGAAAGTACATTATTTGGGTCCTCATTTAGTTAGAGGAGCAGATCAGCCTCGCCCAACTTTGTCCGTCGGCAATCAAACCTTCCCTTTGGTGGACGCTTCCCATTGCTGGACTGTTGGTTGTGCTGACGCAGCGCCTGCAAATATTCTGGTTAAGGACCTGACACCGGTCGTGGTTAAACCCGGAGATCAGATTGTGATAGATTACAACTACGAACCGGAACCGACTATAAAATTTTACGAATACTGGGATGAGCGTCAGAACAGAGCCTACGAAGATATTCAAAACAATACCATTAGAGTACCTGACCAGAAAGGGAAATACGTGTACTTATTGAAGGGGGTCTGGCAATATAAGCCTGGTACAACATTGGCGGAGACGGGGCATGCATTTGTTATTGAAGTGAGATAAAAAAGCGCTACGACCGACCTTCAAAAACGAAGGTCTTTTCTTGTTTTGTCGTAAAAGTAAAGCGTGGCCCGCCCAAACTTGCGTCAGCAAGCAGGGCGGGGCATTCGCGAGCACGAGGCAGATAGTCCCTCCATACAGCATTGCGCCATAGTAAAGCGTGTCTGGCATAGGAATTTTTGTCCGCAGGCAAAAATTCCATGCCAGACAGACGCGAATTAGAAGCAAGCAGCCACGCAAACCGGGCGGGTCCAGGGCGCCCGAGCGCCTTAAGGGCTTTGCGGAGCAAAACCTGCTTCGGAAGCCTGGGGTCCCCCCGATGGGGGGAGTTAGGGGGGAGATATTCCCATCAATAAACTGCACCTTTTCCATCAATATAGTACGTGTTCGGAAACGGAGGTATTTTTTACAATAAAATTGAGAAAAGTAAAAAAAGCTTCGTCCACACAAGACAAATTAGGGAGGTTATTCAATTGAAAAAGAAGCTTGGCATAATTGGCTTGTCCCTTGTGCTGACGACGTCCATTGTGGCGGGCTGTGCAAAGAAAGAACAGACGCCGGCTGCAGGGGGCAATACGGCCGCCGGAGGCAAAAACATTACCCTGAAGATGTTCCAGTTTAAAGTGGAGATCGCGGAGCCGCTGGCAAAGCTGGCAGCCGAATACGAAAAAGCGAACCCGGGCGTTAAAATCCAAATCGATACGGTAGGCGGCGGCTCCGATTACGGCGCGGCGCTGATGGCAAAATTCAATTCCGGGGACAAACCGGATCTGTTTAACAACGGCGGGTTCTCCGACCTGGACAAATGGATCGAGCATCTGGAGGATTTGTCCGACCAGCCTTGGGTCAAAGACCTCGTTGACGTGGCCAAAGAGCCGATGACCAAAAACGGCAAGCTGTACGGCCAACCGCTCAACCTCGAAGGCTACGGTTTCCTGTACAATAAAGATCTGTTCGCGCAGGCGGGCATTACCGAGCTGCCGAAAACGATCACCCAGCTTGAAGACGCAGCGAAAAAACTCCAGGCCAAAGGCATCACGCCTTTCGAAAACGGCTACGGAGAATGGTGGGTGCTCGGCAACCATTTCGCCAATCTGCCGTTTGCTTACCAGCAGGATCCTAATGCCTTCATCGACAGCCTGAACAAAGGGACCGGCAAAATTCCGGGCAACCCGGTATTCGACCAATGGATCCGGCTGTTCGATCTGCAGCTCGCATACGGCAACAAAAACCCGCTGCAAACCGACTATAAAACGCAAGTCACCGACTTCGCCACCGGCAAAGCGGCAATGACGCAGCAGGGCAACTGGACCCAGCTTCAGCTGACGCAAACGAATCCGAACCTGAAGGTAGGCTTCCTGCCGATGCCGATCAGCGACGATCCGGCGGCGAACGACAAGCTTTTCGTTGGGGTGCCGAACAACTGGGTTATTAACAAAAACTCTCCGAACAAGGAAGAAGCGAAAAAGTTCCTGAACTGGCTTGTCACTTCCGATGTCGGCAAAAAATATATCACGAACGAATTCAAGTTCATCCCGGCGTTCAAAACGATCACCGGCGACGAAAGTGTGCTCGGACCTTTGGCCGGCGATATTATGAGATACAGCAAGGACGGCAAAACACTTAGCTGGAACTGGTTCAAGTTCCCGGGCGGCGAAGCGACGAGCAAGAAGTTCGCGGCATCCATGCAAGCCTATATTGCCAAGCAAATGAACAAGGATCAACTGCTTGCCGATATGCAGAAAACATGGGACAGCCTGAAAACAACGAAATAACGCCAATGTAAGCAGAAAAATCCCTGAGGCACCGACGAAGTGCCCGGGGATTTTTGTCATTCAGGAAATGATGCGCAGCTCATTTGTGGATAAACCGGGGGCTCCCCACAAAAGTACCAGGAACAAGCTGCAAAGGGAAAGGTTCACTTCACTTTTGGGGATTTGGTTCCGTGAGGTTAGATGGTTGTCCGATCAGTTGCGGGTGTCCCCTGCCGGAGGATGGAGCGAGCGTCCTTTGAGAGGGCGAATGTACTTGATAATTCCCCACACGATGCCGGCGGCAAGCACAATCAGCAGAACAATTATTCCGTAATGATGGATGACGGCGCCAACCTCCTGGATGTGGCTGCCGACCATCCGTCCCGTCATAAAAAAGATACCCGTCCAAATAAGTCCGGTCGTATAGGAATATAACGCATATTTGCCGAACGGCATGCGGTTAGAGCCGACGATATAAGGTAAAACATGGCGCACGATCGGGAAAAAGTAGCTGAGAAACAGCGCAAAGGGTCCGTATTTTTGGATCAATTTTTCCGATACGGCCATATATTTGCCCATTTTCTTTTTCCGCCGAATTCGGTCCAATACCGGGGTGCCGACATACCGCCCTAGCACATACCCGATGGATAGTCCCGAGACGACGCCCAAATACGTTACCGCGAAAGCCGGTATCGGCTGCAGCAGCCCGTGGGCCGCCACCGCCCCGCCGGTCATGACGATCACCTCGTCCGGAATCGGGGTGCCGACGATGCCGAGCCACAATGCGAAAAATAAGGCCGGATAACCGAACGTTTGGATCATCTGCAGCAGAGCATCGTAAGTCATCGGCTGCTCCTTTCCTTTTTCCGGCATACATAAACGAAGGCGGGCGGCACATTTCCCATGACAAAATGAATATCCTCAATATGAAAATGACGCGCCA
The DNA here is from genome assembly GCF_023276405.1 of Paenibacillus hamazuiensis. Lineage (NCBI taxonomy): Bacteria > Bacillati > Bacillota > Bacilli > Caryophanales > Paenibacillaceae > Paenibacillus > Paenibacillus hamazuiensis. The sequence goes on from NZ_JALRMO010000001.1 coordinate 8,109,251, forward strand.
GCTGCTTTTTCATTTGCAAAGAGTATTGAAACGCCACAAACAAACCGCCGGGCTTCAAAGTCTTCACGACCTGTCCTATGATCGCATCGCGGATTTCCTGGGGAAAATTGGCGAACGGCAAACCGCTGATCACGCAATCGAGCTGCTCTACCCCTTTGCTGCGGATAGCGGTATCCAGTTGAACGGCATCCGGGAAGCAGTAATATTCCGGATATTCACCGGCAAGCCTGCTTCTCAGGACGGGTTCCTTTTCGAACAAAAAGACCTTTGTGTCCGGATATCCGGCTTCATGAATGAATTTCGTAACGGCTCCCGTGCCGGCTCCCAGCTCGGCGACATGACGCACCTTATCCCAAGGGACGGAGGACACCATCTTTTTTGCCAGCGCCTTCGAGCTCGGAGTGACGCTTCCTATTTGTTTCGGAAAACGGATGAACTTATATAAAAATAAACATTTCTGCCATGTTGAAGCCGTCATATTCATTGGAACGCGATTCCCCCTTTATTTTCATGTATTTATCATAGCCAAAATTTCTGCATCTAACATGATGGAAACCTGAAGAAATCCTTAACAATATATTAATTCTTGAAAAAACGGGCAACCTACTTCACAGCGGCAGCGGAAACGACGGGAGGGGGCTAACGATTTTGTACGAAAGCATTATTATCGGCGGAGGCATAGCCGGGCTGCAAGCGGCGATACTGCTGGGCCGGATGCAGCACAAGGTGCTGGTTATCGACGCCGGAGTCGGAAGGTCTACATTATGCAAAAGCTACCACAACGTGCTTGGATGGCCCAATGGCATCTCCGGCAAAGAGCTTAGAGAAACCGGACAGCTTCAAGCGAAAAAGTTCGGTGTGGAATTCGTCAGAGGCCAGGCAACGGGCGTGATGAAGTCAGGCGAAGCTTTTAAGATTGCCGTCTCGCCCGTGCTTCAGATGTCCGAGACGAAGGTGGCCGAAGCGGCATTGGTAGGGGCAGCCGGAAGCGGCGCAGGGACGGCAAGGGCCGGCGGTCCGCCCGAGCAAACAAGTTACGAAGCACAGACGCTGCTTGTGGCAACCGGCGTAATGGACCGTTTTCCCGAGCTGCCCGGGCTTGTGGAATGTTTGGGCTTGTCCGTTTACGTTTGTCCGGATTGCGACGGTTTTGAAGTGAAAGATCGTCGCACCGTCATTATGGGCGCCGGCAATACAGGGGCGAATATGGCGCTCACTTTACACTATTTTACTCAGGATATCATATATGTTAATCACGAGCAAAAGCCTGTAGACCCACCGCTGCTGGAGCAGCTTCGGCAAAAAGGCATCGATTACCGCGAGGAAGCCATCGAAAAGGTATTAACGTCCCCGGATAAGGAAGGCGAGTTTCTGGGAGTAAAACTTACCGGCGGATGCGAAATCCGGGGCGAACGCGGCTTCATCGCCTTCGGCGGCAACGAAGTGCGCTCCTCGGTCGTAGACGGACTTGGCGTAGAGCGGCTGGAGAACAAACATATCGCCACCGATCCGCGCACGAAGATGACCAGCGTGCCCCGGGTATGGGCGGCGGGCGACGTCGGCGTACACGCCGAGCAGTTGACGATCGCCATGGGCGAAGGCTCCCAAGCCGCCATATGGATGCATAAGGAGCTGCTCAAGATCAGGCAGTCCTCCGGTTCGTCGAAGTAATCGAGGTAAATGAAAAACGACGCCGAACCTTTGCCGGTTCGGCGTCTTGTTTTTGCTGAACTTCGTTTGCAAGGTGAAGCGGGTCCGAGGCAAGCGGTTCAATGATGTCAGGTTAACGCTTTCGATGGATCGTGGTCCTAAAATAAGTAGCTAATTAAAAATAGAGGAACGCAGGTTCGTTATTCTCAGGAAAATCGTTGCATTGGAAAAATAGAGGAACTGAGATGCGCTAAATCGGTGGAAAATGGCTTGAGGAGTGAGGAAACAGTCTAATAGGTCACCTGAGTTCCGCTAATTTTGAAAAATAACCGAAATTGACTGATTTAAAGCACACTAGTTCCGCTATGGTCCCGTTTAACCATCGATCGACTGGCTGCTCATATCATTTAACCCGACAAGCATTGGGCCCCCGGCACACGCGCAAAAAGTGAAGCGTGTCCGGCAAAGGTTTTGCGTCAGCAAAACCATGGCGGAAAACCGTGGGCCTGAGGCACTCAGTCGCACCCCCGGCACCGCGCAAAAAGTAAAGCGTGTCCGGCAAAGGTTTTGCGCCAGCAAAACCATGGCGGAAAACCGCGGGCCCGAGGCACTCAGTCGCACCCCCGGCACCGCGCAAAAAGTGAAGCGTGTCCGGCATAGGATTTTGCGCCAGCAAAACCTTGGCGGACAATCGCGGGCCTGAGGCACGCGTTCACACCTCCGGTCTCCGCTCAAAAGTACAGCGTGTCCGGCATCGGATTTTTTAGCGTAAGCAAAAAATCCATGCCGGACAAACGCGAACTAGAAGCGAGCACTCCCTCCAGCAGGCGGGTCCAGGGCGCCCGAGCGCCTGGGGTCCCCCCTTTGGGGGGATTTAGGGGGGAGCCGTCGCGAACTAGCAGCGAGCATTCACTCCTTAAGAGCGGGTCCAGGGCGCAAGCGCCTGGAGTCCCCCTGCCAGGGGGATTTGATGGGAAAATAACGTTTAGCTCGAGGTCACTTCGAAGAGAAAATGGATTGAAATGAGGTCAAAAGCCGAAAAAAGGCAATAGGATGCCCGGTCCCCATAATGAATATTTTTTAAAAGAGCCTAACTGGTTGAGGGAAGTTCGTCTACTTTTTGTATCGAGTAACCTAATTTTTGTAGCCTACGAATCATTAGCTCTTCCTTGGAAATGCTTCGTCGTTTCTCTAAATAGTCCGCACCAAGTTCTTTGTACGGTTCGTTCTTCAATAGGATGTGGTACGCAATGACTAGAATCTTATGGGCGATCGCAATGACAGCCTTGTTTTTCCCGCGCCGACTTGTAATGGACCAGAACTTTGCACCTAAGTAGGATTTCGTGTTGCTGGCGGCCCAGGCTGCTTCTGTGAGAGCAGACTTAAGAATTTTATCGCCTTTGGTTATGGTAGTACTTTTTTTTTACCGGCACTCTCATTATTGCCCGGACTAAGCCCTGCCCAAGAAGATAGGTGCATCTCCGTGGGAAATACAGACATATCCGTTCCCAGTTCAGCCAAGATGATCTTGGCGGTATGCTCGCCAACACCAGGAATACTATCCAATAGCTCTAATTGCCGCTGATACGGTGCGAAGTATACTTCCATGTCGGCCTCTAACTCAGCGATGGATTGTTCGAGAAATTCGAGATGTTTGAGCGATCTAGCGATCATGGAACGATGGTGTTTGGTGACGCGACCATTGAGAGCAGAAACGAGTTGCGGAATCTTGGAGCGCAGAGAGGCTTTGGCAAGATCGGCGATTTGCGCGGGTTCAATAACTTCGCCATTCACAAGAGCTTGAAGCATGAGACGGCCGGAAACGCCAAAAACATCGCTCATAAAGGTGGAGAGCTTAATGTTAGCCATCTCGAGAACCTTCAAGATGCGGTTTCTTTCGGCGGTAGCGTGCCCAACGAGTTTTTTGCGGTATCTCGTCAAATCTCGCAATTCGCGGATTTCCACAGGAGGCACAAAGCTGCCGCGGATTAAATCGCACCGATGAAGTTCTGCGATCCATTGGGCATCTTTCATATCGGTTTTACGGCCTTTGATGGCTTTAATATGGGCAGCGTTGGCCAGAGTGATGGTGCAAGAAGCTTCAAGTACATTGTAAACAGGTTGCCAGAAGATGCCGGTGCTTTCCATGGCGATCTCTGTGCATCCTTCTTCAGTGAGCCAGTCGGCTAGTTCGAGCAGGCCGGAGAGTACCGTAGAAAACTCCCGAATCACTTTCGTCGGCTTTTGATGAAGAGGGCCTTTTAACAAGCAAACAACAACGTTGGCCTGATGAACATCGAGGCCGGCGCAGCAAGTACGAATCGCATCCAAATAGATCATCCTTTCTACACAGGCTACCAACACCCTCCCAGACCGAAATTTGATGGGTGTGCTCGTGGCGACAAAGATTTGTTCTCAGGGTGTGGTAAGTCAGTTTAGGGGGCGAGGTCGTACACTCAAAATCCCGGCGACTTACCTGCACTGTGTAGTAAAAAGAATTCACGGTTTAAACAGAGTTTAAACCGTGAACCGCTCGAACATTTTCATATCTTATTGTGACGCTCTGTCATCTTGTTTAGGGGGTGGCTCCCTTGATTTAGGGGGTGCCCGGGGGAGCTCACCATTTTTCCAGCTTATAAATAAATGTCTTGAGCGACTCTTCCCCGTTCACGAAAATCCGCCGCAGCTTATACGGATTTTCCGTGCTGCGGGTTTTGCCCTGCTCAATCGTGAAAGCGTAGCGGAATCCGTACTCTTTGAGCAGACGCAGCGTCGTCGCATTGTACCGCCCGTACGGGTAGCAAAATATATCGGCTGTGGTGCCGAGCTGTTCCTCGATTTGCTTCTTCGCTTCCCCGATTTCATAGGCCTGCTGCTCCGGCTTCAATTGGTCGAGACGCGGATGCGTCATTCCGTGAGGCTGGATGTCCCAGCCGGCTTCGTGCATTTCCTTGATTTTGTCCCAGGACAGAAAGTAGCCGTCATCCGTCGTTCCCGGCGAAACGAACAGCGTGGCGTGAAAGCCAAGCTCTTTGAGCAGCGGCAGCGCGTGCTCGTAATTGTCCGCGTAGCCGTCGTCGAAGGTGAGCAGCACCGGCTTCTCCGGGGGATCTTCTTTGCGAGAAATGATATCGGTAAATTGCTTCATCGTCAGCGTCGTATAGCCTTTGTCAGCCAAATAATGCATTTGTTCGGCAAACTTTTCGGGCGTGATGACCGCGATATTGCCGGGATCGTAAGTGATGCTGTGGTAATTCAGCACGGGAATGGAGACCGGAGGAGGCTTGTCGTCTTGGGCCAAAGCGGGAGCGGCCGCAATAACGAAACAAAAGCAGGAGAGAGCAAGGAGAACGGCAAGAGGAAGCCGAAGCAGGCGCAGAATCATAAGCTCTTTCACTCCCTAGAGAAAGTATTCTATGATTCTAATCTATGCGGGGAATCTTATTTTAGAAGCCGGGCGAGAAACGTCCGCCGCCGGAGCGGCACGTTCCGCAATAACCCCGGACCGGGTTATTGCGGTTCCAGCCTTTGCATAAGCTGCCTCAGCTTAGCTTCCGTATCCGATCCGGACGAAGGCGTGTAGATGCTTAATCGCAGATCCGCCGCGCCGTGTGCTTGCAGAGAGGTGAGGTCGAACAGCATTTTGCCTCCCTTTGCGTGGCGAAACTCGATGGAGACTTCCGGGGCAGAGCTGACGTCATTGCGGTTCCAAAATTCGCGAAACTCCGGGTAGGCGCCGCTCAATTTTTCGATAAATTCATTATACCACGGGTCGGCGACATATTGACCGTAATAGGAACGAAACATGGCGAGAAAACCTCGCACAAAGTCGCTCCAATTGACGGCCAGCGCCTTCAGTTCCTTGCGGGCGAAAAGCAGCCGGATCATGTTGCGCTCTTCGGGAGCGATTCGCTCAAAATCCATAAATACGGCGGAGGCTGCGGAGTTCCAGCCGACGATGTGGCATTTGCGGTCCGACACGATCGTCGGGCAATATTTCAGCTCGCCCAGGATGCGCTCCAGCGCGGGAGTAACGGCCGTCGGCTTGTCCTGAGCGACAGGCGGAGCCGGCTGCTCCAGCGCAAGCATGAACAAATATTGCCGCTCGTCTTCGCCGAGCTGAAGCGCCCACGCAATGCGGTCCAGCACCTGCACGGACGCCTTGATGTCCCGCCCCTGTTCGAGCCACGTGTACCACGTCGTGCTGACTCCGGCGAGCTGGGCGACCTCCTCGCGGCGCAGTCCGGGCGTTCGGCGGCGGGTGCCGGGAATCAGCCCGACCCCTCCCGGTTGAAGCTTGGCCCGGTGGGCTTTGAGAAACTCGGATAACGCCTGCAAACGAACCGTGTCGTTCATGAGATCCCTCTTTCGAAATATGGCATTACTGGTGATGCTATCATGTATTATACCAGGATAAACTCTAACTTGTAATAGGATAATGAATGTGCCATCCTAGTAGTGATCCTGTTTCATATAACAAGGAGGAGATTTTATTATGCAGCATCAATTTCCGCGTGTAGTTATAACGGGCATGGGAGTCATCACGCCGATCGGCAATCGTGTGGCGGCGTTTTGGGAAGGGCTTGTCCGGGGGCGCTCCGGCATTGCCGCGATACCCGGCTCCGATTTCGATGAATATAAAACGAGAATTGCCGGGGTCGTCCGCGATTTTGATCCGGAAGCGGAGTTTGGCAAAAAGGAAGCGCGCCGAATGGACCGCTACACCCAGTTCGCCGTAGCGGCCGCCAAAGAAGCGCTGGAGGATGCGGGGCTTGAGGCGGGAGGAGCGGATCCCGAACGCGTCGGGGTTTACATCGGCTCCGGCATCGGCGGCATTCATACGCTGCTGGAAAATTACCGCACGCTGCTCAACCGGGGACACGGCCGCGTCAGCCCGACGGTCGTGCCGATGATGATCGCCAATATGGCGGCGGCACAGGTCAGCATGATTTACGGGTTTACCGGTCCGACGCTCGCACCGGTGACCGCCTGCGCCACCGGCAATAACGCGATCGGCGAAGCGTTCAAGCTGATCCAGCGCGGCGCGGCTGACGTTGTGGTGGCCGGCGGCGCGGAAGCGACGATCACCGACCTTGCCATGGCGGGCTTCGGAAACGCGACCGCGATGTCGACGCGAAACGACGAGCCGCAGCGGGCAAGCCGACCGTTCGATGCGGAGCGCGACGGCTTTGTCTCTTCGGAAGGAGCGGGCATCGTCGTGCTCGAGTCGCTGGAGCACGCAAAGCGCCGGGGGGCCCGCATTCATGCGGAAATTATCGGGTACGGCGCATCGTCCGACGCATACCATATGGTCGCGACCGATCCGGAAGGGATGGGGGCGTATCGGGCGATGAGGGAAGCGGTCAGGGATGCCGGAATCCGTCCCGAGGACATCGATACGATCAACGCTCACGCCACAAGCACGCAGCAGGGAGACCGCTCGGAGACGCTCGCGATCAAGAAGCTGCTCGGCCAGCGCGCTTATGAGGTGCCGGTCAGCGCGAACAAATCGATGCTCGGCCATATGCTCGGAGCCGCCGGCGGAGTGGAAGCGGTCGCTCTCATCAAGACGCTGCAGGAAGGCGTCATTCCGCCGACGATCAACCTGGAGCATCCCGATCCGGAATGCAATCTGGACTATGTGCCGAACGAGGCAAGGTCCGCGAAGCTTGAGATCGGCTTGTCGAATTCGTTCGGCTTTGGCGGGCACAATGCGGTGCTTATTTTTAAAAGGTGGGGCGAATAAAAGGGGATATTTACAGCTTAGGGTACGATAAGGCCGGGTTCCTTCACGGCCGGCTGCGGCGCCGGCGCTTGCCTGATGTTGAAGCGGCTGCCGCCGCTTCTTGGATCCAAGCGTCCGGGGCGGCAGACATGCCGGGCTTGCTTGCTGCAGCCGGCTTGCCGGCGGTTTCCGTTTTGGCTGCCGCCGTCTCCGCCGCGAATCCCTCCACCACGTGCGCATATTCCGCCACCGCCTGCTCGCCGAGCGGACTAAGCCGATAAACCCCGCGTTCCACACGCTGAAACCAGCGGTAATAATTTTTTTGCAGCAGTCCCGCCGCTTTCGCATTTCCCGTCAGCTCTTTGAGCTGTCTTGGGCTCATCGGACCGTGCCGCTTCAGCAGAGAGGCGCAGTGCAGCGCCTTTTCCCGGTACGACGTGACTAGCTTGCGCCTTGTGCTTCCGCCCACGTTGTAATCGGCTGTCCGCTCCTTAAACTCCTGCACGACAAGCCGGGCTGCCCGTTTGTTCGGGCGGGGCATATACGCTTCCGGATGGCAGACGATCTCCACCTTCGGCTTGCGCGTTTTATAAAACTGCACCGTCATCACCCCGAGTCCGAGCATCCGGCATAGCTTGCGGATATCGGTCCAGGTTGCGCCATGCGGCGCTTTTCCTTTGCTGGGCAGCTCGAAGGCGACGTACACGTTCGGGCTGAGCCGCAGCCTGTCGATGGCCTGCAGCAGCAAGGGGATGTTGAAGCTTTTTTTCAGCTCGATCACCACCGGCTCCTCCTCTCCCCGAATGGCGACGACATCGCAATGATGAACCTCCCCGCGCACATCGTACCCAAGTGCTTCCCAATATGCTTTAACCGGCGCATACAGCTCCGTTTCGCTTCGAATGGCCATGTAATGTGTCTTCCTTCCGAAAAATATGCGTAAACTTGCGATGGGAACGTTTTTTCTAGTGCCATTATAGCATAAGTTTGTTACGATATTGGGAGATAGAAGGGAGAGTCGGTCAACCATGTCCACTATAGAAAAATGGCTCGAAAGCCGCTTCGCATGCGGCTGCGGGCAAGAACACGCCGTACCGATCCGGCGCATCGTTATCGAGCCGGGCGCGCTGGACGCGATACCCGGGTACTTGCGGGAAAACCGCTACAATCGCGTGCTGCTGGTAGCGGACGAACATACGATGGAAGCGGCCGGACGCCGGCTGCTCGAGAAGCTGGCGGAGCCGCAGCCCGCAGGCGGAGGCATCTCCGCGAAGGTTTGCCTGCTGACGCCGGATGAGCAGGGCGACGTCGCCGCAAACGAAGAGGCGATCGTGCAAGTGCTGCTGGCGCTCGGCGACGACATCGGCGCCGTGCTGGCCGTCGGCTCCGGCACGATCCACGACATCGTGCGCTTTGCGTGCGACAAGACGAAACGCGCCTTTATTTCCGTACCGACGGCGCCTTCCGTCGACGGCTTCACTTCGGTCGGCGCGCCGCTGATCCTGCGCGGCTTCAAGCAGACGATCCCGGCGATCGCCCCGGAGGCGATGTTCGCCGACGTGAAGATCATGGCGAAGGCACCGCAGCCTTTGATTGCCGCCGGCTTCGGCGACATGCTCGGCAAGTTTACATCGCTTGCCGACTGGGAGCTCGGGCGCGAGCTGTTTGACGAAAGCTACTGCGAAACTGCCGCAGAGCTGACGCGGCAAGGGCTTCAGCTGTGCCTCGATCACCTGGACGACATTGCCCGCGGCAGCGAGCTCGGCGTCCGCAAGCTGATGGAGGGCCTCACGTTGTCCGGCTTCTCCATGCTGATGGTCGGCCACTCGCGGCCGGCTTCGGGGGCGGAGCATCATTTGTCGCATTATTGGGAGATGACCTACCTGCGTGAAAAACGCCGCGCCCTGCTGCACGGCGCCAAAGTCGGCGTCGCCGCCGTGCTGATGGCGGAGCGCTACGCCCGGCTGGCCGCGATGAGCCGCGACGAAGCGCTGGAGCGGCTGCGGACGAAGCCGCAGCCGGACCGCGCTCACGACGAGCGGCTCATCCGCGCCGCTTACGGCGCGATCGCCCCGCAGGTAATCGCGGAGAACTTCCCCGCCGCGGCGGGGGCCGCAGCACCGACGGACGACGGCAGCTTCGCCCAGCGGCTCGCCGAGCGCTGGGACGCTGTAATGGCCATCGCCGGGCGCGTTCCGTCGCCCGAGCGCATGGCCGCTTGGCTCACGCAGGCGGGCGGCCATGCCCGCCCCGAGGAGCTGGGCATCGCCCCCGACCTGCTGGCGGAAAGCCTGGAGAACGCGATTTTCGTCCGCAACCGGTTTACGGTGCTGCGGCTGATGCGCCATATATAGGAAGAAATCGGATTTGCTTTGCCGATATACGGCACCTCCAAGCCTTGGGAGGTGCTTTTTTATATGTGCGGCGGAGGCTGCAAGATTTTTTTTAAAACCCATTTTCGAAAATTTCGGGCAAGTTACGGAGGGAAAAGGCATAGGTATATAATACACTTCTTTATCGGGCGATGGACCGAACCTATGACGAAGAGGTCCGTAAGCTCTCTGTCATTAAGTTATGTCACTTAAGCGGACACACGGGGTTAGCTTGAGAGCAAAGCGTTCTTATATGCGAGCGTTGTTTCGGCAGCTTAAGGGTAAATCTCAAAGGAACTCAAGCGGATCGAACCCTTACAACACCGGTTTTTTGCCGGGGAAGGATCCGGACGTCTTAACGTGCCGGCTTTACCGCGTAAAAACCCGGCTATCCTTACGATGCCGGCTTTCTCTCCTAGAAAGCCCTCAGGAGGTCAAGACTATGGATATTTTCAGGAAAATTTCGGAGCACCGTGCGGAAAATGAGAGGTTGGCGTGGACGGGAACGTTCGCGGAGTATATCGAAAAAATCAGGCAAAATCCGGGCCTGTCGATGACGGCGCACTCACGGGTTTATCAAATGATCGCCTCGGCAGGCATCGAGGAAGAGAACGGCAAGCGTACCTACAAGTTTTTCGAGGAAGAAATTTTCGGCCTCGACCGGGCGATCGAAAAACTTGTGGAAGAATACTTCCACTCGGCGGCGCGGCGGCTCGACGTGCGCAAACGGATACTGCTGCTGATGGGGCCGGTCAGCGGCGGCAAATCGACGATCGTGACGATGCTCAAGCGCGGCCTCGAGCGTTTTTCCCGAACGGAAGAAGGGGCGGTATACGCGATCAAAGGGTGTCCGATGCACGAGGAGCCGCTTCATCTCATTCCGCAGGAGCTGCGCGCCGACGTCGAGAAGGAGCTTGGCGTCAAAATCGAAGGGAATTTGTGCCCATCCTGCCAAATGCGGCTCAAAACCGAATTCGCCGGGCGGATCGAGGACGTTCTTGTCGAACGGGTGCTGATTTCTGAAGATAACCGGGTCGGCATCGGGACATTCAGCCCGTCCGATCCCAAATCCCAGGACATTGCCGATTTGACGGGCAGCATCGATTTTTCCACGATCACCGAATACGGCTCCGAATCGGACCCTCGCGCTTACCGGTTTGACGGCGAGCTGAACAAGGCGAACCGGGGGCTGATGGAGTTCCAGGAGATGCTCAAGTGCGACGAGAAGTTTCTGTGGAACCTGCTCTCGCTGACGCAGGAGGGCAACTTCAAGGCAGGTCGGTTCGCGCTTATCAGCGCCGATGAGCTGATCATCGCGCATACGAACGAATCCGAGTACAAGTCGTTCATCTCCAACAAGAAAAACGAAGCGCTCCAGTCCCGGATGATCGTCATGCCGATCCCTTACAATTTGAAGGTGTCGGAAGAGGAGAAAATCTACGCCAAGCTGATCAAGCAAAGCGACATGTCGCACATTCACATCGCCCCGCACAGCCTGCGGGCTGCGGCAATTTTCTCGATTTTGTCCCGCCTTAAGGAAACGAAAAAGCAGGGCATGGATCTCGTGAAAAAGATGCGCATGTACGACGGCCAGGAGGTCGAAGGCTACAAGGAAGCCGATCTGAAGGAGATGCAAAACGAATACGTCGAGGAAGGCATGTCGGGGATCGATCCGCGTTACGTCATCAACCGGATATCCAGCGCGCTGATTCGCCAGGACCTGCAGTGCATCAACGCACTCGACGTGCTGCGGGCGCTCAAGGACGGTCTCGACCAGCACGCTTCGATCACGAAGGAGGAACGCGAACGTTACCTCAATTTCATTTCTGTCGCCCGCAAGGAATACGACGAGCTCGCGAAGAAAGAAATTCAGAAGGCGTTCGTCTACTCGTTCGAGGAATCCGCCAAGACGCTGTTCGATAACTATCTGGATAATATCGAAGCCTATTGCAATTGGCAAAAAATCCGCGACCCGCTCACCGGCGAGGAGATGGATCCGGATGAGCGGCTCATGCGTTCGATCGAGGAGCAGATCGGCATTTCCGAGAACGCGAAAAAAGCGTTCCGCGAAGAAATTTTGATCCGCATGTCCTCGTATTCCCGGAAAAACAAAAAATTCGAGTATTCCAGCCACGAACGTTTACGCGAAGCGATCGAGAAGAAGCTGTTCGCCGATTTGAAGGACATCGTCAAAATTACGACGTCCACCAAAACGCCGGATGAGCGCCAGTTGAAGCGGATCAACGAAGTGACCGAACGGCTCATCGACGAACATGGCTACTGCCCGGTTTGCGCGAACGAGCTGCTCCGCTACGTAGGCAGCCTGCTCAACCGCTGACCTTCCTGTTTCCCCCGTTTGCCCCGGTCTGTGCAAAAGGCCGGTGCGGGCGGGGGATTTCCGTGTCTGCGTTCATAATCGGAACTGTTGCTGGGAAAACTACCCTTGCCCGAAACAACAACATAAGAGAGGTGTAGTCCCATGTCGTACCGATGCTATCATTGTGAGAAGGCGACGCAGTCCGCCCACAGCATTACCGTCTATGGGAAAAGCGGCGTCGAAGAGCGGTTTGAGGTTCTTTGCAGCCCGTGTTATACCGAATGGCTTTTGTCGTTGAAAGGGTAATGAAGGGGAGCGCTCCCCTTCATTTTTACTGTGACGGTAAAGAGACAGATGAATCCATTTGTCACGGGCGGGGGTTCCCCCTTCGGCCGCTCTTGAAATCGTGCGATATTTTAATTGAAAATAGCAGATGTAATCACACGATTTCAAAGGCGGCACGTAAACTCTCCGGGGGATACCCCTCGGCCCTGTCATGGGATTCATCCGTCTCGGATTTCCGTCCACCCAATGAAGGGGGAATCCTCCCCTTCATTGGGTAGAGTATATATAAAAAACCTTCCAGCTTGTTTACTCGGAAGGTTTTTTAAACCGTGAGTCTCGTAACGGACACCACGGACCTTATTTGTACAAAAATGGGCATTCTTCAAGTTTAACGGACCCAGGCGCTCTTATTTCGCTACAATCGGCTCAAATCCACGTCATATGGATAAAATAACGTCCCTGGTGTCCGATACGGTTTCAATGTGCGCAAAAAGCGGTAAATAACGTCCAGTCAGTCCGTTAGCTTAGGGTCGTTAGGTGGAAGTTACAGTAAAGCGTGTCCGCCGTTGGTTTTGCGTAAGCAAAACCATGGCAGACAAGCGCGGGCGCGAGGCACACTCAATCTCCCCCGGCACCGCGCAAGAAGTAAAGCGTGCCCGGCATAGGATTTTTTGACTGAAAGCAAAAAATCCATGCCGGGCAAACGCGAACTAGCAGCGAGCAGCCACGCAAACCGGGCGGGTCCAGGGCGCCCGAGCGCCTGGGGGCCCCCTGGAAGGGGGATTTAGGGGGGGGACCTCCTTGATTTAGGGGGTGGACCTCCCCGATTTCAGGGAGAGAGGATCACTCCGCAATGGGAAACACGATGTCAACCGTCGTTCCTTTGTTCAGCTCACTTTCGATGCGCATCTGGCCGCGGTGATTTTCGATGATTTTGAAGCTGACCATGAGCCCGAGCCCGGTGCCTTTTTCCTTCGTCGTGTAAAAAGGCTCGCCGAGCCGCGGGATTCGGTCCTCGGGGATGCCGCAGCCTTTGTCGATGCAGCGCACGACGATGTGGCGGTCGTCGTATTTTTTGGCCTGAATGATAATATCTCCGCCCTCGGGCATCGAATCGATCGAATTGTTCAATATGTTGATGAATACCTGTTTGATCTGATTCTCGTCGCAATTGATCGGCAGCAAATCTTCGTCCAGTTTCATGATTATTTGCACGTTGTTCATAATCGCCTGCGAATTGAGGAGCGCCACCGTATTATGTAAGATCGGCCCGATCTGCTTGGGCTGGTATGATACCGATTGAGGTTTGGCGATGACGAGAAATTCGCTGACGATAAAATTGATCCGGTCCAGCTCGTCCAGCATAATGTCGAAATACGTTTTGAAGCCGCTCACCTTTGAATCGAGCAGCTGCACAAAACCGCGCAGCGAAGTGAGAGGATTGCGGATTTCGTGGGCGACGCCTGCCGCGAGCTGGCCGACGATGGACAGCTTTTCCGACTTGATCAGCATTTCTTCGGCCCGCTTGCTTTCGGTGATATCTTTGCCGATCATGTACGCCCCGGCGATTTCCCCGTTGACGACGATCGGCACGTTGATGGCGCTGAGCTCGACGGCCTGGCCGTTTTTGCCCAGAAAGCATATCTCGTAATGCTGCGTATCCCCCTGCAGCGTTTTTCCAAAATGAAACTGCCATCGGTTGATATGACCCGGAACGATCAAATGATCGATCGACTTGTGAAGCAGTTCCGCCGACGTATACCCGGTCATCCGCTCCATGGCGGGGTTAAGGCTGAGGACGTGCCCGTCCATATCGAAAGAACAAATCGGCTCAGGGTTATTTTCGAAGAGTGATTTGTACCGCTGCTCGCTTTCCTCCAGACGTTTCTCGGCTTTTTTCTTTTCGTAAATCGCATGGATCATCGCATAGGATCTGGCAAACCGGTCATCGGTGGCTTGCTCCATGATCGTTCTGAGCAGCTCGTCCGTTTCCGCCGTTTGCTTGGCTCCCATGTTTTTGCGGTTGACGCGGCGGAGCATCTCCATCACGTTGACGATATGCTCGCGGTGAATGCGGGCGGCGGAAGCGCTTTTCGTATCCGGGTCGGTCGATCTGCCGAAATAGACGGTTCCTTTTTTCAAATCGTATTCGCTGACGTGATTCATGTTGACGAGGTTCGTTTGGTCGATGAGACGGAAGCCCTCCTCGTACAACCATTCTTCAAACGCTTCGAGGGAAGCGTTCCAATAGTATTTTCCATCTTTTGTATGGATAATGAATTCTTTATTTCTTACGCTTTCGATTTTGACGGCTTCATCCGAGTTGATTATGAGTATTTCCGAGCCTTTTTTTCCATCGCGGGTAACTGGAATTTTCTGCATCCCATTCATCAACTCCTTGCTGTGTCTAAATCTATTATATATGAAAATAAACCGATTTCATCGCATTAATTGCAAGAAAAAAATGGAATTTTCAGTTCGTTGCATACAGTCCGATTAAGGCCATAAGCAGGGTAGGTACCGTCAAAACAAGACCTGTCCGAAAGTATGCGCCCCACGAAACCGCGATGCCTTTGCGGGACAAAATATGCAGCCAAATCAACGTAGCAAGCGAGCCGATCGGCGTTATTTTCGGTCCGAGATCGCAGCCTATAACGTTGGCATAGATGAGAATTTCGCGAATGGGACCTTCCGCCGGGCTGCTATCGATGGCGAGAGCGCCGATCATCAGCGACGGGAGATTGTTCATTACCGAGGAGAGCAGCGCCGCCGTATAACCCATGCCGAGTGCAGCCGCCAGTTCGCCGTGCCGGGCGAAAGAAGCGAGCAAGCCGGAGAGCAAGTCCGTAAGGCCGGCATTTTTCAAGCCGTATACGACCAGGTACATACCGATCGAAAATACAATAATAGACCAGGGCGCTTCCTTCAAAATAGCTTTGGCTTCCATCAGTTTTATTTTTTGTGCGAAAATGGAAAGGGCCGCCGCGGCTGCACCGGCTATCAGGCAAACCGGAATGCCGGCCGATTCGGCAAATAAATACCCCAAAAACAGCAGGATGAGAACGATCAAAGAAAATCGGAACATTCCCTGATGTTTTATCGCTTCTCCCGGAATAGCCAGCTGTTTTGCGTCGAACGAGCCCGGAATTTGTTTGCGATAATATAGGAACAACGCCGCTGTGCTTGCCGCGAGCGAAAACAGATTGGGCACCAGCATTTTGGCTGCATATTGGCTGAAGCTGATATGAAAAAAGTCGGCGGAGATGATGTTGGTCAAGTTGCTGGTAATCAGCGGAAGGGATGTCGTATCGGCGATAAACCCGCTGGCCATCACGAACGGAATGACCATTGTATCCGGCAGGCGAAGCGCACGTACTTGAGCAAGTACGATCGGGGTCAAAATCAGTGCGGCTCCGTCATTGGCAAAGAAGCAGGATACGAACGCTCCGAGCAGAATGGTATATAAAAAGAGAAGCCTGCCGTTGCCGCGGGCCCAGCGTATCACATGGAGGGAGCACCACTCGAAAAAGCCGAGCTCGTCCAAAATGAGCGACATCACAATCAGCGCAATAAAGGTCAGTGTGGCATTCCAGACGATCGATGTGACTTCCGCGGCATCCGCCAAGGTGACGATTCCGCTGACGAGCGCGACAATGGCGCCGCATGCGGCAGACCAGCCGATATTAAGGCCGCGAGGCTGCCAAATGACCAAAGTCATCGTTACGCCGAAGACGGCAAATGCTCCCAAAAATAGCATGGAATCCCCCAAATTCTGTAAAACGCATACTGTGACTCATTCATTATATAGTGATAGGACGTTTCCGTAAATAATATTTTATAGGCCGATGCCGCAACCACGCCGTTATTTGAAAATGTGGTAAAATTCACAATCCATGTACGCAGGAAAAAGGATGGTCGTGTCGAATTTTGGAGACAAGCAGGAATGCCTTTTAATTATTTAGGTATAAAGGAGGAGATTCGTAAAATTTATACGACTTGTATTTGATGTTGCCATGATGCCGCAGTTCTTATTTTTGCCCTTCAATTCCTGCTTGAGTAACTGTACGTTTGGCTATATAGGACTTTTTGCCTGATGGCCTGGAGAATTCGACTCTCCCGATAAAAATGTAGAAAAGCATGTTCGAACGACGTGAAATGTAGTATAATCATTCTGTCTCTTACCTTATTTTGGTGTCTCTTTTTGAGCTGCCCTTACTAGAGTAAGAGAATCGCTCATTGAAAACAACATAAGAGGAGGAACCAAGACATGCTGTTCAAGGCAAGACGCCGTATGATCAGTCAATTGTTGGTCCTAGCACTGCTCCTCAGCGCCTTGATGCCGTCCATGGCATTCGGTGCAACCGTGCAGCTCAAGGATCTCGCTGATTCATACGCAAAAACGGAAATTCAATCCTTGGTTGAAGCCGGCATCATCTCCGGTTACGAGGACAACACTTTCCAACCCCGCAAAGCGATGACCCGCGCGGAGCTTGCGAAGATTATCGTTCTCTCGATGGGATTGAAAGAAAGCGCTGACAAAGCGGCAGCGTTCAAGGACGTGGACGCGAAGAGCTGGTATCGCGGCTATGTGGGTGCCTTGGTAGACTCGGGAATTACTGAGGGAACCTCGAATACGACGTTCTCCCCCGATGCGAAAGTAACCCGCGAAGAGCTTGTCGTATTTTTCATCCGCGCATTCGGGTTGGAAGAAACGGCTAAGAAGCTCAAAGCCGACGCGAAACTGACAGACCTGGATGAAGTATCCGATTGGGCGCGTGCGCACGTATCTCTCGCGTTTAAGATCGGCTTCGTGAACGGAATCGACAATGCGGACGGCACCTTGAAATTCAGCCCGAAAGACAGCGCAGAGCGTCAAGCGCTTGCTCGATTGGCGTATGAGTTCAAGACCAACAAGGCGAAGTACGTCGACAAAGCCAAGGAAATCGAGAAAGAAGAGGCGACGACTACTCCGGAAACGACTCCCGGAACAGGCGGCGGCTCTGGCGGCTCTGGCGGTAACGGAAGCAGCAGCAGCGGTGGGAGCAAGGACAAGTCCAACACTTCCAAAATCAATATGATCAATAACGGCAGCACTGTAGAAGGCGACGTTATTTTGCCGGCAGGTACTTACGGTCCGGCCACCGGTACGGCGAGAGTCAAAGGTACGTTGACGCTGAACCCGGGTGAGACAGGCACCATTACGCTTAACAACATCGAAGCGGACAATATCGTTGTTGCTTCCGGCGCACCGGACTCCATTCACCTGAAGGGTGTAATTGTTAAGGTGAAGTTGACGATCAGCGCAGGAGGGCAAAATGCAGTCGTTCGTGTCGTAGCTGAAGGCGGATCCTCCATCGCGGCGACGGATGTACTTTCTCAAGCTATCGTAGAAGCCCTGGGAGGCGGAAACGTATTCGGTACGATTACGCTGAATCCTTCGTCGAGCAACAAAACAGTTACATTCAAGGGGACCATTACAAGCACAATTAATGTTGCAGGCACGGTAACCATGAATGTGTACGAAGGCGCTTCGCTTAGCGATGTCCAGTTGACGTCTGATAAAGCGGACGTTTCCATTGAAGGCAGCGGCTCCATCGAGAACGTAACGCCGAAAGTAACCGGTGCGAAGCTGAACATTAATGACAAAGCGGCTTCCGTTATCAAGAAGGTTACGTTTGTAGTTGGTGTGAAGGTCAACCTCGGTGACAATGCTAATGCAATCGGCAAGATCAACATCGTAGTACCTGAAGGTTCCAAGCTGGAAGATCTGCTCACCAATGTGGTCGATTCTGTTGTTGCTGCGATTAAGGCGGCTACGGTCGGCATTACATACGAAAGCGGCGACAGCGCATCTTCGGTAACGAAAGATCTGAAGCTGGGCAAACTTGATGGGGCGACTGTAATTTGGTCTTCCGACAATCCGCTTGTTGTCAGCGACAGCGGTAAAGTTACTCGTCAGCCGAAAGATGTGAAAGTGACATTAACCGCTAAAATTTCGATACCGCTCACTAACGGGGTTTATAATGTAACAAAAACGTTCACCGTTGTAGTTAAAGGTTATGGCACTTCGGAAACTCCGGTATCTGCAAAACCGGTAGCGGAAGACGTTTTCTTGGTTAACTACGTTGAAGGCGGCGATGATGTTTACGTTGATAGCGAATTACAAGAAGGAACTATCGTTAAAGTCTACGGACCTGACGGGAATGAACTTGGCTCTGCGAAAAAACAAGACGATAGCTATACTATCTATGCATGGATTAAGGAAGGCTTCCCTGCCAGCGCTTCGAAGATTTATGTAACCATTACGGAGGTTGGCAAGCTGGAAAGCGAAAAACTGGAGTTGGATATTCCTGTACGTCCAGCCGATCTTGATCCTAAGAGCATCGTTCCTGAAAGAAAACAAAACGGTGATCTTCAACTTACTTTTAAAGGTTTAGGCAATGCCAACGAAAGATGGGTAGGCGTCTATACGGCCAAAGACGGCAATATTTTTGCCCCATTGACAGGAGCTAATGGTACAGATCAAATCTATAATGTACCAAATTATAGTCTGAACGGCGCCTTGGACGTATACGTCTCGTACTTCCAAAGGTCCGGTACCGGCAGCGCTGAAAGCTATCGTGTGAAAGTAGCGGTTCCGTCTGTTCCTTCCGTTACAGTAACAGACCTGGTGTACAGCCAACCGGGAACAGTATCTGGGCCAAATTATCAGTTGAACCTGAAAGCCGTTCTCAGCAACGGGGATTTGATAGATGTAACCAACAGTGCAACTTGGACAAGCCTTGATACATCGATAGCGACGGTTTCCAATACTGGGCTGGTTACTAAGGTCGCTCCCGGCACAGCTGTGATTACCGCAAAATACGGCAAATTAACAGCATCTTATACCATTACATTTGCTTCGATTACTCCGGATACGGTAAATGCCGGAGACTACAAAGCATATACGCAAGATTCGGTTTCCGGCAGTGTCTACGGGCCGCTTGGAACTAACAATTCCGGCAATTTTGTTATCAATGCGTCGAATGATGATACTACTTTGATTATCACTTTCGACAACGGAATTGATTTGAAATATTCTCAACCACATGTAACGGTTAACAACGGTACGGTAACCTCTTCCGTGTACGCATCTGTATACGACTCTGTTTACAATCTTAAGATCGAAGACGCAATTCCGACCGTTAGCGGATCGGTATACACGGTTTCTATCAGCGGTTTACAGAGAATGGTAGACGGAGTTCTCAAGAACGTCGACACCGTCACCTTCACCGTTTACAAAGATTAGCACTAATCTTTCCTTCAAGAGTCAAGCCCTAAAAAGGGTTTGACTCTTTTTTTACTTTCGTCGAAAATAGGAGTATCTTGTCGGGCGGAGGTCGCTTACAGAATGAAAGAAAACAAACTGGTCTTACTCCTGATCCCGGTGCTGCTGATCGCGGGAATTTGGGTTTATTATTCGACGCGCGTTCCGGATGTGCCGCAGGATGCCGACTCTTGCTACAGCCAGTCACTGGCGCTTATTCAGGCGAATAAAAACGACGAAGCGAAAAAACAGGTTGAAGGCTGTATCGGAAAATTTCCTCAGGACGGCAGATTCGACTTCCAACTGGGCAACATCGCGCGCAAGCAAAATCAGATGGGCCAGGCGCTTGCCTATTACGAGGCGGCACTGAAAAAATCGCCGCAGCTTCCCGAAGTTTACAACAACATAGCAGCTGTCAAAATGCTGGAAAACAAGCTGGACGAGGCGCTGAGCGTTATCAACGAAGGGCTTAAACAAAACCCGGATTACAAAGATTTGAAGTTCAAAAAAGGCCAGATTCTTTACGTCAAGCAAGACTATGCGCAGGTTATTCCGCTGCTCGAGTCGATTGCGAACGACCCCGAATATGTTGAAGCCTACCGCTTTATGGGACTCGCTCAATTCAAGCAGAACCAGAAGGAAGCGGCGCAAGCAAGCTTGACGGCATATTTACAAAAAGCGCCGCAGTCGTCGCAAGGGGTTCCCGAAGCGCAGAAGGTGTTAAATCAAATCCAGGGCAAATAGGAATAGCGGCCCATCGCTACACGTTTCGAAAGCCGTTTACCTTTTGCGTCCGTCCAATACAAAAAAATGGACCGCCGGTTATTTTTGGCGGTCCGATTTTTTTTGCAGCATCCCGTACAAGCCTTGGTGCTTTTTACCTAAGCTTTTTAGAAGAATATACATATTCGACCGACATAAAACGTGATACAATCGACATAACTTGAAGTGTAAGCGTTTTATGAACAGCGAGAGGGGAACCCGCTATGTTGTTGTTAAGGCGGCTGGCCAAGGGTTGGTACATAGGGAGACGAAGCCGGTGGATGCGCTATATCGCGGCGATGACTACGGTAAGTTTGCTGTTTACGGCGGTTCATATTATTACGGTCGAAGGCGGCTCCAACATGCCGAAATTTGTCATTATGAGGCTGGAGGACATCGGTCCGGGCGGACAATACGGTTCGGTCGAGCAGCTCGGGAAGCTGAGGGCGGTGCTGGAGCTGCTGCAAAAAAACAACGCCGCTTACCATCTCGCCGTCATCCCGCGGTGGATCGATTACCCGGCGGACGGCAGCCGTTACGACGTATCGCTAGACCAGACGAATAACCCGTACGTGCAGGCGTTCGACCGGCTGCTGCAGCAGTCGGTGCAAAGCGGAGCCGTGCTCGGCATGCACGGGTACACGCACCAGGTGGGCAGCGTTCGGCGCGATGACGGGCATCACGAGAGCGGGATCGGCAACGAGTTTAACGAGAACAATATGGAAGAGACGACAACGGCGGCCTTTGCTTATCCGCGGCTTCAGGAGGGGCTTCGCATTCTGGAGGCGGCCGGCTTTCAGCCGACGTTTTGGGAAGCGCCGCATTACCGTTCGACGGCGGAGCAGGATGCGATGTTCCGCAACTATTTCGGGCTGAACTACCAGGCCGAGGTGCAGGCGCACCGCGGGGCGCCGGCGGCTTTTTACATGAACGAGCGCAACACCGGATACGGGGTATCGACGCTCGGGGCGGCATACGTGCCGACACCGTTCGACTATATCGCTTATAACAAAGACGAGAAGGTCATCCTCGATCGCCTCGGCAAATCGGATAACATCAACTCGTTCTTTTACCATCCGTTTCTCGAATTCAAGCATTTGATACCGGTCACCGACAGCGAAGGCAACCCGGTGATCCGCGACGGGCTTCCCGAATATGTTTATCCGGCTCAGGACAAAAGCAATTTGCAGAAGCTGCTGGCAGGTTTAAAGGCTAAAGGGTACCGTTTTTATTCGATTCATGATTATGTGCCTTTTACACCCGCTCACAGCGTGACGGTAGGCTCGGCCAAAGAGGCGAAGCTCGCGGTGGGCGATGTGACCGGGGACCGGCAGACGGACATTGTCAGGTGGGATACGGTGACGGGGGATGTGACGGTAACGGCATGCGACTTTAAAAAGCGGCGAAACGCCGAACAGACCGCCCCGCAGCGGTGGACGAACATCAAATACCAGAGCGGCGCGGCGATGGCTTTGAGCGATACGGTCACGCAAGGCTCGCGCGACTTGTACGTCGCTCAGCCGGACGGAAGGCTGCTAAGGTACGCAAGCGACGGCAGCGGGTTCGTATTTGCGCAAAGCTGGACGATTCCGCCTCTAAGCTGGGGGAAGCTGACGGTGCAGACGCAGCCGAACGGCGATGTTTTGCTGTTCGGTTTGTCGAAGGACAACATGCAGTTGAACGGGCTGCTCAGGTCGGGCAATAAGATCAAGCCGCTGAAGCCGTTCAAGTTCAAAACGGCGGCAAAAACCGAACCGCTCTCCCGCAGGATTGACGATCGGACCATGAGCGTGTTTGTGCCCCGGGAAGACGACGTAACCGGGCTGGAGCTGACGATCGATCAGGCTGCGATGCAGTGGACGGCGAGAAAGGCATTCCTGAGCATCCCGAACGAAGACGGTGACATTCGGTTCGGCGATTTTAACGGCGACGGCAGAGAGGACATTTTGCGCGCCGATATAACGGAGATGCGCTACACCGTATACCTTCAGGAGAAAAACGGCGAATACCGCATGCTTTCGACGTTCGGGCCTTGGGGCAAAGCGGGCGAACGGCTCATCGCGGCGGATTTCGACGGCAACGGCAAAACCGATCTGGCTGTCACCGGCAGCGGGGATCCTTATCTGGATATCGCTCTTTCCTTTGAATCGGGAAGTTGACAAGTTAAAGGCCTCCCGGCGTTCCGACTGTTCATTTTGAATGGCATTCGGCGCCCGGGAGTTTTTTCTTTGAGAGACGGAGAGCGGGTTTCCCGGGAAACCGGGGAATTGGTTTTAGGCGTATTTTACCTTGCCGGAATTTTCGAAAAGAGTCAAAATAGGGATATTATGGACTTTATCGGAGGAAACGCAGCATGTTTACGAATTGGAAGCTTATTCTCGGACTCGCGATTCCGTCGGTCGTCTCCTTTGCTTCGGCAACGGTGACGGGCACGATCAACCTGATCATGGTCGGGCATATGGGGGCGCTGGTTATCGCGATCGTCGGCGTTTCCAACATCATTTGCTATAACGCCTGGGCGCTGTGCTCGGGGATCGGCAACTCGATCAATTATTTGGTCGCGCAAAATTACGGGGCAGGGGATATGAAAAAAGGGATCCAGCGCACTTATATCGCACTTTATTTATGCCTTGCGGTCGTGCTGCTCATTTTGCTGGCCGGCTATGCCGCGCCCGGCGCGATATTGCGGCTGATGGGCGGCTCGGAGGAATTGGTCGCCGCAGGCACGGACTACTTGTGCCTGCGGCTGTATGCGGTTGCCGCGACGACCGCCGGCTTTGTGTTCCACGGCTTTTTTCGCGGCATCGGCGATACGCGCACGCCGATGGTGCTGTCGCTGGCGGGGAACGCGGCGATGATCGGGTTTACTTACGTGCTGACCTACGGTCGTTTCGGCTTTCCCGAACTGGGCCTGTGGGGTGCGGGGCTCGCCGTGCTGCTTGGAGAGCTGGTCAACGTAATCGGCTGCATGTATGTGTATTTCGTGCGGCTTCATCGGCGGTTCGGCACGAGGGCTCGCGTGGCTAGCGACCGGGCGGAAGCGAAACTGATTGCCGCGGAAAGCGGCAAGCTCGGCATGCAGGAAGTGGCGATGAGCCTTTCGATGTTTGTGTTTACGATGTTTGTCACCCGCTTAGGCACCCATGCGCTTGCGGCCAATGAGGTGGCGCTCAACGTGATGAGCTTCGGCTTTATGCCGGCGTTCGCTTTCGGCGCGACGGCGACGATTCTCGTCGGGCAGGAAATCGGCAAAGGCCAGCCTCTCGAAGCGCGGCGCATGGGTACGGATGTGGCGGTGCTGGGCAGCTTGTTTTTGTTCGTGCTCGGGCTCGCCGAATTCGTCTTCGCCGGGCCGGTGGCGCGCATCTATACGGACGATCCGGCGGTTTACGAGCTGACGGCGCAGCTGATCCGCATTTCCGCGTTTATGCAAATATTCGACGGGCTGCTCAATTTTTACGCTGGCGGGCTCAGGGGGATCGGAGATACGACGTTTTTGCTGCGCACCTCGTTTCTGCTCAGCTGGCTCGTGTTTATTCCGCTGACGTATGCGCTCACTTTTATGCTGGACCTTCACAGCGTCGGTTCGTGGATAGCCTTGTATGCGTTTCTCGCGTTGTTTGCGGTTTCGGTGATGCTGCGTTTTTACCGCACCGATTGGTCCGCGGTGGTTATTAAGGAGGCCGGTCATGGCTGAGCTTACGGGTGCCGAAAGGCGCTGCGTATTTCCGGGCGATCATGCCGATGCGTTTGGGGAAAAGGAAGAGGGGCGACGTTCGTATCGCCCCTCTTTCGTATACGCGACGCTCGGTTCAGGACATCGCTTCAATAAATCGTACGTGCCTGCTCGTCGGGAATGCCCGATTTACGATAAAAGTACGTGTTGATGACATCCCGCCATTCAATCGCGTGCTCCGCTTGCTCCTTCAGACGTTCGAGCACCAGGCGATGACGTTCATCGTCCACTTTACCCCGGAGCGATTCCCAGATTTTAACCAGCTCCGCCGCCTGCTCCGCGCCGTCAAAATGCGAGTCGTAAATGTGCTGGATCACCGTTTTGCCGGATTTCAGCCGATGCGTATACGGGACGTGATGGAAAAACAGCAGCAGCTCGTCCGGACATTCCTCCAGCGACTCGTAACGCTCCGCATGCGGGGAACGGTACTGAGCCGTATAACCTGTTCCCGACCGTACGGTTCGGTCCACGCCGATGCCTCGGCAGTCGGCGAAATGATACGTGCCCCACTTCGAATATTCGTACCCGTCGACGTTCGGGCCGTAATGATGCCCCGGGTTCACCATCCAGCCGACGCCGAGCGGCGCCGTGTAGTTTTCGTAAATTTTCCAGGAGGCCAGCAGCATGCTGCAAACGGTTCCGACCACCGTCGGGTCCGGTCCGAACGTCATCGCCGCCCATTCGCGGGCAATGTCCTTCGCGGCAAGCGCCGGGTTCCACGCCAAACGGCCGAAGCCGTAAAGGTTGGCTTGAGCCAAAATATGGCCGGTCCAGCTCGCTTCGTCGCCGATATTGGACACCGCCGCAAAGCCGCCATGCGGCCTTGCGAACGCTTCGCCGCTCGCGACGTCGGCTACCGTAGTGCCGGGGCCTTGGGCGTACGTGTCGAAGTCGGCCACCTCCTTCCATTGGGGCACGAGGTAGCATAAATGCTTCTGCTGCCCGGTATATTCCTGGGTAATCTGAAGCTCCAGCATCTGGTTTGTTTTTGTCATGCCGCCGAATAACGGGGAGACGGGTTCGCGCACCTGAAAATCCATCGGTCCGTTTTTAATTTGCAAAATAACGTTGTCCAGAAATCGGCCGTCCAGCGGAGTAAAATGATCGTAAGCCGCCCGGGCCCGGTCGGTGGAGCGGTCGCGCCAATCCTGCAGGCAGTTGTACACGAAGCAGCGCCAGATGACGAGCCCGCCGTAAGGCTGCAAAGCCTCCGCGAGCATGTTGGCGCCGTCGGCGTGATCCCGCCCGTACGTGAACGGGCCGGGCCGGAACTCGGAGTCCGCCTTGACCAGAAAGCCGCCGAAATCCGGGATATGCCGGTAAATATCGGCGGCCCTATCCGCCCACCAGCAGCGAACTTCTCCGTCCAGCGGATCGGCTGTCGCCAGGCCGCCGATTTCGATGGGGCCGGCGAAATTGATGCTGAGAAACGTCCGGATGCCGTATTCGCGGAAAACCCCCGCCACGCGGGCCACCTCCGGCAGCCATTCGCTCGTGATCAGCTTCGTTTCGGTGCGGTGCACGTTCACGTTATTGATCGCGATGGCGTTGATGCCTGTGGACGCAAGCAGCCTGGCGTAATCGCGGATGCGGTCAAGGTCACCTATGAAATCATGATTTTCGTAAAATATCGACCGGCCGGCATATCCGCGTTCGATGCTGCCGTCCATGTTGTCCCACTGGTTGATCATGCGCAAACGGTTTTTCGGGTTTTCGGCGATATCGAGGGTACCCAGCGGCTCTCCCGTTTGCAGCAGCCGTAAAAAATGAAATGCCGCATACAGCGCGCCTTTATCCGTTTTGCCGGCGAGCAGAATGAAGCTTTGCCCATCCCGGCGGACGGTGCGAATCAGATAGCCGTCTTCCGTTAATCCGGCGGAAGCGACTGTGAGCTCCGGGGATTGCCCGAGCACCCCAAGCAGCAGAAACTGCGCGGACGCCTCGGAGGTCGGTGTCTGGCCGGTTATCGCGGCGATTCCCGAGAGCAGCTCCTTCTGTGCGGACTTGAGTATCTCCGACGACCCGATCGTCTGCAGGCCGCCGCACCAGGAACGGTATTCGCGCAGTAAATGCTCATCGCGGCATGCTTCGCAGCGCAGCCAACAGGTGTAGCCGCTTTCTTGTCTCAATAGTTTCATGTGAGCCCTCCTGCAATGGATATATACCTTCTTCAAACAAGTTCTGTCTTAACCCGATGGTCCGGCCTTTGTTTTTCGGCTCGCGATTAATGGACTGAGGTGCGGTTATTTGCCCGTTTTTCTTGGTAAACAGTAAAAATTACGTATATGTGAGTCAATGGAAAGAGCCGCCTGTAGGTCGCAAGAGCGATTTATCGGGCAAACGTCAGGTGCCGTAACCTTGATCCATTCCCCGTCAGCAGCCCTAAACCGTACTCCTGCCGACATGACGGGACATATCGGCAGAAGCGGCAAACGTTTCTTCGGCGTCAGCCTGTTATTTCTTCGCTTTGGCTGCTGCTGCGGCGTATTCTTCCGCGACCTTGTCGCCGCCGGCTTTTTTGTACTGCTCGACCGCTTTTTGCCAGCCGGCCTCGTCGATTTTGCCCATGACGAATTTGACCTTGGCATCGTTTAAAATTTGCAGCAGCTCGGCGCCCTTTTGGTTCCACGTATCGGAGATCAGCACCATGGCCGGGTCTTTGACGGCATACTTCTCGTTATCCTTTTCGATCTCCAGCACCTTTTTCGAAATCGGATCGAGATCGCCCTGCGTTTTAATATCGTCAAGCGGCACGGCGCGCAGAGGCAGTTTGTACGGGAACGACACTTCGTTGTCGTACAGCTCCTGGTTCGTCCTGACCGGCTTGCCGTCTTTGATGTCGTAATGTTTGCCCTTGACGCCCCATTCGAGAAGATCGGCCATTTCCTTATCCGCCAGCTTGTCGAAGAAGGCAAGCAGCTGCCTCAGCTCGGCCTCCGTTTTGACCGCTGCCTTGGGGAACATCAGGATGCCGTTGGAGCCGCGGTCCGCCTGCACGCGTTTGCCTTTCGGGCCTTCGAGCACGCTGAAGAAATCGAGATTGCCGTTCGGATTTTGCTTCTGCACGCGGGTTTGGTAAGCGAGCACCGTATTGGTCGTGGCGCTGATGGCGCCGGCTTTGCCGTTCTCCAGATCGCCTTCGAATTTGCCGCGGTCGATCGTCGCGAAATCTTTGTTCAGCAGCCCCTCGTCATACAGCCGTTTCGTAAATTTCAAACCTTCCAGGTACTCCGGGGTTTCTTCCGCTTTGATGAATTTGCCGTCCTTCTCGCCCCAGTTGTTCGGTGCGCCGAACATCAGGCCGAAATCGGGACTGAACGCCGTGTTTTGAATCATCGCGGTGATGCCGTAAGTATCTTTTTTGCCGTTTTTATCCGGATCGTTTTCCGTGAACGCTTTCAGCATGTTGTAATAATCGTCCAGCGTTTTCGGTTCCTTGATGCCAAGCGCGTCGGCCCAGTCTTTGCGGTACGCCGTCGTATAACGCGCGACCGGACGGAACCTCGGAACCCCGTACAGTTTGCCGTCGATGGAAACGTTGTCGTAGACAATCTTGGGCATCGACGACAAATTTTTGAACTCCTTGATGATGTTCGTAATATCCCAAAACGTGCCGCCCTGAGCTGCGCTGATCAAATAGGACTGGCTGGGGGCCCCGCAGCTGGCGATCACCTGCGGCAGGTCGCCGGAGGCGATCATGACCGGCAGCTTTGTGCAAAAATCGTTGCTGGAGATATGCGTGAGTTCGAGTTTCGTATTCGTATACTTCTCGATGGCGAGCTCGACCTCGTTGTCTTTTTTCGGAACCTCCTTGCCGTCGAAGTTGAGCGTCATCTTGATCGTCAGCGGACCGGCAGGCTGATTGGCCGCAGGCTGCTGCGGCGGGGCGGCGGAGCCGTCTCCATTCGAAGAGCATCCGGCCAGCATGGAGCCGGCCATCGCTGCGGCGATCGTGCCGAAGCCGAGCTTTTTCAATGTGTTTCCTTTCATAAAGAACCTCCCCTTCATCTGTGTGAATTTTATAAAACGATCGCTTCGGCTGCGGGCTGATTCGCCTGCTGTTGCCGAAGTTATCCTTTTACCGAGCCGAGCAGCGCGCCTTTGGCGAAGTGCTTTTGCAGGAACGGGTAGACGAGCAAAATCGGGATGGTGGAGACGACGATGACCGCCATCTTCACTCCTTGACCATAGTAGGCGACGTTTTCGCCGGACGAACCGCCGGAATCGCCGAGGCCGCCGGACGCGAGCACGACGATTTGCCGCAGGATGACCTGCACCGGCCACTTTTCCGGCGTATTGATGTACATGATCGCGCTGAAATATTGGTTCCAGATGCCCACCGCGTAGAACAAGCCGAAGGCGGCGAGCGCCGGCAGCGACAGCGGCAAAACGATCCGCAGCAGGATGCCGATATCGTGGGCTCCGTCGATTTTTGCCGATTCGATCAGCTCGTGCGGCACACTGGCGAAAAAGTCGCGCATGACGATCAAATAAAAGGCGCTGATGAGGCCGGGAACCATGAGCGACCAAAGCGAATTGATCATTCCGAGCTGCTTCACGACAAAATAAGTCGGGATAAGGCCGCCGTTGAACAGCATCGTAAACAGCACCATAAGCAAAATGCCGCTTCGTCCGGGCAAATATTTGAACGACAGCGAGTAGGCCATAAGCGAGGTTGCCAGCAGGCTGAGCACGGTGCCGAGCAGCGTAATGTAAACCGAAACGCCGATGCTGCGGACGAACGTGGCGGTCGAAAAGATGTACTTGTACGTATCCAGCGTAAACTCGGTCGGCCAAACGACGTTTTGCGCGGAGAAGGAGGTGACGACGACATAGACGAAAGGAAGAAACGCCGCCAGACCGACAAGGCCGAGCACAGTAAAGTTGATCGCATCGAAGATTTTGCTAGGCAAAGACGCATGTGTGTGCATGAGGGCCTCCTTTCTAATAAATGCCTTCTTCGCCGAACATTTTGGCGAGTTTGTTGGCGATGATGACCAGGATGAACCCGACGGCGGATTTGAACAGCCCGACCGCCGTGCTGTAGCTGAACTGCCCTTGCTGAAGCCCGACCCGGTACACGTACGTATCGAAAATTTCGCCGACCTCGCGATTGATTGCGTTCAGCATCAGGAACACCTGCTCGAACCCGAGGTCGAGAAAGCTGCCCAGCCGCAAAATGAACAGAATCACGATGACGCTGCGGATGGAAGGGAGCGTGACATGCCAAAGCTGCTGAAGCCGGTTCGCTCCGTCCATGCGGGCCGCCTCGTACAGCTGCAAATTGACGCCGGCCAGCGCCGCCAGGAAAATGATCGTCCCCCAGCCCGCATCCTTCCAGATCATCTGCAGGATAATAAGCGGGCGGAACCATTCGGTGCTCGTCAAAAATTCGATCGCCGGTCCCCCGGTTATGCCGGTGATGATATCGTTAATGACGCCGCCTTCCGTCGTCAGCAGCATGTAGGATATGCCCGCGATAACGACCCACGACAGGAAATGCGGCACGTAGATGAGCGTCTGCAGAAATCTTTTGTAAAGCTCGCTCCTCAGCTCGTTCAGCAGAAGCGCCAGGATGATCGTAATCGGGAAAAAGATGACGAGGCTGTAGAGCCCGAGCAGCAGCGTGTTGCGGAACAGCATCCAAAACTCCGGCATCCCGAAAAACCGTGCAAAATGCTGGAAGCCGACCCAGGAGCTTTTCATCAACCCCAGATGCGGCTGGTAGTTTTTGAACGCCATGAGGAGGCCCCAAAGGGGCACATATTTGAAAATGATAAAGTAGGCGACGCCCGGCAGCATAAATACGTACAGCCAGCGGTATTTCCATAAGGAGACGAACCCTCGGCCCGACTTCACTTTCGTTTTCAACGCGCTCTTTGCTTCGATGCCTAAAGAATTCACGTGTCTGTTCCCCCTTCCTCCAGCCAAAGAATGCTTGTCACGCCGCGCGGATAATATTTGCTGCCCGCAATTTCCCCGGCGATGATCTGGTCGCTCCAGCTCCATACGGACAGCTCGGGATGCGTCAGCCATGCGGCATGTGCGGCATCCGCAGCCGCGCCCCGCTCATCCCGAGGCAGGCCGAGGATGCGGCGGGCGATAAACTGGCACAAATATATTTTGCTCAGCCACGAATTGCTGCTGGTGGATGAAATTTTCCAGCCGCCGTCCGGAAACAGGCAGACGCCGTCCTTCAGCACCGTTTGCAAATGCGTCTTCAAAGCGGCGATATATTCGGCAAACCGTCCGGCCGGGTCGAGCGCTTCCTTGCAGCCCGTGAAGTAAGGGAAAACGAGCCCTTCGATGGCCGGAATGATCCGGGAGTCGTTCCCTTCGCCGATCACAGCGGGAATGTACCCTTCCGGGGTCACGTGGCTTACGATCGAACGTGCGCATTTGTCGGCTTGATCCGCAGCTGTCTTGGCCAGCTCCGGCATGCCGTTTTCCGCAAACAGCTTCTCGAGCGCCACATAGGAAGCCCAGCATTTGCCGGCCAAATAAATGTTGTTTCTCGCCTGGCCGAGCGAGACATCGAGACTGTCGTAAGTCGTGATCTCGGCGCCGCCCATCACCCGCGTGCTGTCAAGGCCCATGATGCCGTTTCGCTGAGCCGGATCGGGGTGATCGCGGTTCAGCATGCTCTCGAGGCAGCGGACGAGCACGTCCATGTTGGCTGCGAGCCACGTCTTGTCCCCGGTTTGCTCCGCGTATACGGCCGCACAGAGCACCCAGTTGACGAGCTGCTCGTGCGTCATGTGCGAGAAGCAGCCGTCCAGGCCGTACAGCTCGTAGGAGGAATAATGCGGACGCGAAACCGTGTTTGCGACGCCCATGTCGTGCGTGAAGCTGATGCCGCCGGGATATTCCGCCGGATCGCCGGGAAAACGGACGCGGTCCTCGTAGCTGAACCGCTTCACGAACATGTCCAGTTCGTTTTTGACGGTCCAGGGATTCATTTTCAGCTCGAAAAACAGCTGGTCTACCGTAAGGTCAAACGTGTTCATCATCCGGTATTCGCCTTCGTTCACGACCCAGAACGGTTCGCAGTCCGCCATCAGCAGCTCGGTGGAGCCGTAATAGCTGCGAATCGCGTGCGCCATCATAAACCTTTGGTCGTCCGACAGCTTCGCATCGTCGATCATCCGGTTCGCCTGCCGGGCGCGGGCGGCGATCGTCTCGAATTCGGCAAGCGCGAAGGAGGCGACCTCCTCGATGCTGCGGAAATAACGGGTGTACCAGTAAGCGGCGTCCATGCCCGCCGTAACGATGCCGGAGCGGTGGAAGCAGACCGCGAAGCGGTACGTCCGGCTGCTTCCCGCCGGGACGTCCGTCACGAGCGCTCCGACCGTGCCGAGTCCGAACGTCCAGTTTTCCGTGAGCGGCGTCAGCAAAATGTTCTCCAGGCTGAAATGGAGCGCCGAACGAACGGACGGATCGGCCGATGCGATCGCCGTCAGCCGCCCTTGGCCGACGCCTGCCACGCCGTCCAACGTATCGTCGAGGCGCCGCATCGAGCTGTACGGGTCGCTTCCCTGATAGCCGAAAAAGGCGCGCCGGCTGCGGTTTCCCTGCGTGTTGTCGATCGTCAGCTCGGCCAGCACCGCCGGGACGAGCGTAAGCTTCAGCTCGTCTTCGCCGCCGAGCGCCGGGTCCGGCACCGGCTGCACCTGCGAGTACACTGTGAATGTCAGGTCCCCTGCCGTCCATGTGTCCGTACCCAGGCGAAAATCGCGTTTCACCGCGTCTTGCGGAAACGGCAGGATGATCCGCGGTTTATTCGGCTCGGGATCGGGGTTTTCGATGTCGTACCGCTTGCTTTCGTCGTCCTGCGAGGCGAAAAACGGCAAAGCCTCGTATATCCCCTCGCGGTCCGGCGATTCCACCCCGATGTAGACGTTTTGTCTCGGGGAACGGCCGAGCTCGAGATCGAGACCGCCGCCGCTGCCCGGAAATCCGAGCGTAAAGCTGGCGAACGCGCCGATCGGGGAATGGTGGGCGTTGAAAAACATATTGGTTGGCATAGAGATCGTCCTTTCGAGTTGAGCCTGGTCAAAAAGTCTTGCGCTGCCGGGGAGCAGCTTCGCGTTCGTGAAAAGAATGGTGAAAATCGGGCGCTTCGCGTTCCGGATCGTGCTTTCGATCGCTCTTGTTCACGGATTTCTTTTGATTCAAACGCCGTTCGGCGTAGAAATCCGTTCACAAAGGCGACCGCTGGCGCTTCTCCAGCACGATTCCGTCCCGCTTCGCTGTTTTCACCGCTTTTTCAAAAGCAGAACGCTTCGCTCCTGCGCCCGCGCTTCGACTTTTTGAACAGGCTCTACATATTTTTTATATTGTAGATAAAAGCTTCGCCGGCTTCGCAGCGGGCCGAAGGAAGCTGGACGGGCAGCTTCAATAACAACAATACCAAGGCGGCGAGTTTCACTCTTTGTATGCGGTTTCAATTCGTTCTCGCCCCCGGCAGGGCGGTCTTTATTATCTTGCAGCGGCGTGATACTATAAAATCCAGCGGGGGGTTGATGTATGATCAATATGGAGCTATACGAACAAATCGTTCCAAGCTGCTTCCTGTTCGTGGATCGGAGATGCTTCCCGGATTGGGAGATCATCAAGCAAAAAATCGATTTTCACGACTTGACCTTTGTTGTCGAAGGCAAAGCCAACTACTATGTCAACGGCGAAAAACATACGGTCGAAGCCGGGGATATGATCTACATTCCCGAGGGGAATCTTCGGCAGGCGCATACGTTTAAGGAAAGCCCGATGCATTCGTATGCATTCAATTTTTACATGCATCCCGACAATGGCTTGCATTTGCCGTTTGAAACGGTAACCAAAAAACATATCACCGTCGAAATTTTGAGTTACATCCGCGAATTCACTCAAGTATGGATGAGCAAGCAGCCGGGTTACCAAATGCATGCAAGAGGGTTGCTGACGCTCATCATCCATCGTCTGCTCACCATATCTTTTCACCAAACTTCCTCCGTACATGCCGATAACCGCATCAACAAGGTGAAGGGATACATTATCGACCATTACTCCGAAGATCTTGATTTGTCCTCGGTCGCCGGCATTGTCAACCTGCACCCTGTCTATTTAAGCAAGCTGTTTAAAGCGAATACGAACTATTCATTCAAGGAATTTCTGAATCTGATCCGCATCAACAATGCGGAAATGATGCTGCGGGCCGGCGGGTTCTCCGTATCGGAGGTGGCGGAGCGGTGCGGCTTCAGGGACATCAGCTATTTCAGCAACGTCTTTAAAGCGATTAAAGGATTTCCTCCGTCTACGCTGCGCAAATAGGATTTGTAATTATTTAATTTCATGTGAGATGTTTTAACTTTCCTGCAAAAATGTGCGGGTTCAAAAGTTCACCATATGGCAGCGCTGTCATGAGCAAAATAAAAGTTGGCCGTCAAGAATGGAGCTGAGTTAGTTCATCGGATGAACTAATTTGATTTAAATTATAGCGGAGCGAATCGCGATTCTCCATAGAAGAAGGCAATATTTTTTGTAAATATTTAAGATTATGCCGCTATTTTTTTGAACATCGGAACTGGGGAAAAGTAACATGGTTTGCATATTAATGGGAATTTTTTTGCATAATACAAAAGAATCAGTCTCCCAGGTTAGGAGCACCCCGGTTATGAAACCATCTTCCCAGAGAAAGGTGCCTCGTTACCCGAGAGCATCCTTATCGGTATTTACCCTTAACCACGTATATCCGCGCAGTCCGTTTCTCGTCCTGTGGTGGTCTGCCGCGATTCCCGGATTCGGGCATATGATGCTGGGCAAATATTTGCAGGGCTTTTTGCTTGTGGGGTGGGAGTTTTATACCAACGTCCAGGCCCATTTGAACGAAGCTATTTTTTTGACCATGATCGGCGATTTCGTGCAAGCGAAGGCCGTGCTGGAAACGAAGTGGATTTCTTTATATATTGCGGTATACGTTTTTACGATATGGGACAGCTACAATAAAACAAACGACGCCAACAAGTTGGCCATGCTCTCGGAAAACGAGTGGATCGATCAGCCACCCGTCGTCATGACGCCGGTCGGCATTCATTTCATGAGACCATATAAGCCATGGCTCGCCTTGCTGTGGTCGAGTTTTTTACCGGGTCTCGGCCATATTTACCTGCAGCGTCTTATTTCGGGATTATTTGCATTTGCCGGGTGGATATTGACATGTTATTTTTCCAGGCTGCCGACGGGACTTCACTATACGATGACGGGACATTTCGCCGAAGCCATCGCGACGATGCCGCCGCAGTGGGTCTTGTTTATGCCTTCGCTCTACGGCTATGCGCTGTTTGAAACCCATATGGCAGCGTCCCAATTTACCAAGCTTTTTAAGCAGCAGCAAGGGTATTTCTTGAAGGAGCAATACCAGGACAAACGATTTCGCATGCCCATATAAAGAAGCGTCAGTCGAAAAAGGCGGGGTCAGCTTGTATTTAATCTGTACGTTTCACCATTCGTTCGAGCTTGAAATTTTGCTCCGCGATTTGGAGAAGATCGGCGTCGGCCGCGATCAAATTCTCGCGATACCTTTGCACCAGGACATGATGCAGATGCGGAAAATCACCGCTACCTCCACAGGCGGCGCCAATATTTTGGATATTCCGCTTGCGATCGGTACGGCCTGCATGCTGCTGGGGGTTATTTACGGATACGTGCTGGTATGGGGGCCTATCCTTTGGGGGCTTATCGGGCTGGTCGGCGGTACGCTGCTGACTCTTCTTGTCCATTATTTGATCAGCAAAAGCAAGCAAGCTAAAGAACCGGGGCTGGACAAATCGGAAGTAATCGTGATGGTGAACTTTCCCACGTATCGGCTCGACCGCATGCGGGAAGTCATCCGCGAATATCGGCCGCTCGGCTTTGCCATGCTCGATTTGAATGCGCCTTCGAATTGACGCGGCGATGGATAGCCTTGGTGGAAACCCTTAAAGAAGGGGCGAATCCGCTTGTCATAGGTGGGGGTAACCCCTTCGGCCCGCTCTTGAAATCGTGCAATCTTTTATTGGAAATTTAGAGGTAATTGCACGATTTCAAAGGCGGGACGTAAACTCCTCCGGGGATACCCCTCACCTTGGTCATCGGATTCGCCCCTTGCAGGGTTTCAAAGACACACCAAAGCCGCGGCAATCCATCGCCGCGGTTTTGGTTGTGTAGTAGTAGAGTGGTTCCGGCTTCGCCAGAAAAACCGGATATAAGGCATGCCGTCGCTCCCTCGGCATCGTGCCAAAAGTAGAGCGGGTCTGCCATAGGTTCGCGTCAGCTAAACCATGGCAGGCAACCGCGGGCTCGAGGCACGCCGTCGCTCCCTCGGCATCGCGCCAAAAGTAAAGCGGGTCTGCCATAGGTTCGCGTCAGCTAAACCATGGCAGACAAACGCGGGCTCGAGGCACGCCGTCGCTCCCTCGGCCTCGCGCCCAAAGTAAAGCGTGCCCGGCATCTGATTTTTCGGGCGAAGCCGAAAAATCGATGCCGGGCAGACGCGAATTAGAAGCGAGCAGTCCCTCCATAAGGGCGGGTCCAGGGCGCCCGAGCGCCTGGGGTCCCCCCGGTGGGGGGATTTAGGGGGGAGCCTTAACGATTTAGGGGGGGGGGTCACAGGAACTTCCGATGGTGCTTCTTCCCATCGAACGTAAACAAAACCGGCTTCTCCTCAACAATCGTCTCGAGGTGCACATTTTTGCCCCACAGCTTGTAAATGTACGGCATCGTCCGCTCCACATACTTGAGGTCGAGCTCGATGCCCTCGTACAGATGCTTCAGGTACAGCTCGCCGCCCCGCAGGAAGTCGCCGTCCTGCACGACGATGTACGGGAAGCCGCCGTTGACGCGGGAGAAGACGAGCTGGTCGCGGATGTTTTCCCACGATTTGTCGGTGATCTTCCACTCCGGCCCTTTTTTCTCGAAAATGTACAAATCCAGTTCCTCGACCAAGCTCTGGGTCATATAATTGCGAATGAACGAGATGTCGGAGTCAAACTCCCGCACCTCGAATATTTTTTCGCGGCCTTTTCCCGGAACCCGTCCGAACCGCTCCCGCTCTTCAGATGTCGGATTGTCCCAACGTTTCTCAATGTCCTCGAAAATTTTCAGCCCCAGGTAATACGGGTTCAAGCTGATCTTGGAAGGAATGACAACCGACGAATTCAGCTTCGCGTATTCGATCGTCTCGTCTTCGGTCAAATCGAGCTCGCGCACGATGCGCTGGTGCCAGTAGGACGCCCAGCCCTCGTTCATGATTTTCGTCTCGATCTGCGGCCAGAAATACAGCATTTCGTCGCGCAGCATCGTCAGGATATCGCGCTGCCAGTTTTCCATATACGGCGCATGCTCCTCGATGAACAGCAGCAAATCTTTCTCCGGCTTGGCCGGGAAACGTTTCGTTTCCTCCGCTTCGGGTTTTTCGGCGGATTTGCCGAGATTCTCCAGGTCCCACAGGTCCTCGTAGCCGAAGCGGCGCTCCGTCTGCTCCTGCGGCGGCGCTTTTCGGTCGTGCACTTGCCGGGCGACGCCGTACGGCTTCGAGATCAGCGGATCGATGTGCTCCTGAATGGCCAGAACGGCGTCGATGAATTTTTCCACCTCGTCGGTGCCGTGCTCGATTTCGTATTGGCGGATGCGTTCGGCGGTGGCGGACATGCTTTCAACCATGTTGCGGTTCGTTTTCGAGAAGCGGACGTTGTTTTTGAAAAAGTCGCAGTGCGCCAGCACGTGCGCGACGATCAGCTTGTTCTGAATGAGCGAGTTGCCATCGAGCAGAAACGCGTAACACGGGTCGGAGTTGATGACCAATTCGTAAATTTTGCTTAAGCCGAAATCGTATTGCGTTTTCATTTTATGGAACGTTTTTCCGAAGCTCCAATGGCTGAAGCGGGTCGGCATCCCGTAAGCTCCGAACGTGTAAATGATGTCCGCCGGGCAAATTTCATACCGCATC
Source organism: Paenibacillus hamazuiensis (assembly GCF_023276405.1). Lineage (NCBI taxonomy): Bacteria > Bacillati > Bacillota > Bacilli > Caryophanales > Paenibacillaceae > Paenibacillus > Paenibacillus hamazuiensis. The sequence goes on from NZ_JALRMO010000001.1 coordinate 8,146,368, forward strand.
GGGTAAAAATCGAGCCCGAACCCCTTGGCGATTTCGGTAATTTCGGCAATGGCGTACTCAAGCTGCTTCATCTCGTCGCCGGTCATGCGCCAACCACCTTCCCTCCGTCGCCCGATTTCGGGAAGAACGTTTTAAGCGCCTTATAGACTTCGCCTTTTTCCCGGATGACGTAGTAAACAAAGTTCGGATCGTGAATGTTGCGGTAAGCCGACATCAGCGTGCTGCTGCGGTTATATTGGTTCACTTCGCCGTACCCGAACATGTTGCAGCGCTTCGATAGTTCCGCGATCAGCTTGACGCAGCGCTCGTTATCGCTCGTCAGATTATCTCCGTCCGAGAAATGGAACGGATAAATGTTGTAGCTCGCCGGCGGATACTGCCGTTCGATAATTTCCAAAGCGAGCTGGTAAGCGGACGAACAGATCGTGCCGCCGCTTTCGCCCTTGGTGAAAAACTCCTCCTCCGTGACGACCTTCGCTTCCGTATGGTGGGCGATAAATATGATTTCCACCTGCTCGTATTTCGTGCGCAAAAAACGCGTCATCCAGAAGAAGAAGCTGCGGGCGATATATTTTTCGAAGGAGCCCATCGAGCCGGACGTGTCCATCATCGCCAAAATGAGCGCATTGGAATGCGGTGTAACGATTTCGTCCCACGTTTTGAACCGCAGATCGTCGGGGCTGATGCCGCGTATGCCGGAAACGCCGTGCGTGGCGTTGCGCCGGATGTTTTCGAGAATCGTCCGCTTCTTGTCGATGTTGGACATGATTCCTTTTTTGCGTATATCGTTAAAAACGATTTCCTTCGTTGTCACATTCTGCTTATCCTTTTGCTTGAGGTTGGGCAGCTCGAGCTCCTCGAACAGCATCGTCTGCAGCTCTTCCATATTCACTTCCGCATCGTAATAATCGTCGCCCGGCTGATCCCCGGCGCCTTCGCCCTTGCCGGCTCCGGATGCCGGCTGCGGATCGGTTCCGAGCACGTCTCCCACCTTGCTTTCCCCGTCCCCTTGCCCCACATGCTTGCTCTTGTTGTAGTTGTAGCGAAACCGGTATTCGTCAAGGCTTTTGATCGGCACTTTAATGATCTGCTTGCCGTCGGACAAAATAATGCTTTCGTCGGACACGAGGTCCGGCAAGTTTTGTTTGATCGCATCGCGCACTTTTTCCTGATGCCGGGTTTGATCCTGATAGCCTTTGCGGTGCAGCGACCAGTCTTCGCGAGACACGGTAAATAAAGGTTCTGCCATGCGGTACACCTCCTGTTTGAAATGCTTTTGACATGCTAAATGCCGCAGGAACGTTCGACGTTTCTTTGCAGCATGGCGAGGTGACAAAAGGGCCGGAAACTATATAAAAAAATATAGCTTGTTACCAATATATTCACGAAAGAGGTGGATATGTGAGAAGGACGGGCGCGGATTTTGAGCGGGGGGACGGGCTTTGGGGAATGAGAGAGGGATGAGCAAGTCCTAAGAATACATCATGCTTCGGTTTTATGTTATGTTCAATATAAACCTGCAAAGTCGGCTTACTCCTCACACGTAGGTGCTGGAGAACAAGCGGACTTTTTTTAATTACATGGTTCGTTTAAAATTTCCAAATTTGCAGGTTTTAATGGTATAGATGTCGAATACAACCATAAAAACCGTTACTGCGGAACTAATCGTTTGGTACCGGAGGTGCAGCTGGTTGGGCGGAAATTTTGGATTTTTAACAAGCCGTTGGAACATATTATCCGACTTGGGGGAGATGGCGGAACGCAATCTCTTCGTGGACCCGAATACATCGTTAATCAAGCTTCGCATGTTTGGTGAAACTCTAACAAAATACATATGCGCGTTGGAAGCGATGGACGAGGCGAAAGAGCTGACGCAAGTTGAGCGGCTCTCGCAGCTGCAACGGGAAGATTTGCTGACCGATGAGATCGTGGACATGCTTCATACGCTTCGAAAAATAGGAAACAAGGCCGCACACGAGGCCGGTTACGGATCGACCGGAGAGGCGCGTACTCTGACGCAGCTGGCGTTCCGTCTTAGCGTATGGTTTATGCAGGTTTACGGAGATTGGGAATTTCAAGCACCCGATTACGTCGAGCCGGTGCAGCAGGATACGGTTGCCAACCAGGAACAACTGGCTCAGCTTACGCAGTCCTATGAAGATAAAATGGAAGAGTTGCAGCAGGAGCTGGCGCTGCTTCGCCAGCAGCAGCTAACAGTGACGAATGAGGATAAGAAGAAGCGCCATGCGAAATCCAAGCAGGCAGGCAGCGCGTTTGCATTAACGGAAGCCGAGACGAGACTCATCATTGATGAGAAGCTGCGTCAAGCCGGCTGGGAAGCCGACTCGCAGACGCTCCGTTACGGTCTTGGCGTTCGCCCGGAGAAGGGACGAAACTTGGCGATCGCGGAGTGGGCGCTTAAAACAGGCTATGCGGACTATGCGCTATTCTGCGGGTTAGAGCTTGTCGGCATCGTCGAAGCCAAAAGGATGAGCAAGAACGTAGAAGCGGATATCGCGCAGGCCAAGAAGTATGCCATGCAGGTCGTACGTCACGGCGATGAGATTATTTACGGTCCGTGGGGGAATTATCAGGTCCCGTTTCTGTTCTCTACAAACGGACGCCCGTACTTGGAACAGCTCAAGACGATGTCGGGCATTTGGTTTCTCGATGCCCGCAAATCGACGAATCATCCGCGCCCGCTGCAAGCGTGGTATTCGCCGCAAGGGCTCAAGAGTCTGCTGCAGCAGGATCTCGATCAAGCGGCCCAAGCGCTTCAGGACGAAACGTTGGATTACCTCAAGCTGCGTCCGTATCAGGAAGATGCGATCTTGTCCGTTGAACGTGCTATAGCATCCGGAGAACGCAAGATACTGCTTGCGATGGCGACGGGTACGGGCAAAACCCGGATGGCGATCGGCCTGATTTACCGTCTCATCAAGCACAACCGCTTCAAGCGCATTCTTTTTTTAGTCGATCGGTCGGCTCTTGGACGTCAGGCGGAGGCGGCGTTCAAGGACTCGAAGCTGGAGAGCTATCACTCTTTTACGGAAATTTTCGAGCTGCAAACCTTGGATGACAAGAAGCCGAATCACGAGACGAAAGTCCAGATCGCTACTGTGCAGGGCATGATCAAACGCTTGTTCTATAACGAATCGGACGCCGATATTCCATCAGTCGATCAATACGACTGTATCCTTGTCGACGAGGCCCACCGCGGTTATACGCTGGATAAAGAAATGTCGGAGCTCGAACTGGCATTCCGCGATCACGAAGATTATGTGAGCAAGTACCGCAAGGTGCTGGATTATTTCGATGCTGTCCGGATCGGATTAACGGCGACTCCGGCCTTACATACGGTTGAGATATTCGGACGCCCCGTATTCAACTATTCGTATCGCGAAGCGGTGATCGACGGCTACCTCATCGATCACGAACCTCCGATGCAATTCGAAACCCTGCTGAAGAAAAACGGCATCAAGTGGCGGGTCGGGGAAGAAGTGGCGGTGTACGATGTATCCACCGGCAGTATAGAAAAAGAGCTGCTCCAGGACGAAATCAATATTGAAGTCACACAGTTCAATAAGACCGTCGTTACGGAGAACTTCAACCGGGTTATTTTACGGGAGCTCACTCAATATATCGATCCGGAATCGGACGGGAAGACGCTTATTTTCGCGGCAACCGACGATCATGCCGATACGGTCGTGCGTATTTTCAAGGAAGAGCTGGAGAAGGTATACGGAGCCGTAGACGATAACGCAGTGATGAAAATTACCGGATCGATCAAAGATCCCCTACATGCGATCAAGCTTTTCAAGAACGAACGCCTCCCTAATGTCGTGGTTACCGTGGATTTGCTGACAACGGGTGTCGATATTCCGAGCATTACGAATCTTGTGTTTCTGCGCCGCGTGCGTTCGCGGATATTGTACGAGCAGATGCTGGGGAGAGCGACCAGACGCTGCGATGAGATCGGGAAAGATCATTTCATGATTTTTGACGCGGTGGGGATCTACGAAAGCTTGAAGCCGTACACGGATATGAAGCCGGTTGCGACCAGACCGTCCGTTACGCTGGATATGCTCATAACCGAGCTTGTCCAGATCCACAGCGAGGAACTAGGGAAACAGCACAAGGATGAAATCATCGCCAAAATACAGCGCAAAAAGCGCACCTGGACGGCCAAGGATCACGAGGACTTTAAAGCGCTGTCGGGCGGGCTGAGCATAGATGAGTTTATTCAATCGCTTAAGAACAAAAGCGCTCTGGAGACCGGCTCCGAATTGCAAACCAGGAAAACATTGGTCGGATTTATCGACGAAAATCGCGGCAGGGCGCATCGCATCTATATTTCCGATCATGAGGACAAGCTGCTTTCCACTTCCCGGGGATACGGCAATGCCCAGAAACCGGAGGACTATTTGGAAGGGTTCCATTCTTTTATTAAGGAAAATTTGAACCTTATTCCGGCTCTTACGATTATTTGTACGCGTCCGAGCGACCTCACCCGCGAGGAACTGCGCAAGCTGCGAGTGGCGCTTGATCAACAAGGGTATTCGGAGAAGGCGCTGCAAACGGCATGGCGCGATGCGAAAAACGAAGATATCGCGGCGGACATCATCAGCTTCATTCGTCAGCAAGCGCTGGGCGATCCGTTAATCAGCCATGAAGAGCGTATTGAGGGCGCGATGAAAAAGATTTATGATATGAAGGTCTGGTCGAAGGTCCAGAAGGATTGGCTGAAGCGCATCGAAAAGCAGCTGCTGCAGGAGTCGGTGCTGGATCCGAATCCGGAGAATGCTTTCGATGTGGAGCCGTTCAAGAGCAAGGGCGGCTATAAGCAGCTGAATAAAATTTTCGACGGCGAGATCGACAAGATCGTCACGACTATCAACACAGCGCTATATACACCAGAAAAGAGGGATCTTGCATAAATGGGTAATCAGGAAATTGTACAGAAGCTTTGGAACTTATGCAACGTACTTCGTGACGACGGCATCACATATCATCAATATGTGACGGAACTGACGTATTTGCTCTTTTTGAAAATGATGAAGGAAACCGATAACGAAGGCATGCTGCCGGAACATTATCGCTGGGATTCCTTGAAGGATAAACATGGTCTCGCCTTGCAACAGCATTACCGCCAACTGCTTCTTGACCTCGGCAATCAAGGCAACGAGACGATCAAGATGATCTACATGAATGCCACCTCCAATATCAACGAACCTAAAAATCTGGAGAAAATCATTACGTCCATCGATCAGCTCGATTGGTACAGCGCGAAGGAAGAAGGTCTCGGCGATCTGTACGAGGGGCTGCTCGAAAAGAACGCCAGCGAGACGAAGTCCGGAGCGGGGCAATATTTCACTCCGCGTCCGCTGATCGACGTCATCGTCAAGCTGGTGGATCCCCAACCGGGGGAGCGATGCAATGACCCCGCCGCGGGAACTTTCGGTTTTATGATCGCCGCGGACCGGCATGTTCGCAGCAAGACGGACGATTATTTCGATCTTGGCGAAAAAGAAGCCGAGTTCCAGAAATACCAGGCCTTCACCGGTGTTGAGCTGGTCAAAGATACGCATCGCTTGGCGATGATGAATGCGATGCTGCACGATATTCATGGCGAGATTATTTTGGGCGATACGTTGTCCGACGATGGCAAAGACCTGAAAAACTACGACGTGATCATGACCAATCCGCCATTTGGCACGAAGCAGGGCGGAGAACGCCCTACGCGCGACGATCTGACGTTTGCGACGACGAATAAACAGCTGAATTTTCTTCAGCATATTTACCGTGCCTTGAAACCGAACGGTAAGGCGCGCGCGGCGGTGGTTCTGCCGGACAACGTGCTGTTCGAGAGCGGCGTCGGCGCAAAAATTCGCGCCGACTTGATGGACAAGTGTAACCTGCATACGATTCTGCGGCTGCCGACCGGGATCTTCTACGCACAGGGCGTAAAGACGAACGTGCTGTTTTTCACCCGCGAAAAGACAGATAAGGACAGCACAAAAGAGGTATGGGTGTACGATCTGCGGACAAACATGCCGAGCTTCGGTAAACGTACTCCGCTGACGGAGTCTCACTTTGATGCATTTGTTGCCGCTTATACGGCCGAGGATCGCACGAAAGTCGAAGACGAACGTTTCAATGTATTTACCCGCGAGGAGATTCGCAAGAAGGACGATAGCCTGGATATCGGCCTAATCGCCGATGAGTCATTGTCCGCCTACGATAATCTTCCCGATCCGATCGACTCGGCGGAAGAAGCGATGGCGAAGCTGGAAGAGGCATTAGCTTTGCTTGGCGAAGTGGTTGCAGAATTGAAGGCCGTTGAGGCGAAAGAGGATGGATATAAAGAGAGCAAGCCGGCGTTGTTAAAGGTTGCCGAGGCTTCCGGGGTGTATGGCAAATGAGTAAGAAGGATGCCAGGTCGGTTGAGGAGCTGCTGAAGGAAGCTTTGGTGCCGGAGGAGGAGCAGCCTTATCAGGTGCCGGGGAATTGGGTTTGGGTGTGGTTCGGTTATGTTGCTCGTCTAATCAATGGTTACGCGTTTAAAAGTAATGATTATTGTGAAGATGGTATTCCAGTAATAAGAATATCAGATATCAAGGGTTTAGATACAAATACTGAGAATGCTGTTAAAGTTCCGGCATCGCTACTTGACGAAAAGTATCTAATTCGAAGAGGGGATCTACTAATTGCGATGTCTGGTGCAACTACTGGAAAAACAGGTATATACGAGTCTGATGAAATTGCTCTACAAAATCAACGGGTCGGTAATATTAAAGAAATTGATGAAAATGTACTGTACAGAAAATACAAAAATTACTTTGTAATTAAATCGTCTCAAGAAATTTATGAATTATCTTATGGGGGAGCTCAACCCAATATCAGTGGAAAGATGATTGAATCATTAAAGTTCCCACTCCCGCCTCTAAACGAACAAAAACGAATTGCCGACAAAGTTGAACGACTTTTGGACAAAATCAATCAAGCCAAACAATTAATTGAAGAAGCCAAAGAAACCTTTGAACTTCGTCGAGCGGCTATTTTGGACAAGGCTTTTCGTGGGGAGTTGACGAAGAGGTGGCGGGTGGAGAATACATACCATAAATCCGGGAAAATTCTCTTGAACGAAATTAATGAATTGAAACTTCGAAAATATAACGATGATCTTGCAATGGCAACTAGAAACGGAGAAAAAAGGCCTCAGAAAATTAAGACGCTCACATTAAAACCGAAAATTGATGTTGAACTACCCCCAGATTGGATTTATTGTTCATTAGGGGATATTGTTTACGATTTCAGATATGGTACTTCTTCGAAAAGCGATTATAACAACAAAGGGACTCCAGTATTGCGAATTCCGAATATAGGTGATACTAGCATAGAATTGGATGATTTGAAGTACCTTTCAGAAACTGAGGTTGATAGTAGTAATACCGTTTCAGAGGGTGACATCTTAATCATCCGTTCTAACGGAAGTAAAGACTTAGTTGGTAAGTGTGCAATTGTTGGCGAAAATTGTAATGGGTATGCATTTGCATCTTACTTAATAAGGATTCGCACGATCGGTGTTCTTCCAGAGTATGTTTATTTTCTTCTTAAGTCGGAATCAACAAGAAGACAGTTTTTTAATAAAACAAAATCTTCAGCAGGAATTAATAATATAAATACTGAAGAACTTTCATCAACACTTGTCCCACTTCCTCCTTATGAAGAACAAATACAGATCGTAAAGAGAATTAAGGAACTATTATACATCGAAGATTCAGCAATAGCTAATATTGACTTGATGAGCTCCTTTGATTCGATAATTTCAGCAACTTTGTCAAAAGCGTTTAGAGGGGAACTTGGAACAAATGATGCCACTGAAGACCCTGTGTTTGCTTAATCAAATATTCATAAATTTCTAAATTGCCTGCTTCCCGATAGCCTAGAATTGTGTGAGTCTCGATTTTTAATTCTTCATTCGCGGTGTGGGACACAATTTTCGATGTGGGAAGCGAGGAAATTTCTTCAGAAGAATTTAGTTCTAATAAAAGTTAGGTTGCCTAAAATGGTAGCTTAGCTTTTTCCTTTTGCAGAAAACATTGTTAGTTCCGATAAATCAAGCACTATATTTGCCGCCATAAGCAAATCCAATCCCAGAAGCCCATTAATCTCAAGCTTCTCATGTAGAGCGCCTACATCGAGTTTGAAGTTCTCAATCTGGAAGTCGCCTAAAGTCACAGAATCAAACGTTTTTCTAAAGCAGCTCTCCTCGCCGCCGATGCCGAAGGCGCTGATTATTTCGTCTCCGGTTTCAAAGTAAACCCCAACATCGGCTACTGCATCGACGGAGAGGAGCGTATGAGAAGCACCGGTATCAATGACCAGCTTATCTATAATGAGGGCTTGTCCCTTGTAATTTATTGTTATCGAGGTCTGAAGTAGTCTTTCTACGAGATCAATTTTCATATTGGATAACTCCCCGTAAGCCTCGAAGTGTACGGAGTTCGATCTTCAATTCTTCATTCGAGGTGTGGGATACAATGATGCCGTCCTTCGAACGAAGCAATTCATGGGTTGCTTCTCTAGGATCCTGGATGGCTTTAATCAAGGCAACCTCATCGACGTATTTAGTATTGCCTTCGGTGTGGGAAGTGAGGATTTGCAGTTTTACGTACTGATCAGGGTAAATCTTACGAACTTCTTCCCATTGCATTGCTTGCACCTCCATATGGTTTCTGATACCTTTATTGTATCAGAAAACAGGCAACAATAAAGCTCTCCTGTCGATCCCTGACCGTTCGTGGAGAGCTTATTTGCGTAAGTACCTTGGCGAAACGCCGCTAAGCCTTCGTTCATAATTTACGTCTCGATCTGCGGCCAGAAATAAGGCATCTCGTCGCGCAGCATCGTCAGGATATGGCGATGGCGATGCCAATTTTCGAGATATGCTGCGTGCCCCTCGATGAACAGCAGCAAAACTTGCCCTACAATGATAAGGCCAAGCTGGCGGTGCTCCGAAAGGCTGAGGAAAAACTGGATTGTGACAAAGAAGATTAACGGGCCGGTTCGTTCTGACGCGGACTATAACACAGAAGTGTTTTTCGATCGTGAGATTGCTGAAGAATTCATTCAAGGTGTTGTGCAATTTAACACTTGTATTTTGCGGCTGATCGAAGATGCACCGTCGGAATAAACCCCAAAAACCTCTCATTCTACAAAATCTGCGCAAACTTCGGGTAAAATTCCCGTAGCTTACGCAGATTTTTTTTATTTGAATACGGGGCCCCCAGCTTTCCTTCACCAGCGTAATGCTTTGCGGGTTCGCTTGTAGTATGATTAAAACAAGCTAATGGACCGGCTATCCGAGTTCAAAAAGAAAGGGTTCGTTGAAACATGTCTTTCGGTGCATCATTATCAAAAAGAGAAATCAAGTCGCTTTGCGGAACGACTTCCTATAGCCGCGGGGAAAGTTACTTTCGTGCCAAGAGGGTGCGGCAGCTCACCTACGACCCGAGTAATGAGACATATTATGCGGTCGTGATGGGAAGCGAAAATACAACGTATCGGTCATGATCGATGAGCATACGGGAGACATCGAAGCAGAGTGCGAATGCCCCGCATTCGGATCGTACTCCGAATACTGCAAGCACATAGCGGCCGTTCTTCTCCAGATCGAGGCGCATGCCCAACATGGCGGAAGCTTGGCCCCACCGCAGAATGCGATGCCGCCGCCCCCTCCCCGGCCATTCCGGAAGGGGACGTTCGAATTGCCGGCGCCGTCCTTGCATTGTTCGAGCGGCCGGCGAATGTCCCGGCACGATCGGCGGAGGTCGTTCAAGTCAAGCAGCAGGTCGCAGTCGAATATTCATGCCGAATCGAGACAGGTTATCACTCCGGAATATGGCTGGAGATAAAGGTTGGGCCTGGAAAGCTGTATGTCGTACAAAGAATCAAAGAGTTTCTTGATGCGCTGGAAAAAAGGAAACCGATCGCTTTTACAAAGCTCTTCTTGTTTGACCCGACCGTTCACCTGTTCAGCGAGACTGACGCGGAAATAATCCGCCTGCTTCGGGAAACGTACCGGAATGAGCAGGCTTATAAAGCAATTTCGAATCCGTATTCCTACAACTCGTCAGGCGGGGACAGGGCGCTTTACATTCCGCCTGCGGTTTGGGAGGCACTGCTGCCGAAGCTGTCGGAATCGGCGGTCAGCTTCGTAATCGGTGGCAAAACGCTTAGCAAGCTCGACGTAAGGGAAGGGAACGCGCCTATCCTATTTTGGCTCGAACAAGGGCCGATAGAGAGTGCGTACAAGCTGGAACTGAAGGGTTTGCACGAGCTGAAGTTTATCCCCAGTTACGGCTTTGCCGTCGTGGAGGACGGGAGCTTATATCGAATGGATGCGGCGACGATATCCCGGTTGTCGCAGCTGCAAGCTCTTTCGAAACAAACCTCGGACGGGAAAATCACGATTCCGTCTGAGAAGGTCGATGCCTACCTGCAGCGGGTCGTGCCGGTGTTGAAGCGAATCGGCGAATTCGGTGTAGATCAAAGCATCGCGGAACGGGTTATCAGCGAGCCTTTGCGGGCGAACGTATATTTGGACCGGCCGGATGGATTACTCAGCGCAAAAGTAGAGTTCGTATACGGAGATATTCATTTTTGGCCGCTGCAAACGTGCGCCGGTGAGGAAGGTACGTTCGGACATATTGTGATGCGGGAGCCGGAACGGGAGTGGGCCGTGCTTGACCTGCTGCGGCAAGCCTCCTTTCGCCAGCTTGGGTATGAACTCGCCATCGATTCGGAGGAAGCGGAATACGAGTTTCTGTTCGGCGGGCTGGAGCAGCTGCAGCGGATAGCCGACGTATTCGCCTCTCCTGCCGTTCAGGCGGCGCGTTCCTCCAGAGGGCTAAGGCCGCGTGCGACCGTGGATGCCAATTCGGACATGAACTGGCTGGAAGTCCGTTTTGACCTGGACGGCGTGGAGGAGAAGGAGCTCGTTCAACTGCTCCGCTCGCTCGTGGAGAAGAAGAGGTACCACCGCCTGTCGAACGGAGCGTTTGTCTCTTTGGAGGAAGAGGGATTTCGCGAAATTGGCCGGTTGTTCGAAGAGCTGGGCATTCGCAAGTCGGAGCTCAAGGGGGAGAACATTCAGCTGCCCGTTGTGCGAGGGCTTTCCCTGCATGAGCAGGGAGGGGGCGGGGCCGCGAACGTCAAGCTCGGAAAATCGCTCAGGAGGCTGCTGGACAATCTGAGAAATCCGGACAATCTCGACTTCGAGCTGCCGTCCGCACTCGCCCCGGTGCTGCGGGACTACCAGAAGTACGGCTTTCAGTGGATGAAAATGATCGGCTACTACGGGTTCGGCGGAATTCTCGCGGACGATATGGGGCTCGGTAAAACGCTGCAAAGCATCGCATATATCGCCTCCGAGAGAGAACGAAATAGCTTCGAGGGAGCGCCTGTGCTGATCGTATGCCCGGCTTCCCTGGTGTACAACTGGAAAAATGAGCTGACGAAATTCGCGCCGCACCTGAAGGCGGCTGTGGCGGCCGGCACCAAAGTCGAACGCGACGCAGTATTCGAGCAGGCCGGGGAAGCCGATGTGCTCATTACCTCCTACCCGCTGCTGCGCCGGGATGCGGACTGGTACGCTGCGCAGACATTCCATGCGGTGTTTCTGGACGAGGCTCAGGCCATCAAGAACAATACGACGCAAACAGCCCAGGCGGTTAAATCGATATCGGCCGCACATCGATTCGCGCTGACCGGTACGCCGGTTGAAAACCGGCTGGAGGAGCTTTGGTCGATCATGGACGCGGTATTTCCGGAGCTGTTTGCAAGCCGCAAGGCGTTCAGCGATCTCGAGCCCGCGCTGGTGGCGCGTAAAATTCGCCCGTTCCTGCTGCGGCGGTTGAAAAAGGATGTGCTTGCCGAGCTGCCGGACAAAATCGAAACGCTGCAAACGTCGGAGCTGCTGCCCGAGCAGAAAAAGCTGTATATGGCTTACCTGCTGCGGCTACAGAAGGAAACCACCGAGCAGCTGCAGGCGGAAGGCTTTCAGAAGAGCAGGATGAAAATATTGGCCGGACTAACCAGGCTGCGCCAGCTATGCTGTCATCCTTCGCTTTTTATCGACAATTATAAAGGAGCATCCGGCAAGCTGGAGCAGCTGCTCGAATTGCTTGAGGAATGCCTGGGGTCAGGTAAAAGGATGCTCGTTTTTTCACAGTTTACCGAGATGCTCGCTATTATTAGGGAGGAACTGGCAAGGCGCGGATGGTCTTATTTTTATCTTGACGGATCTACCAAACCCAGTGAACGCGTCGAATTGTGCCGACGGTTTAATGAAGGCGAGACGGATATATTCCTGATTTCTCTCAAAGCGGGCGGAACGGGACTGAACCTGACCGGAGCCGATACCGTCATATTGTTCGATTTGTGGTGGAACCCGGCAGTCGAACAGCAAGCAGCTGATCGTGCCCACCGGATCGGGCAGAAAAACGTCGTCCATGTTATCCGTCTCATAACGGAAGGGACGATTGAGGAGAAAATGTACGAGCTCCAGCAGCGGAAAAAGGACTTGATCGACGCCATCGTTCAGCCTGGAGAAGAAGCGCTGGCATCGCTTACGGAGGAGGATATCCGCGAGCTGCTTAAGCTTTGAAATATGGCGCCGCAACGGGCGGCGCCTTCTTTAGATGATAGCGGTATATTGGCAATCTGCGGGCGCCGCTCTACGCACTCCCGCAGCACTTCTTGTACTTCTTCCCGATACGGGCAGCTTGATTTTGCCGAATACGTCTGACGCGAACAGCCTGAAGAATTTTTCCGAGGCAGTCTTATAAGCTTCCGTCAAGGTTATGATGACAGACTCCGTGCCGATGCGGACAAGCGCTCTCGCTGCTTTAGCAGGCAAAATATCGTCCTCCGAACTGAGAAAGCGGCACAGATGGGGAATCGCGGCTTCGAGCTGCATCTCCCCGGCTAATTGCACATAATAGATCGTGTCATAACCAAGATCGTAAGGATCGTCGGAATCGAGCGTATGCAAGACCCGGTCGTCTGACAAGCACCTGCGCCGGGCAAGCTCGCCTACCAGTTCTTCTCCATAGAAAGTGTCGATTTCGTTATAATATTTGCCGCGGGTTCCTTTAAGAAATAGCTGGAATGCTTCGAACAGCTCGTCATTGGACATGCCGGCGATGTCCATTCTGTTTTGGAGACGGATCATAAATTCTTGATGCGGGCGTAAAACCTCCAGATGAGGTGCAAGCAGGGATAAATCGCTGTGAAGGAGGATTCTTGTTAAATGAAACTGGGTATTATGATCAAAATCCGGCGAGCTCAGCAGCTTCAGCAATTCGGTAACCGTTTCTTCAGTTTGCGGAAAATGGTACGCTTCATGCAAGTGGAAGATTTCGCCCTTCTTGACTTGCTGAAGTCTTTGCAGCACGAGAGGCATCAGCGACAGATCGCCGAGGTGCAGGTTGCTATCGGCAAAATATTCGAGCGCGGCATGCGATACCGCAGGTTCCGGATGTAAAATAAACGGCTTTACTTGGTCGGGCGTCAGCTCGATAAATATCAACCTTTCATAGGGTGGTTTATTAAGCTATGAATATGATAATAATAGATTTATATAGGGATGGTTATGCCGAAACAGCTGCGAGGGCAAGCTGAACGTAAAACCGAGCCTGCGTTGCAGGAAGAAGAAATTCGCAGCATTTTGCATGCGGCCGACAGTATCGCCGGTAAGGCCGGACGGAACTTGCTGGCGAAAATTTTAAAAGGCTCGCGCGACAAGAAGCTGCTGGAGCTTGGGCTGTACGACAACGTATCGTACGGCTATTACGGGTCGCTCACGCTGGCGGAAATTACGGAGCGGGTCGATTGGATGATCAAGAACGATTTTTGAGTATCGGTTACCAGGGGGATATGCCGCTGCTTTATTTTTCAGATAAGGGATGGATTATTCAAAGGGAGCAGACTGTGGATCTGTGGCTAAAGCAATGGAGTGGATGGGTGGAAGAGGGCAAACTGCCGGAGGACATGCCGTATCTCAAGAATAACAGTCGGGAAACGGTCCTGCTTTTTCTTAAAAAAAATTGCGGAGACCGGCAATAAGCGATATATTCCGCTGCTGGAGCAGTGGGAACCTCTTGACTTCCGGAAGGTGCGGGAGGCGATTCGCAAGGTGATCGATCATTTGGAAAATCCGGGCGAAGGAAAATTCACTCTCGAAGAAGCGCCTGCCGATAGTTTTGTTCCCGCTTCCGAGCTGCTCCAGCTGCAGCGCGGCCCGGAACGAATTAAGTGCTGGGACTGCGGCGAGCGCTTTTATTGGACGGTGGAGGAGCAGGATCATTTTCGCATGCGGGGTTGGGACCCTCCCAAACGGTGCAGCGATTGCCGGGAGAAGAAACGTATGTTAAGGGACGGACTTTTATGGTCCGAGCTGGACTGGTGACAATTCCGGTAAACGACGGACGGCTTCGCTCGCTTTTCCGTAGGTTGTTCCGGGTATAGGCACCATTTTTAATATAGAATAGGCAAAAAGTCTGCTTGGGCGCCGTAAGGCAAACTCGGGCAGACTTTTTAATTTTGCGGGCTCCGGTAGTATCCGTCCGGCGGGTTATATCATGACAGGAGCCAAACCTGCCGCTACAACCTTGAGTACGTCTTCTACCATCGCTTCTACCGTACGATTTTGAGGACTTCGACTCCACTGCACGGCCGATCCAAATATACCCCAGCTTACGACAAGGGCTGTGGCTTCTACCATCTCTTGTGATACAGGAGCATTCGACTCCTCACGCAACCACTTGAGCAGCAACTGATAAAGTTCTTTTTGCATCGCGATTTCGAACAACGGTTCAAACTGTCTGTCTCCCGGATTCAAGTACTGCCTGAAACGGACAAGAAAATCGAAAACGGTTTGAATGAGGGTTCGCAAGCTGCCCATATCCGAAATGGATAAATCCGGCAGTCGCTTCTTCAATATCGTCTGGAATTTTTCCCTCATCCAACACTCCAGAAAAGCAAATTTATCTTCGAAATGGGCATAGAACGTGGCGCGATTGACTGTTGCTCGAGTCGCAATGTCTTGCACCGAAATGGAGTAAATATTTTTCTTTTGTTCAAGCAGTTCCATAAAGGACTGCATTAACAACTGACGCGTTCGTTTTACGCGCGGATCGTCGGGGTTTACCGGCATATTCGACCTCACTCCTACCATGAGATTTTTAACCGAGAATCGGCCATGAGCTCCAAGACAACAAAAACGCGCAGATGTTGTCTATACAACGATAACTGCCTTTTGCTGATTGTCCGGTTCACTCAATCCGTTTATCTTTTCTATATACAGTGTATTATACACAATATTGATGCTTAGACGACACTGTTGGATTTCAAAGTGTCCGTTCGGACGCGCCGTTTAAAGCCGG
Source organism: Paenibacillus hamazuiensis (assembly GCF_023276405.1). NCBI lineage: Bacteria > Bacillati > Bacillota > Bacilli > Caryophanales > Paenibacillaceae > Paenibacillus > Paenibacillus hamazuiensis. The sequence continues at coordinate 8,161,817 of NZ_JALRMO010000001.1, forward strand.
CCAAGTGCAAGAAAGGATGGATGTTGTATGAAAAAATGATGGAAAGCCGATTTGGAGGATGCGATGTCACGCGATTTTTGAGGAGGTGGTTTTCATGATTATTATTACCGGAGCAGGCGGGCAACTGGGGCGGGCCGTGGTGGAGCGGCTGCTTGAACGTGTTCCCGCTGAGGAGATCGGTGTAAGTGTCCGGGACCCGAAAAAGGCGCAGGGACTTAAGGAACGAGGCGTTCGTGTCCGTCAAGGCGATTTCGACGATCCCGAGAGTCTTGCCCGCGCTTTTGAAGGGGCGTCGCAGGTTCTCATAGTTTCAACCGACAGCTTGGGAGAGACTGCCACCCGCAGGCATCTTACGGCGATCGACATGGCGAAGAAGGCCGGTGCCGGTCGAGTCCTTTACACAAGCCAGATGGGCTCATCCCGGACGTCGCGATTCGCTCCCATGGTTGACCATGCTGCTGCCGAAGAGGCGCTAAAAGCTTCGGGTGTGGCTTTCACGTCGCTCCGCAACGGCTTTTACACCGCGTCGGCGCTCATGCTGCTCGGTGGAGCGCTCAAAACGGGGGAATTGATCGCTCCGGAGGACGGTCCGGTGGCCTGGACATCTCACGCCGACCTGGCCGAGGTGACGGCGGTCGTCTTAAGCGAAGGGAGTCTCGACGGCGTAACGCCCGCCCTCACCGGCTCCAAAGCGATTGATATGGACGGCATCGCGGCGATCGCCTCGGGGCATGTCGGCCGCCCGATCCGCCGGATTGTCGTGTCGGACAACGAGTATCGCGCCCGCTTGATATCTCACGGTCTCCCCGAGGAGAGGGCTGACCTGCTTCTGGGTGTCTTTCGCGCGAGCCGGGAAGGCGAATTCGCACGAACGGATCCAACGCTGGCCCGTCTCATCGGCCGGCCGCCGATGACCTTCGAAGACGTCCTGAAGGCTTCGATTCAATCCAATGGTTGACGCCCGAGTCCGGCCAACAGACGTTTGGTCGCTGTAAAATCGGCGAGGCGCATCTTTGCCAGTATTAAAGCCGTGTAATTTCCGTTAGCAAGGAAAGGCTGCCCGGATCGTCCGCGGCGGCCTTATTTGCGTCTCCGGCAAGCTGGACAAACACAGGTTCGAGGCACGCACTCCATGTTGTCAGGTTAACGCATTCTTTCATGGACCGTGGGTTTTACCAAGGCCTTGGAGCTGTTATCCGTTAAAATCAAGTAGTTTATAACATAGCGGAACCCACGTTCGCTATTCTCGAATAAATAGGCACATTGAAAAAATAGAGGAACTGAGGTGCGCTAAATCAGTGAAAAATGGCATGTGTACCGGGCAAACAGACAAATAGATCACCTGAGTTCCGCTAATTTTCGAAAGTATCGGAAACTGACCTGATTAGCGCACCCTAGTTCCGCTATGGTCCGCATAACCTGACAACATTGGGCGCACACTCGCACCCCGGCACCGCACCGAAGTAAAGCGGGAATGCCATTGGTTCGCGCCAGCTAAACCATGGCAGACATTCGCAGACCCGAGGCACGCACTCACTCCCCCGGCACCGCACCGAAGTAAAGCGGGTCTGCCATTGGTTCGCGCCAGCTAAACCATGGCAGACATTCGCGGACCCGAGGCACGTACCTGCTCCCCCGGCACCGCACCGAAGTAAAGCGGGTCTGCCATTGGTTCGCGCCAGCTAAACCATGGCAGACATTCGCGGACCCGAGGCACGTACCTGCTCCCCCGGCACCGCACCGAAAGTACAGCGTGTCGGGGCATAGGCTTTTTATCCGAAGGTAAAAAGCCATGCCCCGACAGACGCGAACTAGAAGCGAGCAGTCCCTCAAGCCAGGCGGGTCCAGGGCACCCGAGCGCCTGGGGTCCCCCCGGTGGGGGGATTTAGGGGGGCGCTATAACTGAGTTTCAAACAAAAACCGATGAATTTGCGACAATCTCAAGAAAGCGCATTCATCATAAAATAGAATGGAGGAAATCGCTGTCATTCAGGTTGTAACACTGCCAACCAAACAAAGGGGGGGATTTCGCATGAAAAAGCTGTTCATCTCGCTGCTCGCGCTAACCTGCACTATATCGCTGGCCGGCTGCAGCGGATCGGCCAAGCCGCCGGAGAGCGCGGCACCAACGAGCGATAAAGCGACAGACGCGCTGCCGGAGCTTGGCAAAGATCCGGTCACCGTGAAAATCATGGCCAGCGGCGGCATGTTTTCGGACGATGAGGTACAGAAATACATCGTCGAGCCGGTGAAAAAGAAATATCCGCAAATTACCGTCGAGCGGATCAATGCGTCCGCATCCAAGCTGCCGGAGCTGATTTCCGCCGGGGAAATTCCCGACATCGTCGCCAATTACCCGGGACCGATGGGAAGCAATCTGGCCGAATACAAGCTGCTGTACAACATGGAGCCGCTGATCAAGAAGTACCGCTTCGACGTAAACCGGTTTGCGCCGGAAGCGCTCGAGACGCTGAAAATCGCCGGAGGCCAGGATTACCTCGCCGGTTTGCCGGCCTACACCAACACGTTCGCGCTGTTTTACAACAAAGACATTTTCGATAAATTCGGAGTTCCGTATCCGAAGGACGGCATGTATTGGGACGAGGTGGCCGAGCTGGCCAAGAAGCTGACCAAGTCGGACGGCGGGGTGCAGATCAGGGGGATTTTCCCGGACGGGATCGGCCGCATCCAGCAGCAGCTGTCCATTCCGTTCGCCGATTTCACGGCAAACAAATCGCTGTTGACGAACGAATCGTGGAAAGAGGCGTTCGAAATTTGGGGTTCCTTGTTTAAGATTCCGAATCTGACCGAAGGCGATTTCAAGGTGCCGAACGCGGGCAAAAACCAGCAGGCGTTTGCAAACGGAACACTCGCGATGATCGCAAGCCACAGCAATTTGCTGAATACGCTAAAGACGGCCCCACAGGTCAACTGGGACATGGCCATGTATCCGCAGCACCGCAAAGCGCCGGGCATCGGGCAGCGCCTCGACTCGCCGATCCTGTCGATCACCGAGCAGAGCAAGGTCAAGGATGCGGCGTTCCTCGTGCTGGATACGCTGTTATCCGACGAGGTGCAGACAGCGATGATGCGCGGCGGCCGGATGACCGTGCTGAAGGACGAGAAGCTGAAAAGCGAATTCGGCAAAGGGCTGACCGAGTTCCAAGGCAAAAACCTGACAGCCATGACCAAGCTGAAATTCGCCGTCATGACACCGTTCAAATATTTGCCGGACGTCGATGTCGACAAAATCTTGTCGAAGGCGTTTAATGCCTATATTGTCGACGAGACCGATCTGAACACGGCTCTCCGGACCGCGGACGAAGAAATGAACAAGCTGATTCAGGAAAAGCTGCGCAAATAATAAGCCCAATTCGCATCCATAACCCGGGCCACTGCAAAGGTTTGCCCTCAAAAAACCTTGGCATCCGCACAATCGCGTACCCGCCAACAATCTTGAAAAATCAAGGTTTTTGGCGGGTATTGCGTTCAGGCCACGCATTTGATCCAAATCTCCTTCCCACTTGAGTCAACACGTCATTCCCGTTGTTCGGATCAACTGGAAATTCGCTTTGAATGAGCTTCTACTATGAGTATTCGAGGAGGGTTAAAATGTCGAGTTCTCCTGCCGGCCCGTCTTGGCAGCTAACGCGTCCCATACGCTCATCAACTGCGTGATGGCCGCGTCAATGGCCTCGTAGGGAACCCCGTCCCGGGCTTGCGTCGATATTCCTCGAAGAAATGTATTAAACAGCGTAACCAGTGTGGAAATATTCGTTGAATCAGGCAACTCCCCGTTGGCAACTGCCCGTTCTATACAATCGTTCAGCCAACCGCGGACCCTCTCCCGTTCCTTGGCCAGCATCTCTATGATGTGTTTTTGCCCGGGAGAACAGTTTACGGCGGACAACACCAACAGACAACCTGAAGGATGGGAGTTCTCCGTCTGCACCCGTGCCGTTTGCCGCAATCCCAGCTCCATGGCTGCTCTGGATGTCAAGCTTGTATCTCTGAAAGTTTCCGAAACATGTCCATAAGTAGATATATACTTATCCACCGCTTCACGGAACAACGCTTCCTTGGATTCAAACGCCGCATAAAAACTCGCCGCCGAAATATCCCCCATCGCCGCCCGCAGCTGAGCCAGTGAAGTGGATTCAAAGCCGTGTTCCCAAAACAAGAGCATGGCGGCAGCCACCGCCTCGTCACGGTTAAATGAGCGCGGCCGTCCCGTTCGTGGCATAAGATGACCTCCTTTATTCATTTTATACTAATCGATCCGGAAGTCCTTGACAAGGGAGCATGGCTAAACTTAACATATAGAATGATCGATCTATAATTCAATACGGCTTAACTGAAAAACTCATGTCTTTTGCTCAATTTTTCTATGAGGGATGTGTCGGCAGATGATAACCTTTAGAGACAAAACATATCGCTGTACTTCGGAAATCATACTAGGCATAGTCAGCGGAAAATGGAAAATATCCATATTAGACCAATTGACCGAAGGGCCGTTACGGTTTAATCAGCTGCAGCGACTTCTTCCCGACGCGACACAGCGCATGCTTACGATGCAGTTAAAAATGCTGGAAAGCGACGGACTCGTTATTCGCAAGGTTTATCCGGTTTCACCGCCAAAAGTGGAATACGCCTTGTCCGAGCTGGGCGAACAATTGGCTCCAATGCTCACGATGTTATGCGATTTTGGCACCACCTATATCGAGAGCTTTTCCGATGAAGTATCGTACACTAACCACAAGCATGCCTGAGAAAAAATCATTAACGCGAAAACGATAAGAGGTACCCCTCCCGGAGCACCTCTTACCTTATATTCCGTAATCACAAGATTCCTTCGTATTGGCCTTGCAGCCTATTTTCCTCTTTGGATGCGCTGCGAGCTTCCCGATCTAAACGGTAACTGATAAAAGCCGACACGGCTGCCAAAACGGCCATAATTGCCCCGGACCAGGAAAGATCAACGAGCCCCATGTTCGTCGCGACAAATCCGCCCAAAGCGGAACCCATCGCAATGCCGACATTGATGGATACGGAGGTTAAGGACGAAGCCAAGTCTCTAGCCTCCGGAACATGCCGATCGGCCCAATCGATGAAGTACAACTGCATCGTCGAGTTCATAAGATAAACGGCGAGAGCCATCAATGAGATGCTGACGAGTCCCCCGGCAAGCGAGCCGGAAGAAACATAAAGTGACGCGAGAATGACGGCCTGAATCAGGAATATATAGCGAATTTTTCCCATCCCGCCACCGGCAGCCAGCTTTCCTCCGATTAACGTGCTAAAGATGGTCACGACGCCATACAGTAAAAAGACGAGGCTGATATAATGTGCCGGAACAAGAAGCACATCCTGAAGCAAAGGAGCCAAATACGTATAGACGCTATATGTTGCGGCGATGCTTAGTGCAGGAATAAAGAAAGCAAGCACAATTCTGGGATAGGTGAATAAGCTGAGTTGTTTTTTGAGTGAACTTCGCGCCCCCTTTAGTCCCCTGGGAATGGTTGCAAGACTTGTAATCAGAGAAATGATCCCCAATAGCGTGGTAAACCAATAAGACATATGCCACCCGCCCCATTGCCCGATGAAAGTGCCGAGAGGAACGCCGAGGACGCTGGCCACGGTGAAGCCCGTAAAGATGATGGATATCACCGGGCCTCTTTTATCGAGAGGCACCGTTTCGCTGGCCACCGCCATCGCAAGTGCAATCAAGACGCCGGTAACTACGGCCGTGATCACTCTGGACACCAGAAGCAGACCGTATGATCCGGATATGGCCGTGATCATATTCCCGACAATAAATATGCCGATCAAGGCAAGGATGAGCGGGTACTTGGAAAATCGGCTGAATAACGCCGTGAAGACCGGGGTGCCTATGGCAAATGACAGAGCGAAAGCCGACACCAGAAAGCCGGCGGCCGATACGGCGATCTTCATGTCCGCGGCCACTTCGGTTAATAAACCTACCATTACAAATTCACTCGTTCCCAGTACAAATGTCAATAAAAACAAATTTAAAGCCAGAAGCTTGTGTTGTCTGGTCAATATAAATCTCCTCCCGCTCCTATCCTGAATGGACGGCGAATCCCGTTTCGTTTAACGGCTTACAGCACTAAAAATTGCGTACCGAAGCCTTTGCCGGAAACATAAGCTGCTTCCAATTCCTCCTGATCCCCTTTGTCCAATAAAACCACATTTTCGGGATACAGCTTGCCCAGTAAAGCCCATAACACAAGTTCATTTCCGCCGGTCGGAATGAAATGGATGCCGTCCCAATTTGTCACCAATCCGGAATGCGAGAGAATGTCTGCCGCAAGGTGCCGGCTAAAGGAATTTCGCTTCGCGAATGCGGCGGCGGCATCGCCGCTTCTTTGCGGACGATATAAGAAGCGCTGTCCCCTGAAAATCTGACCGAGATCTATCGTAATCTCGCTGCCTTCCATTTCCAGACCGAAACGCAGGATTGTACGATCGTTACCGGCATTTGGCAGCAACCGGGCGATGGATGGTTCATCGTACTGCTCCTTGGAAACAGGAAGCGCGTCCTCGTCCGCGGGAGTTCCTTTTCCGGCCTCATTACGCGGCGCGGCATAATAATCGTCGTATTCATAATCGAAGGAGACCGCGGCCAAATTTTGCGTTTCATCTGCGGCTATGGTTTGTACCGGATGCCATTTCAGCAGGTAACTCGCCGCCGTCCGGACCGACTCTCCCAAGCCGGCCGGCAAAACGGTCCCCAGCCGGTATTGGAAGCCGTAACCGGCCTTGCTTAACCCCGAGCCGACCACACTTTGCGCATACTGAACTATCGATTTGTGCGTCAATTTTTTTCCGAGCAATTGCGTTAAAAAGACCTCACGGGCCGGCTCCAGAAAACGCAGCCCTTTGAACTCCGTATATTCCTTGACTTCGAAAGGAACCTCCTCCCAATTGGCGAACGGAAGCAAGGCATCCCGCAGCAAAACAAATTGGTGCAGGTATTCATTATAAATCTGCATGATCTTTGGGCCACCGAATGGTCCCCACACCTGAGCGACGGCTTCCGGGATCAGTGGATGACCGTAACAGTGGCTTCGAAATTCCAGCATGCCAAGCGTTTCCGGCCCATACTTGGCAAACGCCTTCTTCCCGGCATTAATCTCCCGCGCCCAGCTTATCAGCTGTTCGCCGATGCGCACGGCCTGAGCCGTAATCTCGGCGCCGGCTTTATCCTCAAGAGCGAGTGGCCCCAGCGGCAAAGATGACACGCGTCCGGAAATCGCCAAATTGGCTTGAAGGCTGTCCAAAAGCACCGTCGGATCGCCGTTCACCGGTTCGCCGAGCTGAACCAGCATCGCCTCGAGCATCTTATCGAGCTCGATAACAACCTCTTCGCCCGATATACACCGGCAGGCAAATTCCAATCCAAGGCCGCGTTTACGCCCGGTCTGATGGAGTCACCGGGATATTTGCCAACGAGCGGCTCAATATCAATCGCAGTTCCCCAAACGATTCGCTTATCTTTCAAAATAAGTTGATATTCCTGCATACTTGACACCTCACCTATTATTGTTTTGATGACCGCATCGCTCCGTTACATCTGGATCGATCGTTCTATATGTAGGTTATCAGGTTCCCCAATCGTTGAACAGTACGCACTTTTTTGTATGATCCGATCATTTTTGTATGGTAGGATACATTTTGATACCAATTCATTAAGTTCCGCCCGATAAAAAAAAGCCGCCCGGAATTGAGCGGCTTTTCGAGTGTTATTAGCTTCTTGCAGGAATATAAAGGGCGGCGTGAACTTGTCTTCTTCCCCCTATAGCGATTTGAACCGCACGTCTAAGGGGTGGGAAGTTCACAGCCCGTCCGCTCAACCTTCCTCATACACTTTGTCTCCGACGTGTATGAGTCCTGGCTTTCGAACCGAAGCATATACCCCAAATTGCAAATCCATCACCTCGTGAACTTTTTTCAATAGAGACGTGTCACGCTCCAAAGTGTCCGGGTCAATCGCAATCATCGAGCAACGTTCGCACGGCACATCGATGTGCAACTCAGCTTCGCCTATGGACAGTCGCTTCCCGATCCAACGGCTTTCATGGCACGATTCGTCGTCTGCAGCGACAACGATGTTCGCCCGAAAACGGCGCGGATCGAGCGGCTTTCCCCAGAAAGCTTCCAGCCTGCGCAGCGAAACGTCCGTGACGATAAGCAGGCTGCCCTCGTCGACAGCGAGCAGGTCCGTACTGTCAGGCGTATGGCGCTTCATGGACATTTTTCTCCCCGAATACGTTTGGATTTCCCGGAGCAGCTCCTCATTCCAACTGAACGTACGCCCGTCCGGCGCCGTGACCCGGACCTCGGGAAACTCGTTTTCGCTGTCTTCTCCGGCCAGCTCCGCGCGATAGCGGAGCATGTCCGGGATATCTCTGGCCGTAAAGTAGCTGTCCCAGCCTTCCTTCGTTTCATCGATAAAAGAGTGGCTGCGGTCGCCATACAGTCCGTATCGCTCCAGCTTTCCGCCCGCCAGGCTTTCGCCGGCAAACGATTTTACGGGATACCGGGCGATATGGGTGATTTCGCCGAGAAGCTGTATCGTCAAAGCGATTCCTCCTAAAACGTGCCTCTTTTTAATAAACAATAAGACGGGCGAATCGCGTAAAAGTTACGGAAGTCCGATTTTTTTCGTACTAACGGACCTTGGAAAATGCAGGGATAAACTTTAACGTATAGCTTGATTGTGAAAAAAAGTAAGCTTAAGGAGGAATTTATCGTGAGTTTATGCCGTCGTTTGAAGCTGGCGGTCATACCGCTTTTTGCGGCGCTCTTGACTGTGATTTTCGGCCTGCCGGCCGCAGCTGCGCGGGAGCCTGTGAAAGTATTCGTCGATACGACGAAAATCTCTTTTCAGGTGGAGCCGCAAATCGTGAACGGCACTACGCTGGTCCAGTTTCGGCCGCTTTTCGAAACGATGGGCATGGAAGTGAAATGGGAGGAAGCCAAGCAGCAGGTGACGGGCACGCGACCGGGCCTAACGATCGTCCTTCGCATCAACGATCCGAAAGCGACGGTGAACGGCGAGCAGGTGAACTTAAGCGAAAGCGCGCAGATCGTGGACGGCAGCACGATGGTGCCGCTGCGTTTTATCGGGGAAGCGACGGGAGCGATTGTTCATTGGGATGCGATAACCCGCGAAATTCAGATCGTAACCGAAACTTTTCTGAAGAAGGTGGGCATGTCGAAGGAGGAGATGCAGAAGCGGCTCGCCGATTACGACGCCAAACAGGCGAAGCAGCAAGCGGCGCAGAGCGCGCAAAATCCGCCGACCGGGGAACCGGCCGCACCCGATCCCAAGCAGAAGCCGGCCGCTGGAGCCGCTCCGGGACAATCCAACGCCGCAGCTGACAAACCGGTCGATCTGTCGAAGCTTTCCGGCATGTATTACGGTCTTAGAGACGACTTTGGCGGGTTCGAATGCGGCGGCGCCTGCTGGGATATGTATACGTTTCTTCCCGAAAACCGCATCTTCGTCGGTCCTCCTCCGCAGGGCGGTCCGGAGACGATCGACTGCGCCCGGGACAAATGCGGCACGTATGCGATTGCGGACGGCAAGCTGCAAATCTCCGGCGGGGAGAGCTACTCTATCGGCCTTTCCGATGATGGGGGCCTGAAGATCAACGAAGTTTACATGTCCCCGGTCGCTCCGGTGTCCGAAGGCTTTAAGCTCAAAGGAGGATATAAATATATCGGCTACAGCGGATTGATCGGCATCAATGCGTTTTCCACGTCATGGACCGAGTACCTTAGCTTTTCCGGTGACGGCACCTTCGAAAGTACGGATTTGTCGCTTTCCTCCCTGGATGTGAAAGTTTCGCAGACCAATGCGTCCGGCTCAAAGAGCGACAAGGGGAAATATACGATCTCGGGCAACACGATCGAGCTTACGTACGGCGACGGAACTGTCGTGCGCAGCGTCTTTTTTGTTCACGATGACGACGGTTCGTCCAAAAATATTCAGATCGGGAAAAATTGCTTCTACATTCCCGATGACCATTAGAAAGCGCACCCGGTTCCTCGACCGGGCGGCAGAGCAAAAATGGAAAAGAAACAAGCGATCCGGGCATGTATGGAGTAGATAGACTTGCCCGGGGTGCGTTATAATGTCGGTAAGAACTGCGGGACCGGTATAGCTGCCGGTCCCTTCGTATTTGAATTTGCTTGTTATGTTTCCGGCGTCTGCAAGCGCTGTCCGATGCAAACGGGAGGTACCTATCGTCTATGAGAACATATTTATTGCGGCTGCTCGTATTCAGCCTTATTTTGGGCGCGCTGCCTACGGTGTTTATCGGGCTTATTTCCTATTACGTGGCCACGAACGACATCGAGGAGAAAGTGTATGAAGGCAACATGCAGCTGCTGCTGCAAACCCAAATGCGGGTGGAGCAATCGCTGAAATCGCTCGAAATGTCGTCGGCGCAGCTTGCGAACTCTTCCTTGATTCAATCGGCCATGAACGAGCCATTGACAGGAGAGGATTTCGTTCAGGTGCGGGAGTTGACAACGGAGGTCGCCACCCTGCAGACGACGGCTGTGATCAAGCAGGCTTACCTCGTTAATTTCGATAAGGATTGGGTCATCAATTTAAATATGATGAAAGCATTGAGCGAACTGAATAACAGGGACGAATTTTTCGCTTATGCATCCGCACCCGCCAATATGTTCTGGTATACGAGTCAATTAACCGCAGCGGACAATCCGCCGGACGAAGCGGATGATGGAGGGGCTTCCTCCCCTCCGGTGGAAACGGTAAGCCTGGTGCAAAAAATCCCGCTGCTTCCCAAGACGAATGCGCCGAAAGGGCTGCTCGTGGTGCAAATATCCGCGTCCGAGCTGCGAGGTTTGCTCGCTCCAAGCAACCGCCTCGGCTCCAATTATATATTGGATCAATCGGGACAAGCGTTTCTGTCGGATGCGAAGCAAAAGGCGGCTTACGGCGAAATCAACCAAACCGTATCCTCTTTAGCGGTTAATCCCAAACAAAAGGAGGGCATTTTGAGCGCCCGGGCGAACGGGAAGGAGGTAGCGGTCTTATACCGGTCCTCCGGTTACAACGGATGGACCTACGTATCGGTCGTCTCCGTCACCGACATAACGAAAGATACGGAAAAAATCGCTCTGTTCACGATCGGAGCCTGCGCGTTTATTTTGATCGTTGTTGCGGCCATCGGTTATTTCGGCAGCAGGCGAATGTATTCGCCGATCCGCCGGCTTGTGGAGCTCACGCAAAAAATCGAAGATAAGCCGCCTCAGGGCGGACCGAAGAGGGACGAGCTGGAGTACATCAAAGAAAGCATAGAGACGCTCGCTGTCTCCAGAACCCGTATGGAGGAGCAGATGCAGGGGCAGGCCGGGCACTTGAAGGAGTTTTTCGTATTAAAGCTGTTTACCGGACAAATTTCGGATGAAGATTTTCATGTCCGTTCCCGGCTGTACGGATTTCCGGAAAACTGGAGCAGCCTGGGGGTGCTGGCGCTGCAGATCGATAATCTGCAGGAAACGAGATATCAGGAAACCGACCGGGAGCTTCTGCTGTTTGCCATCAATAACATCGTTCAGGAGCTGCTGCCGCCGGCATCGCGGTTCAGCCCGATCATTCTCGGGCAATCCCAGGTAACCTTGCTGGCGGCGGACGAGAGCGACCTCCAAGTGCTGAAAGAGCACTTCTACCGGACGGCTGAGCTGATCAAAGAAACGGTGGAGAAATATTTGCAGCTTCAGGTCAGCATCGGGATCAGCCGTCCGTTTAACCGCTTGTCCGACACGGTTAAGGCCTACGGGGAAAGCATGGAGGCGCTGAAATGCAGAATCAGTCTCGGATCCGATATTATCGTGCATTACGACGATATGGAGAAAAACGAGGGGGCGGAATCCGCCGTCTATTCCCACCTCAAGCTGATGGAGGAGCAAATGATTCGGGCGCTTCAGGAGATGAAGCTGGAGCAAGCCGTGGACATCTTCCGCCAATATTTAAACGCCGTTTTACATAAAGACAGCTATGCGAACGAGCATCATATTCTTCTGGTTCAGCTGATGTCGCGTATTCTGCAGATCGTTCAGGACAAAGGGGTTTCGGTAAAAAGGATCCTGGACGGCGAAGGCGCGGTCGAGCGGCTCCTCCGGCTGCAGACCCGGGAGGAAATCGTTCTTTGGTTCCAGTCCCGGTTGTTCGCGCCGATTGTGAAAACACTTTCCGAAAAGGCCGACACTCAGTATGTCAACATTGCCGACCGGATCGTCAAAATGATTCACAGCCATTACGACAAAGAAATCTCGCTGGAATCGTGCGCTTCGTCCTTAAACTTTCATCCGGTTTATTTAAGCCGGGTCTTCAAGAAGGAGATGGGGGTTTCCTTCAGCGACTACTTGTCCGAATACAGGATGAATATGGCCAAAACCATGCTGGAGACGACGACGATGAAAATATCGGAAATCGGCGAAAAGCTGCAGTATAAAAATATAAGCGCCTTTATCCGCACTTTCCGCAAAACGTTCGGCACAACTCCCGGCCAGTACCGGGAGATGCTGGAAAAGGGGCGGGAATAACGGCGGCCGGGTTTAAACGGGACTATCTTCGCCGGAATCTTTCGGCGGGGGCAGTCCTGTTTTTGCGTGGCGCTCCGAACCGTCAAAATGGTTTTACGAAGCGCATATCCAGGTTAAATGCGGGCTATGGCCGGGCTGTTTGGGCGGCAATGCCGGGAAACGCCGGGCTTATCCGAAAGAGTTATATCCAAGGTATAGCTTGACATGCCGATGTGCCGGATAATGGGGGCATCGACGGATAGGGGGTTACAAAAGAGATGAAGATGGAATCGGCTCTGCCGGCAGGACGGCACGGTTCGGGCGCCCGGCAGCGCTTGGCTAACGCGCGCTTACGAAACATACTCAGGGACAAATGGCTGTATTTGATGATATTGCCGGGTGTGGCGTACTTCATTATTTTCAAATATGTACCGATGTACGGCATCGTCATGGCATTCCAGGACTACAAGCCGTATCTCGGATTTATGAACAGTCCGTGGGTAGGGTTCAAGCATTTTGAACGGTTTTTCGGAGAACCGCAGTTTTGGATGCTGTTCCGCAACACGGTGCTGCTGGCGCTGTATAATCTGGTCTTTTTCTTTCCGCTGCCGATTGTTCTCGCTTTGATGCTGAACGAGATCAGGCTCGAGCGGTTCAAACGTTTCGTGCAAACGTTGATTTACATTCCGCATTTCGTGTCGTGGGTTGTCGTCGTAGGGATATTCTATATGCTTCTGACAACGGAAAACGGGATTTTGAACGAGTTGATTTATCGAATGACCGGGGAGAAAATCGCGTTTTTGCTTGAACCGGAATGGTTCCGGACAATGATTGTCACCCAGTCCATATGGAAGGAAGTCGGATGGGGCACGATCATTTTCCTGGCCGCCTTGTCCGGAGTGGACATGCAGCTGTACGAGGCCGCCCGCATCGACGGGGCGGGGCGCTGGCGCCAGCTGTGGCACATTACGCTTCCGGCCATCCGCAGCACGATCGTCATCCTGCTCATTTTGCGGCTCGGCCATTTTCTGGACTCGGGCTTCGAGCAAATCTTCCTCATGCTGGCGCCGACGAACCGTGAGGTGGGGGAAGTTTTCGACACGTACGTGTACGTCAAAGGCTTGACGCAAGCCCAATACAGCTACAGCGCGGCAGTGGGCTTATTCAAATCGGCGGTAGGGCTGGTACTGGTGCTTGGCGCCAATTGGCTGGCGAAGAGATTCGGACAGGAAGGCGTTTATTAATGGCGCAACGGGAGGGGGACTCACGAGAATGATTTACGATAAAACGTTAGGCAACCGGGTGATCGACGGAGTCATTTATTTGCTGCTGGCCGTAACCGCGCTCATTTGCGTGCTTCCATTTGTGTACGTGCTGGCGGTATCTTTTACGAGCCCGACGGAAGCGGCCAAGGGCGGCATCATCCTGTTTCCGAAGGAATGGTCGCTATCCGCTTACAAATATATTTTCTCGACGGACACGCTGTTTCGAAGCATGCTCGTCTCGATATACATCACGGTGGTAGGAACGATGATCAACCTGCTGCTTACCTCTCTGATGGCCTACCCGCTGGCCAAGCAGCATTTGGAAGGGCGTCGCACCATTTTGCTGGGCGTGTTGTTCACCATGCTGTTCAGCGGCGGATTGATCCCGACTTATTTTGTCGTCAAAAATCTGCACATGATCGATACGTTTTGGTCTCTTATGATTCCGGGCGCAATCAGCGCGTTTAACCTGATTGTCTTGAAAAATTTTTTCTCCCAAATTCCCGACGGGTTGGAGGATGCCGCCAAAATCGACGGCTGCAGCGATGTAGGGGTGTTGTTTCGCATCGTGCTTCCGCTGTCGATGCCGGCCATGGCGACGTTCGCTTTGTTTTATGCGGTGGCGCACTGGAATCAGTTTTTTAACGCGGTCCTTTACATCAACGACAATACGAAGTGGCCGATTCAGGTGCTGCTGCGCGAGATCGTCATTTTGGCGCAAAGCCGTATCGGGGATACGAGCATCGACGAGGTCGATATTCAGCCTTTGACGATCCGCATGGCGGTGATCGTGTTCGCCACCTTGCCGATATTGATCGTGTATCCGTTTTTGCAGAAGCATTTCACCAAAGGCGTTCTTCTAGGTTCGGTCAAAGGTTAAGCGGTTGCAGTGCAATGGCAAGCTATGAATCCCGCGTGCTTGGCAAAGGGGAGGAAATAGATCATAAAAAAATGGAGGGTTCGACATGAAAAAGAAACAGATGGCTTTGACGATGGGGACCGTCATGCTGCTTTCGTCGGTGTTATCGGCATGCAGCGGGGAAAAGACGGCGGAAGGCGGCAAGCAAGGAGCCGCGAAGGACGACAATACGCCTTACCCGATGACGATCGTGATCAACCAGGTCGGCGAGATTCCGCCCAAGGGCAACGACATGGAAAAAGCGATGGCGGAATATACCCATACGGATTTGCAGTTTCAATGGATTCCCGCCTCCAGCTACGATGAGAAAGTCAATGTGATGATCGCTTCGGGCGAGCTTCCGCAGCTGATCAAGCTCAATTACAATGCAACGGTCATCGGAGCGCTGAAGGCGGACCTGTTTTGGGAAATCGGGCCTTACTTGAAGGAATTTAAGAATTTGTCGGCGCAAAATCAGCAATTTTACGATAACATTTCCGTGAACGGGAAAATATACGGCGTTCCTTTGTTCCGCGATCTGGGCAGATCCGTCGTGCATTACCGGAAGGATTGGTTCGACCAGGCCGGGCTGCAGGTGCCGAAGACGCTGGACGACTGGTACAACGTGATCAAGACGATGACGTCCGGCGACCCGGATAAAAACGGGAAAAACGATACTTACGGATTCATGATGGATAAAAAGTACAACGTAAACGCTGACTCTACTTTGACCCGTTTCTCGGTAAGCCAGGGCGGCCCGAACAAGTGGAAGGTGGAGAGCGACGGAAGCTTTACCCCTGAATTTGTGACCGAGCCTTTTTTCCAAACGATGAAGTTATTCCGCAAGCTGTATGAGGAAAAGCTGATCAATCAGGACTTTGCCGTCGTCGATGTTGCGGAAATCGATAAAGTCTACGAGTCCGGGCGCGCCGCGATTCGAATTTCGGGAGGCAACGCGCAGAGCTGGCAGGATAAAATCAGCAAAGTCGTGCCGACCGCGGTCATCGATAACGCTCCGTTCGAAGGCCCGAATGGCCGAAGAGTTCCCGGGGAAAGCGGCAACAACGGATTTCTGGCCATCCCGAAAAGCAGCGTGAAGTCGGTGGACGAGATGAAAAAGGTGTTGACGTTCCTGGATAAGCTGATGGATCCGAAAATGGCGACGCTGCTCGTCAAAGGGATTGAAGGCAAGCATTGGAAGGACGATGGAGAATTTACGGTGCCGCTCGACCGCGATGCGGATGTCAAAGAAGTGAAGCCGTACCGGGATACGCTGCCGCAGCGGAACGAGAATTACAATATCGCCAAGCCGATGAAGCAGCCCGAGCTGTTCCGCAAAAACCAAAAGATCGGCAGAGAAAACGAGCAGTATATCGTCCCGAACCCGGCGCTGACGCTGGACTCCGCAACGTTCTCCGAACGGGGCAAAGATCTGGAGCAAATGATCAGCGACGCCGAAACCAAATTCATTATGGGCAAACTCGACGAGGCCGGCTGGAAGGCCGAGATCGAGAAATGGAGAAAAGCCGGCGGCGACAAGATGGCTCAGGAGTACAAGGAAGCATACGCGAAGACACAGAAAAAATAATCGAAGGGGCTGCCGCCAGCGAATCTCCGCTTGGCGGTGTTCCTTTTTTTGACTCATGTGATTTATTTCACATACTGTTTCAAAGTTCCGTGTTACATTATAGATGTAAGGACGAAGCAAACACTAATATGTGAATAAATTCACATTAAAAGGAGACGATGATCATGATGAAATTTCTGAGAGAGAACGTATATGCCGCCGCCGTGCTGCTGCTGCTCCGACTGTACGTAGGGTATGAATGGATAACGGCGGGTTGGCATAAGCTGACCGGCGGGTTCGACGCCACGGGATTTATTAAAAACGCCGTTACCAAGCCGATCGTCGACAAAGCGACAAACGAGCTTGTTTACCCGACCTTCACCGCATTCCTGGAGCATTTCGCCCTGCCGAACGCCAAGCTGTTTAACTTCATCATTCCGCTTGGCGAAACGCTGGTCGGGCTCGGACTGATCCTCGGCTGCCTGACAACGGCCGCCGCCTTCTTCGGACTGCTGATGAACTTCATGTTCCTGTTCGCAGGAACCGTAAGCACGAACCCGTGGCTGATCCTGCTCGGAGGCATCCTCTTCCTGGCCGGTGCCAATGCCGGACGATTCGGCGTTGACTTCTACCTGATGCCGTACCTGCGCCGGCTGCTGCACAAAAAGAACTGGCACAACAAAAACGTCGACGGCACTCCCACCCCGGCGCACACCTAGGAGTCTGTCCGACGGAAGGGATTTTGTGAATTTTTATTCAATAGATGTATGGAGGGGAGGGAATTGCCTCGGAAAGTTTACGGCCGCCTTTGAAATCAAGTTGTTACATCGGACTAATATTAATAAAACAACTTGATTTCAAGAGCGGTGGAGAGGCAATCCCTTACACGGAATACACTTCATTGAATAAAAATTCACCGATCTTGCTTCGTCGGACAGACTCCTAGCAGCCGCTTCAAACATACAATAATGAAAGGTCATGGACCGAAGGCCCATGGCTTTTTTGTTTCCGAGGAAAACAGGAAATCATGCAAAGCAAATTGCCCAGTCAGCCAAGGAGGCCTCCCCCAAAAGCAGCATTTTTCGACGATTTCTTTCCTTGTATGCCCTTACAAACTGACTTACAATAGAAGCAAGCGCATTGTTTTTTTGGAGGTATCGGTATGTGGAAAATCAAACGCAGGGCCAGCGGCCATCGTCTGTTTCTACGCCTCATGGTGCCGAACATGTTGTTTTTGCTGCTTCCGCTTCTTGTGGGGTGGGTCATTTACAACAAAACTCTGGTCGAGATGGAGAAGGAAGTCACGGCCGGCAACATGCATCTGCTGCGGATGAGCCGCGATATTTTGGACCGCCGGGTCTCGGAAATCGGCACCATAGCCATGCAGCTGGCGGCCGATACGAGAATTATGCAGTTTCAAACGGTGACCGAGCCGTTTAAGGGAGCTAACACCTACAAGATTTTGGAAACGCGCAAAAGCATTTATAACCACAGTTTGACCAACAATTTTCTGTTCAACTACTTCGTGATTTACAAAAACAGCGACCTCGTTCTCGCCGAAGACTCTACGTATACGCTCTCCGACTTTTACAACAATTTCCGGGTCGGCCAGATGGACCGGCAATCGTGGAAAAGCTTGTTTACGGACTCGTTTTATCATCAAAAAGTGTTTCCCGCCCAGGAAGTGACCGTCAAAGGCAATAAATATTCGCTCGTTACGTTCGTTCAATCTCTCGGCTATCAGGGTTACCCGCAGGGGGCGGTGGTCATTACGGTCGATAACCGGGAAATTCAGAAGCTGCTCGGCGGCTTCGACCTTTCGGGCGGAGGCATGGCTTGCATCATCGACGAAAGAGGCACGGTGATCAGCGCCTTGTCCAAGGATTCGTTTTCCTGCGAAGCGAACCGGGTTCAGCTCGGCGGCGGTCAAGGAAACTTGCTTGCCGACATCGGCGATCGGAAAATGATCGTGACGTTTACGAAGTCGGGGGTGAACGGCTGGACATATATGGTGGCGCAGCCCGCCCATGTCGTGCTGCAGAAGGTGCTGTACATTAAAAAGATCACCTTTGCGATGGCGTTTCTCTTTTTGACGATCGGCCTTCTCATCGCTTATTTGATCGCTTACCGCAACAGCCGCCCGCTCCGGCATATCGTGGAGACGATCACGGAGCGGATGGAGGGGGAGACTTCCCCCGGGGCGGACGCGTACCGGTTCATCCGCGAATCGGTGGCCCGCCTGATCGACAGCAATCACGAGCTGCAGGAGAAAATCAACCACCAGTCGCCTTATTTGCAGGCCGCGCTGTTCGAACGGCTGCTGAAGGGGGAATACTTGTCCCCCAAGGACACCCCCGTTTTGCTGCAGCATGTCGGCATCGAGACGCAGGGCAAATATTTCGTGGCGGCCGTCGTTCAGCTGCAGGGCTATAATGCCGGCCTGGATCGCGATGCGCTGGAGGAGCTGGACGTAAAGCGCGTCAGGTTGAAGGATGTTCTGCATGAGGAGTGGAATACGGCGGTGTACTGGCACGATGTGGCGGAGGATCAGATCGCCCTGTTGTTCGCCTTCGGTCCAGAACATCCCGCGGAAAGCATGAACGTCCTGGACGAGGCGCTGCGGCGGGCGTGCGATACGATTCGGCAGCGGCTGGAGCTGACGGCGCGGATCGCTGTCGGCGGCGTGTATGAAAATCTGCCCAACATCGCCAGATCCTACGAGGAAGCGAAGCGGACGCTCGAATATATGGAGTGGACGAATGCGGGCGGAATCATGAGGTACGGGGAGCTGCCCCAGGAAAACAGCAGCTATTATTACCCATCCGACCTGGAGATGCGGCTCACGAATTTGGCGAAGGCGGGCGAGCAGGCCCAGGTGGAAGATTTGCTGCAGGAGCTGTACCGCATCAACTTCGAGCAGCGGCGGCTGCCGGTCGCGATGCTTCAGATGTACATTCATGAAATGTGGGGCACGCTGATCAAGCTGCTTCCCCAGGTCGGCATGAACGAAAGCCTCGTGCTGGAGAAAATGATGCCTTTATCCGGCGGGAAGGTATCGTTTGACGTTCTGGAGAGAAGCTACCGGTCGCTCGCCTGCACATTCAAGCATGTTTGCGAGGTCGTGAACGAACGGAAGAAAAGCCAAAACGTGCTGCTGCTGGAGAAAATCGAGAAGCTGCTGAACGAAAGCTACGCGAAGCCCGATTTATGCCTCGATGTGGTTGCCGACGAGCTGAACATTTCGAAAGGATATTTGTCGCAGTTTTTCAAGGAGCAGAAAGGTATCGGCTTCTCCGACTATTTGGAAAATCTGCGGATGAGCGAGGCCAAGATGATGCTGGCGCGCACGGATTTGCCCGTGGGCGAAATCGCCCAGCAGGTCGGATACAGCTCCGCGAATACGTTTTGCCGGGCGTTCAAGCGGTTATACGGGGTCAGCGCATTGGCTTTTCGCCGTTCGACGGCGTTTTGAAAGCGCATTCTTAACGGCTGCACATCGAAAAAACAAATGCACATCCGCTATATGAAAGCCTGCACATTCAGCTGCAGGCTTTCACATTTACAGCTTTCGGCGCGGTAAAGTATCGTGAAGTCAGATTATACCGGAAAGAGGGTGGCCTTACCGAATGGAGCCGAAGAAGGAGGGGGAGGCGGCATGGAGGCGATGAAGGAAGCAGCGGCAGTTCGATCGGGGACGGCCGTCAAGACGCGCCATGCGACGCCCCTTAAAAAGATGAGGAAAGTATGGCGACTGTATGTCCTGATCGCGCTGCCGGTTCTTTACATCATTATTTTCAAATATGTTCCGATGTACGGCGCCCAGATTGCATTCAAAAACTTTGTGGTCACGAAGGGGATCATGGGCAGCGAATGGGTGGGCTTCAAGCATTTCGACCGGTTTTTCCATTCTTACGATTTTTGGAGAATCATGAGCAATACGATTATTTTAAGCGCTTACAATTTGATCGCGGGATTTCCGTTTCCGATCATTCTCGCGCTGGCGCTCAATTACGTGAAAAACCGGCTGTTCAAAAAATCGGTGCAGATGATCACGTATGCGCCGCATTTTATTTCCGTCGTGGTGATGGTCGGCATCATCCTGGAAATGCTCGATCCGCGCATCGGCATCGTCAATTCCATACTGAAGGCGCTCGGGATGGAGCCGGTCAATTTTATGGGCAAGCCGGAATATTTCAAATCGATTTACGTATGGTCGGGCATATGGCAGAGCGTCGGCTTCTCCTGCATCATCTATTTGGCCGCGCTGTCCGGCATCGACCCCGCACTGCACGAAGCCGCCGTCGTCGACGGGGCCAGCAAGCTGCGGCGGATGTGGCACATCGATCTGCCGGGCATTATGCCGATCGCGATCATCATGCTGATCATGAACACCGGCCATATGCTCGACGTCGGCTTCGAGAAGGTGCTGCTGATGCAAAATCCGCTCAACGTGCGGACCTCGGAGGTCATCGATACGTACGTCTACAAAGTCGGACTCGCCTCACAGGCGATGAACTACTCGTACTCCTCGGCGATCGGCTTGTTCAAATCCGTCATCAATCTGATTCTGCTCGTGGCCGTCAACAAAATCGCGCAAAAAACGAAGCAGGCGAGCCTTTGGTAAACGCATGCCCGAAGGCGGCTTCGACTTATGGCAGTTATGCGCGGAAAGGAGAATCCTATGGAGCATTCGGCGATCCGGGAGTCGCGGGGAGACCGCCTGTTTACCGTGTTCAACTATGTGCTGTTGTCGCTGTTTTTGGTGACGATTCTTTATCCTTTGATTTATGTTGCAAGCGCTTCAATCAGCAACTCCGAAGCCGTCGTCTCCGGCAAGGTGTGGCTGTGGCCGGTGGATCCGACCCTCGAAGGCTACACCACCGTGTTCCGGCACAAGCTGATCGGCAGCGGCTTCATGAACTCGATCTATTACACCGCAGCCGGCACCGCAATTAATGTGGTCATGACCATATTGGCCGCTTACCCTTTGTCGAGAAAAGACTTTTACGGCAAAAACGCGTTTATGTTCCTGTTCGTATTTACGATGATGTTTTCCGGCGGCCTCATCCCGACTTACCTGCTGGTCAAGGACCTCGGGCTGCTCAACACGACGTGGTCGATGCTGCTCCCGGGCGCCCTGGGGGTATGGAATATGATCATCACGCGGACGTATTTTCAAACGACGATTCCCGACGAGCTGCTGGAGGCGTCGCAGCTCGACGGCTGCACCGATTTTCAGTTCGTCTGGAGGATCGTCATCCCGCTCTCCGGGCCGATTATCGCCGTCATTACGCTGTTTTATGCGGTCGGCCACTGGAATTCCTTTTTCAATGCGCTCATTTATTTAAAAGATCAGAAGCTGTACCCGCTGCAGCTCGTGCTCCGGGATATTCTCGTGCAAAACGACGTGGACATGAACATGCTGGCCGACGTCCAGGAGGTCGCCAAAAGGGAAGGGCTGCGCGAGCTGCTCAAATATTCGCTGATCGTCGTGGCTACGGTGCCGCTGCTCGTTGTCTACCCGTTTGTCCAGAAATATTTCGTGAAAGGCATCATGATCGGCTCGCTGAAGGGGTAGCTATATAAGTTACAAGGTGCAGCGGTCGGCCACAGCTTATGCGGAACATGGTGTAACGGTTGCAGGTGAGCTTAAAGTGGGCAAATTGTTGATTTCATAACGGTAACGGTTGCCGGAGCGGTTATTTGTGAACTTTCGTCGTTTTGAGGGATAGATGATGAGAAATAAGCTCTGCCGCAACCGTTGCAATTCAAAAATAACGTTTTTGAGCCAAATAAGCTCATCTGCGACCGTTACTCTGCCTGTACTGAACTAAAGTGAAATTCTCCAAACGCAAAGAGGAGGGGTTAGTTTTGAAAAAAACGATCGTGCTCGTCATGGCGCTCATTTTAAGTATCGGGACGCTGCTCAGCGCGTGTTCTTCGCAAGGGGGCGGAACGGAGCCGGCCAAGGAGGAAGGGAAAACGGCGAAAGCCGCCGTCAATCCGCCGGGCCAGCTGCCTATCGTGAACGAAAAAACGACGCTGAAGGTGCTGATGAAGGGCAGCGCGAGCGTCGAGGATTTTGCGACGAACGAATTTACGAAATGGCTGGAGCAGAAAACGAACATTCATATCGAATGGGAGGTGACGCCGGAAAAGACGGCGACGGAAAAGCTCAATCTCGTGCTCTCCAGCGGCGACTATCCGGACGTGATTATGGGCTTCGGCGTATCGCCGACGCTGATGATGATTTACGGCAGCCAGGGCGTCTTCCTGCCGCTGAACGATTTGATCGACAAATACGGCGTGGAAATGAAGAAGATGTTCGCCGACAACGCCTTCTACAAAGATTTGATCACCGCGCCGGACGGTAAAATTTACGCGCTGCCGCAGGTGAACGAATGCTACCACTGCATGTTCCAGCAAAGAATGTGGGTCTACAAACCGTGGCTCGACAAGCTCGGACTGAAAATGCCGGAAACGACCGAGGACTTTTATGAAATGCTGAAGGCGTTTAAAACGAAAGACCCGAACGGCAACGGCAAAGCCGACGAAATCGCGCTGTCCGGTTCGGTGCAGGCGGGTGCGAGCCACCTGTTCTCGACGCAGATGCTCGATTCGTTTTTGATGAACGCGTTTATTTACGATCACGGGGAAAAGAAGCTGTATCTCGAGGGCGGCAAGGTGACCGTGCCCTACAACAAGCCGGAATGGAAGGAAGGCCTCAAATATTTGCGCAAGCTGTATGCCGAAGGGTTGATCGATCCTCAGGCGCTCACGCAGGATAACAACCAGCTGAAAAAGCTCGGCGAAAATCCCGACATCGCCGTGCTGGGCGCTTCTTCCGGCCATAACATGGGCTCGCTGACCCAGCTCGGAGCGGCGAGCGGCCGCTGGAAGGAATATGTGGCCGTGCCGCCTTTGAAGGGACCGTCAGGCTTCCGGAATGCCGCATATCATCCGTACGTGGTTACCAACGGGCAGTACATCATTACGAAAAACGCGAAAAATCCGGAGCTCGCCTTTCGTCTCGCCGACTTCATGTTCAACTCCCCGGATACGACGATCCGCTGGTATGCCGGCCGCGAAGGCACCGAATGGCGTTATGCGGAAAAAGGCGAGATCGGCATCAACGGCAAGCCGGCGATCTGGAAGCAGCTGACGCCGTGGGGCGGCGTGCAAAACGTCAACTGGGGCCAAACCGGGCCGGGCT
Organism: Paenibacillus hamazuiensis; assembly: GCF_023276405.1. Taxonomy (NCBI): domain Bacteria; kingdom Bacillati; phylum Bacillota; class Bacilli; order Caryophanales; family Paenibacillaceae; genus Paenibacillus; species Paenibacillus hamazuiensis. The sequence continues at coordinate 8,185,342 of NZ_JALRMO010000001.1, forward strand.
ACCGTTCCAGCGATTTCCGTTTGGGCGAGGTGGCGAATCCCGAGCAGCCGCTGGAGATCATTTTGTACAACGAGACGAAGCAGAAGATGGAGCCGTACAAAATGCCGATTGAAAAAGTGATGCCGCCGGTCTTCTTCACGGCCGACCAGGCTTCGGAAATCGCCGATCTGGAGAAGACGATCCTCGATCATGTCAAGGAGATGATGGCCCGTTTTATCACCGGAGATACGGATATCGACAAAAACTGGGATTCCTACGTGAAAAATCTCGACAACATGAATCTGAAGCGGTATTTGGAAATTTATCAGCAGGCGTACGACGCAATGAAGAAGAAATAAGCTATCCGACAGTGAAAGGAGCAAGTGACGAATGACAAACGAAACGGCGCAAAACGAAATTTTGGCTCACGACCGGAAAATGGCATGGTGGAGAGAAGCGAAATTCGGCATGTTCATTCATTGGGGGCTGTACGCGCTTCCGGCCGGCGTATGGAACGGGCAGGAGGTGCCCGGCATCGGCGAATGGATCATGAAGCGGGCGCGCGTGCCGATTGCCGAATATTCGCAGCTCGCCGCGCAGTTTAACCCGGTGAAATTCAACGCACGCGAATGGGTGGAGCTCGCCGTGAGCGCCGGGATGAAATATATCGTCATTACGGCGAAGCATCATGACGGCTTTTGCATGTACCACTCCAAGGTGTCGTCTTACAACATCGTGGATGCGACCCCGTTCGGGCGGGACCCGATGAAGGAGCTTGCCGAGGCGTGCGCCGAGGCTGGGATCAAGCTGTGCTTCTACTACTCGCAAACCCAGGATTGGTATGAAAAGGACGCCGTCGGCAACGATTGGGACTTCCCGAACGCGGAGGAGAAAAACTTCGCGGCGTATCTGGAAAACAAAGTGAAGCCTCAGGTGCGGGAGCTGCTGACGCAGTACGGGCCGATCGGCCTGATCTGGTTCGATACGCCGATGACGATGACCGGCGAGCAAAGCGCCGAGCTGGTCGAGCTCGTGAAAAGCATTCAGCCGGACTGCATCGTGAACGGCCGTGTCGGCAACGGCCGCGGCGATTACATCTGCCTCGGCGACAACGAAACGCCGGCCAAATCGCTGCATGTGGACTGGGAGACGTGCGCGACGCTGAACCATACGTGGGGGTTCAAAACGAACGACCACCACTGGAAAGACCCGGAAACGGTCATCCGGCTGCTGACGGATATCGTCGGCAAAGGCGGCACTTATCTGCTTAACGTAGGTCCCACCGCCGAGGGTGTCATTCCGGAGCCGAGCGTAAACGTGCTGAAGCGGGTCGGCAGCTGGCTGAAGGCAAACGAAGAAGCGATCCGCGGCACGAAGCCGAATCCGTTCGAAACCGAGTTCGAATGGGGCACGTTGACGCTGAAACCGGGGAAGGTGTACGCGCATCTGTACGAATGGCCGGCGAAGGGGGCGTTTAAGTTATACGGGTTGAAAAACACGGTGCGCAAAGCCTGCATGCTGGCCGAACCGGAGCGGGAGCTGGCTTTCGAGCAGATGTACGATACGGGCGCGGGCACGTTTGCGCTTCAGGTAAAGCTGTCGGATCAGCCGCCGAAAGGCGTCGCTGTGCTGGCGCTGGACATCGACGGGGACGTGCAGGCCGATAACACGCTGATGCAGCAGGCAAGCGGCAGCATTATTTTGGAGGCGCACCGGGCGAACCTGCATACGTCGGAAACTTCGACGCTGATCTTGTCGCGGGCCGGGGTGCTCACGGGGTGGTCCGACGCAGGCGATTGGGTCAGCTGGCAGTTCAAGGTGATCGCGCCGGGCCGCTTCCGCATCGACCTGCTCAGCATGGCCGAGAAAGCGCGCGAGGCGATGGGCGAAACGGCAGGCCGCTGGGAAGGCGGGCACGAGCTGGCGATCGAGGTCGCCGGCCAGGAGCTCCGCTGCACGGTGGAGGAGAAGGAGCGGATCGTCACCTCCCGCTCGCTGTACTTCCACCGCGTCCGCTCCGAATGCGGCACGGTCCGCTTCGATGCGCCGGGCACTTACACGTTAAGCGTCAAACCGCAAAAGCTGGTCTGCGATATGGAGCTGGGACTGAAGCTCGTATCCGTTGTTTTGCGGCCTGAATAAACGGCATCTGTCCGTACGGCCCCCGGTTCAAGATGAGCCGGGGGCTCGACTTTTCTTGGAATTTATAAGCCGGGAGGCGTTAAACATCCGATTCGCAACGAAACGCAGCTATTTTGTGGCTAACCGGGGACTTTATTACTGGCCCTGGAGCTGGCGGAACATCGTCGCCATATCGATCCAGCCGCGATGCTCGACAATTTTGCCGTCCGCTACGCGGTATTGGCGATACAAAGTGACCTCCATCATTTTTCCCGTCGGCGGGTTGCCGAAAAACATTCCCGTATTGGTGCCTTTCACCGTCATGCGCACGAGCACCTTTTCTCCTTGGGCCACGATCTCCTCGACTGTGTAGCGCTTATCGGGAAATGCTCCCAGGATCGTTTTGGCGAATTGCTTCAGACCTTCCTTGGATCGGTAAGCGAGCTCCTGATAGTCGTCGGACAAAAAACGTTCCGTGCTGTCCGGATCGTTTTCATTCCAGAAAGCTTCGATAAAGGCGGTCACCGTTTCGATATTGTTTTGCTCGATCGTTTTCATCATCAAACATCTCCCTTTTGTTTTGGTTGGCAATGCTTTGCTCTGGACTTACTTCGCTTGAAGCTGCATCATAAGCAGCCCTGTGTCGAACCAGACGAACTGTTCCGCAACCTGACCGTCCGTTACGCGATATTCGCGGAATTGGGTTGTCTTGACAGCGCGGCCGGTAGGCGCGATTCCGGCAAATGTGCCCTGATGAGTGGCGGTCATCACGAGTCTGGCAACGACCTTTTCCCCTTGCGCCATAATCTCGTCCACCGCGTACTGCCGGTCGGGAAAGGCCTCTTCGATTTGCCCGGAAAAAAATTGCTCCGTCCGATCCAGATTCGCTTGGCTCAGCGATTCAATAAACGCGGTCACGGCTTCGATATTGTTTTGGTCTGTCGATTTCATCATCAAACATCTCCTTTTTGAATTTGTGATGGGGGGCGGAGCTGCATATCACGAAGCGAGATGCAGGCCCGCCTTTATAATGTTGCCTTATGGTCACCTATATTCCGCAAAAAAGCAGCTGCCTGACGTCACTGTGCGGCCGCGACTTCGGACGCGAGTTTCCCGGTCAGTTCGATAAACTTTCGGACCGCGCTCGCGACTCTCTGCTTCATCCCTTCGTCCGCCGGGGCTCCATCCGGACCGAAGCTGTTGTACCCGGCTCCGATAGAAATCCATTCCGGGCTGTTGACCCCATGCAGGTTGCGCACGATGGTTTGCAGGTGCGTAAGCGAGCTGACACCTACCGGGCCGCCGGCAGCGCTGACGGAAAGCACCGTCTTGCCCGAAACCAGCTCCGGATTCATGTAATCGAGCGCGTTTTTCAGCACTCCCGAAATGGAGCCGTGATATTCCGGGCTTGCGAGAACGAGGCCGTCCGCGCCTTGAACCGCTTCGAGCAAACGCCGGGCGTTCGGGTGAAAGTCCCAGTTGTCGGGAGTAAAGAGCGGCAGCTGCAGCTCGTACAGATCGACGAAAGTGACCGGGATGTTTTGGGATTTCAGCTGGGATTCGATATAGCGAAGAAGAGTTGTGCTTACAGCGTCCTTGCGGTTGCTTCCTGCGATCAATGCGATTTTCATGGTTATATTCCGCCTTTCTGAATGTATAGTAGAGTTTTTTAATAAAAGTAATGTCGTGCTTGCCGGTAAAAATTATTTTCACCTCCGGGTATGTTCTGCAATGCCGCCGGCTGACAAAACAGATTCGGTTGTGTTAATATGTGACTGTGTGGTCACGTTTATAATACGTTACTTTTTGGTAACACGTCAAGGGGCAGGAACAAAAAAATTTAAAATTGAAGGAGGTGATTCGATGGATAACGAAATATTTAAAGCGCTGGCCGACCCGAGCCGCCGTACGCTGCTGGACTATCTTCACGCATCGGACGGGCGGACGCTGAGCAACCTGTGTATCCCTTTGCATATGACCAGGTTCGGCGTGATGAAGCACCTTCATATATTGGAGGAAGCCGGGCTCGTCGCAACGAGAAAAATCGGCAGGGAAAAACTGCATTATTTGAATTCAGTGCCGATACGCCAAATATACGACCGATGGGTCAGCAAATACGCCGAACCATGGGCCATCGGGTTAACATCGCTGAAAAACGATTTGGAGAGTGAGACGAATATGGAGAATAAACCTCGTCATGTCAACCGTATTGCCATCAAAGCGACTCCCGAACAAGTATGGCAGGCCATCACCGATCCGGTCAAAACCTCGAAGTTTTGGTTCAATTGCGCGGTCCGGTCCGATTGGGAACCGGGGTCCGCTTTCGAACTATGGGGCCCGGAGGGGAAAAAGCGGGTGGAAGGTTCGATTCTTGGCATCGACCCTCCGCATAAGCTCGTTTTGAGCTGGCAGTATTTGAGCTTCCCGGAAGCCGCCGGCGACGCACCTTCGCGTGTCACGTGGGAAATCGCCGCTCACGGCGACTTTGCCGGCGTCACCCTGGTTACCGTCGTACATGAGGATTTCGAGCAAGCCATGAATTCCGCGAATATATTGGAAAACGGCGTGCCGATTATTCTCTCGGGCCTCAAAACGCTGCTTGAAACCGGGTCCGCGCTTACTTAGAAAGGTTTAATGAGGAGGGTCCGAGGCAGTCGGGAGCTCGTAAGGGAACGCTCCCAAAGTAAAGCGTGACCGGCACCAATTCGGCAGAAGCCGAATCGAGCCGGACAAACGCGAGCCCGAGGCAGCCGGGAGCTCGTAAGGGATCGCTCCCAAAGTAAAGCGTGTCCGGCATAGGATTTTGGCCAAACAGCCCAAAATCCATGCCGGACAAACGCGAACTAGCAGCGAGCATGAACTCCCTTCGGGCGGGTCCAGGGCGCCCGAGCGCCTGGGGTCCCCCCGGTGGGGGGATTTAGGGGGGCGCCGCCTCAATACAGCACCCGCCACAAATAAAACGTGGCATAAGCCTCCCAGCCGCTCCACGCTTTCGACAGCCGGCGGAGCTCCTCGATCGTCGGTTTGTTTTCGCGGCCGAGGACGTGCTTGACCGCATTGTGCAGACCGACGTCGTGAATCGGAAACGCATCCGGGAACCGCAGGCAGCGCATCGATACGTAATGCGCCGTCCAAGGACCGATGCCGCGGATGCTGACGAGCTGCTTAAGCGCAGTTTCGTGATCGCCGGAGCGCATCAGCTTCTCCTTGGACAACGTGCCTTCGGCCATGAGCCGGGCCACGCCGATCAAATATTCGGACTTGCGGGAGGTCATCTGCATGCCGGCCATATCGTCCGGGGACAGCGCGGCGATTCGCTCCGGCGAAGGAAACCGCCAGTAGATATGGCCGCCGGAGCGGATGCTGTCCCCGAACGCTTCGACGAACCGCCTTTTTAACGTGTAGGCGAACGGCAAATTGATCTGCTGGCCGATAATTCCCCAGCACAAAGCTTCGAACAAGTCCGGAATCCCCATCAGCCGCAGGCCGTAAAACCGGTCCACCGTCTCTTTCAGCAAAAGATCCTGCCGCCCCTGTTCGTAAAACGGGACCAAATCCGTGTCCAAATCGAACCAATGCCATATGTAGCGGGACACCGCCGAACGTACCCTTTCCGGCCACACGATATCGTCCGGAAAACGGACGAGCAGGACTCCTTCCTCTTCGCCGCTAATCTCAATGAGCGGCTGCCCGTCGCCCAGCGGGACGAGTTTGTATATCTTTCCATCCTCTATCCGGTACATGCACTCGGCGGGCGAGCGCGCCAAATAGTTCAGGTTTTCGCGAAAGCGGAATTCCCGCGGAACCGCGATCCTGAGCGGATTTGTCGCTTTCGGGGACCCCGCGGGCTGGTTCGCTTCCGCCGCGCGCGGCGCCGCAGGCGATTGTTGCTTTGGCATTTCTATCCTCTCCGTTTCTTTTTCGGGTATAGGTAAGTTTTAGCACAACCAAGCTGTCCGTGCTTTCGTAATCTTGCTTTTCCATTCCGGAAATATTACATTTTACCGCGATTCGGGATATATTGAGGAGGATAGCGGATTTGGAGGTGGAGCGCAACCGATGGAAACGATAAACGATGAGATGTGGAGGGCGATCGTGGAAAACGACGCGTCCTATGACGGCAAGTTTTATTATGCGGTGAAAACGACCGGCATCGTATGCCGGCCGTCCTGCAAATCGCGCATTCCGAACAAAGAGCACGTGCGAATATTCGCGGATGTCCGGCAGGCGCTGAAGGAGCAGTTCCGTCCGTGCAAACGGTGCAAGCCGGGCGGAGAGCTTTTGCCGGATGAGGAATGGGTGCAGCAAATGGTCCGCTGGATCGATGAACATTTTGCCGAAAATATTACGCTGCAGCTGCTCGCCGACCATTTTCACAGCAGCCCGTACCACCTGCACCGGACGTTCAAACGGATCCGGGGCGTGACGCCGGCGGAATATATTTTGCAGGTAAGGATGCGGCAGGCGAAACGCGAGCTGCGGACGACGGACAAAACGGTGACGGACATCGCCGCTTCGGTCGGCATTCCGAGCGCCGCGCATTTTGCGACGCTGTTTCAAAAAACGGCTGGCTGCACGCCGACACAATATCGCCGGACGAGCCGGGAAAGCGGAGGTTCGGCGGAAGGGGGAATTTTATCATGAAGGAAAAGAATATGATCTATTGGTCGCATTTTGTGCACAGGGATTGGAAAATATATATGGCGGCGACAGAAAAAGGACTGGCCTTCGTCGGCTCGCAAAACGGTCCGTTTGAAGAGCTGGCGGAGTGGGCGGAAAAATGTCGGCCAGGCTGCACGCTGCTATGTGACGAGCCCAGGCTGGAAGCTTACGGCCGGCGGCTGGCCGAATATTTCGACGGCGTTCAGGAGGTATCGGCACTCCCGGTCGATGTGCAGGGAACGCCGTTTCAACGCGACGTATGGGAGGCGCTCCGTTCGATACCGTACGGAGAGACGCGGTCGTACTCGGACATCGCGGAGCAGATCGGCAAATCTTCCGCCGTTCGCGCAGTGGCTGCGGCGATCGGCGCCAATCCGGTATTGATCGAAATTCCATGCCACCGGGTCGTCGGCAAAAACGGGAAGCTGACCGGATACCGCGGCGGACTGGACATGAAGGCGCGGCTGCTTCAGCTTGAAGCGCAGCGGGAAGCCGCTTTCGTTCCGGCAGGGGTCGGAAGCCGATGAACAGCATTGCCGAACGTATAGCCGCCATGGACTGGCAAGCTCTGCACCGTTCGCTGAGCGAGAGAGGCTTTGCCAAGCTGCCCGCCTTACTCCAAGCGGAAGAATGCCGGGAGCTCATCGCCATGTACGACGAGGCGCCGCTGTTTCGCACCCGGATCGATATGCGCCGATACCGTTTTGGCGAAGGGGAATACCAATACTTCGCCGACCCGCTGCCGTTCCTCGTTCAGCAGCTGCGCATGCATCTGTACCCGGAGCTGGCGGCCGCGGCGAATGCCTGGCTGCGGCTGCTCGGAAAAGAAGAGATGTACCCGCCCGAATTGGAGTCGTTTCTCGCCGAATGCGCCAGGTACGAACAGACCCGTGCGACGCCGCTGCTTTTGAAGTATGAACAAGGCGGCTACAACTGCCTGCACCAGGATTTGTACGGCGATATCTATTTCCCGTTCCAGGTTGTGTTCGCCCTGAACCGGCGGGAGGTGGATTACACCGGAGGCGAGTTTCTGCTCGTCGAGCAGCGGCCGCGGGCGCAGTCCCGGGGGCATGCCATCGCCCTGGAGCAGGGCGAAGGGGTGATTTTTCCGACGCAGCATCGGCCCGTAGCGGGAACGCGCGGGTATTACCGGGCGACGCTGCGCCACGGTGTGAGCGAGATTACGGGCGGGAGAAGATTCAGCCTCGGTGTTATTTTTCACAATGCCCGGTAATGGACGGTTTCAGCCTATGGAAATGACAGAAACCGGATATTGACAAAACCGGAAAACCGCCCTACATTTGCAGGTAGAAGGACGGGAAGCGGCGGCTTGCCGGGAACCCCGGCTTTGCCTGAATGCAAACGTTTTCCTAACCTCGCAAACGGAAGGGGAGATTGGCTTTGACAGCTCAAGGAACGGGATTGGCCAAATTTTGGGGTTACCGGCGGCCGGACGGCCGCGTCGGCATTCGCAATCATGTGCTCATTTTGCCGACGATTACTTGCGCCACGCAGGCGGCGAAGCAAATTACGGAGCTCGTTGCCGGCACCGTCAGCTTCATCCACCAGCACGGCTGCGCCCAGGTGGGCGTCGATTACGAGCAGACGTTCCGCACCTACGCCGGCATGGGGCTGAACCCGAACGTGTACGGCGTCGTCGTGCTCGGCCTCGGCTGTGAAACGCACCAGGCGCGCAGCGTCGCCGGCGAAATCGCCAAGAGCGGCAAACCGGTCGAGGTCGTGTCGATCCAGGACCACGGCGGCACGCTGCAGGCGATCGCCCAAGGGGCGCGCATCGCTGCGCAAATGGTGCAGGACGCGTCCGCGCTCCTGCGGGAAGAGTGCGATTTCGCCGAGCTGATCGTCGGCACCGAATGCGGCGGCTCCGACGCCTGCTCCGGCTTGTCGGCGAATCCGGCGGTCGGCTATGTCAGCGACCGCATCGTCGACAGCGGCGGCACGTCGATCCTCGCCGAGACGACCGAGCTGATCGGCGCGGAGCATCTGCTCGCGAACCGGGCCGTGGACGACCACGTCGCGAAGCGCGTGTACGAGGTGATCGGCGCGATGGAGAAACGCGCGTTCGCGATGGGCGTCGACATCCGCACGGGCAATCCGAGCCCGGGCAACGTCAAGGGCGGTCTGACGACGCTGGAGGAGAAGTCGCTCGGTGCGGCGAACAAGGCGGGCAGCCGCCCGCTGCAGGAGCTGATCGATTACGCTCAGATGCCGTCGCGCAAAGGGCTTGTCTGGATGGATACGCCCGGACACGACATCGAACAGCTGACCGGCATGGTCGCCGGCGGCGCGCAGATCGTGCTGTTCACGACCGGGCGCGGAACGCCGACCGGATCGCCGATCGCGCCGGTGATCAAGATTTCGACGAATTCGGCGATTTTTGAGAAAATGCGCGACAACATCGACGTCAACGCCGGAACGATCATCGAAGGGACGGAAACGATCGCCCAGGTCGGCGAGCGCATTTTCGCGGAAATCGGGCGCGTTTGCTCCGGCAAGCTGACGAAAGCGGAGGTGCTGAAGCAGCACGACTTCGGTATTTGGCGCATCGGTCCGACGTTTTGAACGGAAGCGGGCTGCAGTATGGATAAGCAGGATGCGGCGGTTTGTCCGCATCATCGGTGACGATCGACTAGACCCGGGGAACTGCCTCGGGTTTTTTTGTTTTTCAAAGAAGGTCCTACAATCAGGTCATTCCAAGTTAGCAATTCAGAAGAAATCCAAGATTTACTTACATGCTATGATTGAAAAAAAAGGAGTTGATCAATGATGTCGGTAAAACTTACCCCTTATTTCAATATGGAGGGGAATGCAAAGGAAGCTATTCAATTTTACGAGCAAGCCATAGGCGCCGAAGTCCTCTCCATCATCACTTACGGAGAAATGCCGGAAATGCCTAATACTTTCACCGACGATTTAAAAAATTTTGTGGCGCACGCCAAGCTGCGGGTAGGAGAATCGGAACTCATGTTTTCGGATGCTCCAAGCGGTTCGCCGATTCCCAAGGGGAAGCAGGTCACCATCTGCATTACTACCGACAGCGTGGAAAAATCAAAACGATTTTTTGAAGCATTGCGGCAAGACGGTCAAGTTAATATGCCGTTTGAAGAAACCGAATTCAGCCCGGGTTTTGGCGATGTAACCGACAAATTCGGCGTAACCTTTCAAATTTATACTGAAATCGCTTGACGCTCCTTGCCGAACAACTTTTGTATGATTTTTCAGATACAATAGTTGGGACTGACGCAAAAAGATAACTTATATCTGAATTCACACGTAGAATCGTCGCACTATAACTGCCTGTCTGAGAAGGGACTTCCCTTTTCAGGCAGGTTTTTTTGCATGCAAACGATTACTTCTACATTCTCTCTTAAACATTGAAAAAATTTACAAAAACAACATATTTTCTTTCTATTAAAAATATTGAACATTAAACTATTAATGGCGTATAGTACCTCAAAGACAGATAAACAAAAATAAACCAACATTCTGTCAGGAGGGAGAGAAAATAGTGAGACAAAGTATTGTGCTGATCGCTCGTATTCTTACAGCGGCCATGATTTGGGGCTCGGTGTTTTCTTTGGGATACGTCCCCAATCAGCTGGCGTATGCAGAGCCGGTACCTGTGAACGTTTTTGCTTCGGAGGGAGTAACGGCATCCGCATATGGGTATTTGTCCGGTCTTTACGCGCCGGCGAAAGCGATCGACGGAAATGCTGCCGTCAGCAAGTGGGTTTACAGCGGCGGAACAAGTTTGCCCGACGCAAATCATTCCTATTGGTTGAAAATTGACGCAGGCGCGGAAGCGGTTGTGCAGAAGTTCGTGCTTGCGCATGCAGGCTCAGGCGGGGAGCCGGATATTTACAATACGCGGGATTTTACCATTGAAGCGAGCAGCGACGATGTGAACTGGACCCGCCTCGTCAGCGTGACCAATAACACGTACGGAACGACGACCCATAATTTGGCCGCTCCCGTTACGGCACGGTATTTCAAGCTGAACATTACCAACCCGGGCGCGCCGGATTCGTCGACCGGTCGGTATACCGCCAATATTTATGAGTTTCAGGCCTACGGTTATTTCGCAGACGCACCCGGTTCGTCGCCGCAGGGTGCAGCTCAGGGATTGCTTGGCGAATATTACAAGGGCACAAGCAGCTTTGATTTTGGAGAGTATAAAGCGACGGTGATCGATTCGCAGATTAATTTCGCGGATCTGAACGGCACGCTGCGAGCCTTTACAGGCGAGGAGGACCATGCCAATGTCCGCTGGACTGGCCAGATCATGCCTCCGCAAACGGATGCATATACGTTCTACATGATCGGGGATAACGGATTCCGCTTATGGATTGACGATAAGCCGGTCATCGATCATTGGGTGAACGATTGGGACAAGGAGCAGGTCAGCAATGCCGTCCAACTGGAAGGCGGCAAGAAGTACAATTTTAAAATCGAATACTTCGAAGATTTCGGCGGCTCGAATCTGTATTTGCGCTGGTCTACGCCTACAATGGCTAAGGCCATTGTACCCGCCGGCGCGTTTTTCCTGCCGAAAAATTACGCGGGTCCGATAGCGGGCCGCATTGCCGATGACGGCTCCAGCGTTTCTTTGACTATGGCTGCCGATTTGAACGCACTTCCAACTGCGTTAGCATCGCACCTGACGGTGACGGCCGACAGTCAGTCCATCGGAGTACAAAGCGTGGAGCAGGGCGGCACCCCGTCTGTCCTGAAGCTGAATTTGGCCACCGCCATTAAGCCCCGTCAAAAAGTAAAAGTTTCCTACGACGGACAAGCCGCCTTGCAATCTGTGAACGGCACGTCCGTAGCCGGCTTTAACTTCAACGTGCCGGAATTGGTGAATTATTCGCCGATGGCGATCGCGATGTCGTTTTATGGAAGCCCGAAAACGAACCGCTCGTTCGCCTGGTATACGAGTTACGAAAATCCGCAAAACGCGCCGGCGAATGCCAAAGACAGCATCGTCGAGGTGGTGGAAGCCGATAAGGAATTCGGCACGTCCGCAGTGAAACGTTTCGTGGGCAAGCCGGAAGAAACCAAGGTGCTGAACCTGAAAATCACAAACGAGACCACCGGTTCCTTTATCAGCCACAAGGTGCTGGCTTCGGGTCTGACCCCGGGAACCGCCTATAAATTCCGGGTCGGAAGCGACGGCAACTGGAGCGGCGTCGGCAGCTTTACGACGGAGGCGGAGAACGAGAACAAATACGAGTTCCTGTATATGACGGACTCGCAGGGCTCCAATTCGAACGATTATGAGGTTTTCGCAAACACGCTGAAGCAAGGGCTTCAGCATTACCCGAATGCCAAGTTCATGGTGATGACCGGCGACCAGGTCGATGCCGGCTCCCTCGAATCCCAGTGGCTCGATTATTTCGGAAAACCGCAGGACATGTTCATGAAGCTGCCCATCATGGCTGCGGTAGGGAACCACGAAGGGCCGTACAACGACAACTATTATTACCATTTTAATTATCCGAACGATTCCATTAAAAATCCTTTGCCTCCGGGCAGCGTTTATTCGTACGACTACGGCGACGCGCACATCATGGTGCTCAACACGATGGATATCGGTTGGGACGACCGGCAGAAGGAATCGTTCCGGCAGCAGGTGGAATGGCTGAAGAAAGAAGTGGCCGAGACCGACAAGAAGTGGAAAATCGTCGCTTTTCATAAGGCGATTTATTCGCTCGGCAACCACGCGCTCGAGAAAGATATTCAAGATATGAGAAAAATGCTCTACCCCGTCTTCGACGAGCTGGGGATCGATGTCGTTTTGCAAGGGCATGACCATACGTTCATGAGATCTTATCAAATGTACAACGACGCGCCGGTAGCGGATATCAAGAGGGATGAGAATAATAATCCGCTGAATCCGGACGGCACGCTGTATATGATCAATAACTCGGCCGCCACAAAATTTTACGATCTCCAGGAAGGCGTGGACCGGTATTATGCAGCGGTGTTCGAACAACCGAAAAAAGCGATTTATTCAGGCATCCGCATGACGGAAAACAGCATTACGATCGAATCTTACAGGTCCGGCGAGGCTGAGCCGTTCGATAAGTATACAATCGTCAGAACGGACGGCAAGCCGCAGCCGGTCGAACAATTGACGGTGGGCAAAACGGGGGATGGCAAAGCGGTTCTCGATTGGAACGCGCCGAAATCCTCAAGTGCAGACGACGAGGTCCGCGGTTTTAGAATTTATGAAACGAGCGGAAAGCTGGGGATGAACTGGAGCGCATATATGCCGGCGGTTAAGGGTCAAACGAGCTACCGGTATACCGTGGCGGACACGCTTCCCGGCGAAACCTACGAGTTCATCGTCAAAGCTGTCGACAAGCGGGACAATTCCGCCGCCAGCGTCGCAAGCACTTCGGGAAGCGTGCCGGCTGCGCCGACCGCTCCGGTAGTGGACGACGGTCATAACACGTTCGGCTGGACGAACGTTTCCGGGTATTCCTCGCCGTCTGACTATGAATACAGCGTAGATGGCGGAGCGACATGGCAGCCCGCAGCGGCGAATCCGCAGCCGGTGGGAGATTTCGATTATGCTGCGGGAGCGGTAAAAGTTCGCGTGAAAGCCGATGCCGCTTCGGGAAGAGCCGCCGGTCAGCCGCTTGCTTCGGACTTGCCGTTCACCGTGAACCATATTAAGGATACGTACAAAATATCCGGGGAAATGAAGCGCGGCGACAAGCTGCAGATCGACGTGTCGCTGGAGCCTGTGGCCGATTACAGCGGCGACGTTTACACGGTATTTGAGCTGCTTGACGGAGACCGGCCGGTTCTCATTAACGCCGTCCCCATGAAGCAAAACAAGCTGACGTTTACCCAATATTTTAATGTAACCGGTGCGGACTATAAGGTGAAAGTATTTATTATGGATCAATTTAACAGCGATCTTACGATACCGGTCCAGCTGGCGAGACCTGTCGTATTCCAGTAATGCATCGGCAGAGAGAGAAGGAGTGGATAAGGTGAAAAAATATGTGGCGGCCATGCTGGCTTTGCTTTTCGTGCTCTCGCCGGTTTCCGCACGCGCAGCCGCTCAATTTACGCTGAGCCTGAGCGCGAATGAAGCGCAGCGCGGCGGTAAAATCACACTTTCGGGGACGGTTGCAAGCGATACGGACGAAGTTACGGTGAAGATCGTACGTCCCAATCTAACGGTTTTTTATATCGATTCTTTGACGCCTTCGATGGGCAGCTATACGTCTACGGTATCCATTCCGGCCAATGAAGACGATGCCCCGAACGGCGTTTATAAGGTCGTCGCCGGCACTAAAAATGGGGCGGAAACCAAAACATTTTCGATCGGAGTGAGCACGAATCCCGGCGGAGGGGGAGAGTCTCCAGGCGGTGGAGGAACGAATCCCGGCGGCGGAGGAACGAATCCGGGTGACGGAGGTACGAATCCCGGCGGTGGAGGTACGACTCCGGGCGGCGGAGGAACGACTCCGGGCGGCGGAGGCGACAGCGGTGGCAGTGGAGATTCGGATTCGGGCAGCGGCGGAAATTCGCACGGCTCGGGTACGGGGAACGCAGCCGCATCTGCAGATGCGGCAAACATTCCGTCCACTGCCGGCAAGGCGGACGGTTCCATCGTACAGCCTGAAGTAAACAAGGAAGGTCGGTACATAGTCGGCTCCGATACACTGTCTCAAGCCATGCAGCAAGCGAAGGGCGCAGTAATCATTCAATTGCCCGCACAGACGGGCGAATCCGCTTTATCTCTCGATTTTTCCGCGAAATCGCTAAAGGATCTCAAGGATAACGGAGTGGACCTTATTATCGCATCCGACAATCATTCGGTCCGTTTCCCGGCAGGCTTCATTTCGGCTGCGGATGAACAGTCGCGGATTCGCATCGATCTGAACACGGTGATGAGCGCGGAAGCAAGAAGTCTGATCGGCGGATTGATTCTGAAAGATTCCGACTACGTGCCGACCGGACTGGTGCTTTCCGTTGTCATTCAACTGATCGCCGGCGACAAGGTCACCGAAATTCATCAGTTGGACAAACCGGCAGTTGTGTCCGTCAAATTGACGGAAGCTCAGCAGAAAGCCATTTCCTCGGATTTGGCCGGCGTCTACTATGTGAACGGAGATAAAGCCGAATATGTCGGCGGCACTTTGGATAAGGGAGTTTTCACCTTCACGGCGAAGCACTTCTCGTATTATACGATTCTCGAATACAACAAGGCTTTTGCCGATTTGGCGGGACATTGGGCGGACAAACCGGTTCGGTCGCTCGCAGCCAAACATATCGTGGAAGGCGTAGACGACAGGCGTTACGAGCCGAATCGCAGCATCACCCGGGCGGAGTTCGTCACCTTGATCATGCGTTCGCTCGGCTGGAAGGGCGGCCCGCTGCCGGAAGCTGCGGCGAACCCGTTCTCCGATGTACCGGGCAAACAATACTACACGGATCATATCGTAAAAGCGGCGGCTCTCGGCATCGTATCCGGCTATAACGGAGCGTTCCGTCCAAGCGATACGATGACGCGCGAAGAGGCGGCGGTGGCGCTTGTCCAGGCGTCATCCCGGTTCGGCGTGATCAAGTCGGGTAAGGACGAGCCTTCTTTTGCGGATATGAACGAGATCTCCGATTGGGCCAAAACGGCGGTAAACGAAGCTTGGTCGAAGGGACTTATGGAGGGCGACGGCGTTCGTTTTAATCCGAAGCAACCCGTTACCCGGGCTGAAGTGGCGGCCATGATCGACCGGCTGCTGAGGAACGGTTCTTTATAAAACGAGGGCAGGAGGATTCAAGCGCAATGTGGAAAAAGCTTATTTCCGTCGTTATGACGGGTTTGATATCGTTCAGCCTGCTGACGCCTCTGACCTTGGAGACTGCTTCGGCAGCCTCCGATCCCGCTTTGCAGACGGCGGAGACCCGAAATGTGGCGCTGAACGCGGCCGCAACCGCTTCGGGACAATGCAACGGCAACGAGGGCGCGCGTTATGCGGTTGACGGGAAAAACGATACGAAATGGTGCGACAATTCAAGCACCGCCAAAAAGTGGCTGAAGCTCGATTTGGGCCAGGTCTATAACATTAACCGGTGGGTTGTAAAAAACGCCGCGATCAACGAATCCGCGAACAGCCCGTTCTGGAACACGAAAAGCTTTCGGCTGCAAAAAAGCAGCGACGGACAAACGTGGGAGGATGTCGATACCGTCAAAGATAACGTGCAGTCGATCGTAGAGCGTTATGTTCCGGCATTCTCTTCCCGGTACATCCGGTTTTACGTCGATAAGGCGGCTGACGAAGGAACGACGGTGCGATTATATGAATTGGAGATTTACGGGGTGGACTCCGATAAGCTGCCGGCATATCCGGCAACGAACCTGGCGCCTGTAGATTATGTCGATCCGTTTATCAACACGATGGGCGACAACGGGCAGACGAACCCGGGACCGACGACGCCGTTCGGCCTCGTTGCACTGGGCCCGGACAGCGATGGCGGAGCTTTCAGCGGATACTACTATCAGGACAAATTTTTAAAGGGATTTTCGCATTTGCGGTTTAGCGGCGTTGGCTGCAGCGGCGGCGGCGGGAACATCCTGATGATGCCGGAAACCCGCTCCTTTACGAAAAACAGCAGCGAATACAAGCAGCAGTACGACAAAAACAGCGAGCAGGCTTCTCCCGGCTATTACGGCGTGAAGCTGGCCTCGGGCATCGGCGTCGAGCTGACCGCATCGCGCAATGTCGGCTTTCACCGGTACACCTTTCCGGAAACCGATACAGGCTCGGTACTGATCGATCTCTCCAATTCGTATGCCGGTATGGTGGATGCCAATCTGACCGTGGAAAACAACAGCGAGATTTCGGGTATGATCCAATCGAAAAATGTGTGCGGTCATGGATATTACACCATGTATTACTCGATCCAGTTCGATCATGATTTTAATTCCTACAGCTCCTGGCAGGGCGATGCGGTCGGGGCGGAGCCCAAACGCAACGGCTCGAACAGCGGCGTGTGGGTGAATTTCAATACGAAACAGGGCAAGGTGATCCAGGCGAAAGTAGGCCTCTCGCCGATCAGCGTGGAGCAGGCCAAATACGAGCGCGATCACGATATTGCGGGGTGGGATTTCGACGCGCAGCATACCCGTGCGAGAAACACCTGGAGCGAGCTGCTGAACAAAGTGGAAATCACCGATGCGGACGAGACGAACAAGCGGATTTTTTATACGCAGCTGTACCACTCCTTCCTGCATCCGAACAACGTGACCAGCTCCAGCGGCACGTTCAAGGCAGGCAGGGACGAGAACACGATACGCCAAACGTCGGAATTTGGCGATGACTTCGAGTACTACAACGGCTGGACCACATGGGACGACTTCCGCAAATATTCGTTGTTTTCGCTGCTTGAGCCTAAAAAGTTCGAAAACATGGTGAAGTCGCTGGTAGATCTGTACGGTACCCGAGGCTCCTATACGCAGTGGGGCGAAGGATACTGGCCGAGCCCGACCGTCAGGAACGAATTTAACGGAGCCGTTATCCTCGATGCTTACTCGAAAGGCTTTACGAATTTCGACGTATACAAAGCGCTGAAAGGAATGGCCATCGATGCGGACAATTTCTCCATCAGCGATGGAGAAATTTCCGGCAAGCTGGAGAAGGCGAACAGCGCATCTTTTCCGATGAAGCTCGCCGAATTGATCGGAGACCGGGCTGCGTACGAGAAATACAAAGATCTCGCGTTGTCTTACAAAAAGCTGTGGAATCCGAAGCAGGTGGACGAGGAGGGCACGAGACGCGGCTTCTTTACGCCAAACGGATACACCGTAGCCAAAGGGGATGTTTTGGCGGTAGACAAATATGCCTACCAAGGCAACCTGTGGACATACCGCTGGTCCGCTCCGCAGGATATTAACGGACTGGCTCAGCTCATGGGCGGCAAAAAGGCGATGGCGAAGGAGCTGCAGCGTTTTTTCGAAATCAATGAGTATATGGCTATTAACGAACCTGACCTGCATGTACCCTATTTGTTCAACTATTTGGGGTACCCTTACTTGACCCAATATTACGTAAGACAGTTTACGACGGAAAAGGTCGCCCAAAGATACCATAACCACGGTCCATACAAATACGAGATCAAATCCCGCGTTTACCGCGACGATCCGGAAGGATATTTGCCGTCGATGGACGATGACGCCGGAGGCATGTCCTCGTGGTTTGTGTACAGTGCGATGGGGCTGTTCCCGGGAACTCCGGGGGAAGCGTATTTCCTGATCGGCTCGCCGATTTTCTCCGAGGTGAAGCTGCATCTGGACAACGGAAAAACGTTCACGATCAAGGCGAATAACGTTTCCAGCAAAAACCGTTTCATCAAATCGGCGCAGCTGAACGGAACGAATTTCAACCAGGCCTGGATCAAATACGCGGATATTATGTCGGGCGGCACGCTCGAATTCGAAATGGATTCCACGCCGAACACAAGCTGGGGAGCCGCCGCCGGCGCCGCGCCGCCTACGCTTAGTTTTACCGCGGATGTGGACAACGCATACGGCCGTCAGGCGCTCATTGCCGAGCAGTCGGAGTGGAAATATTTCGACAAAGGCCAGTATGCGGGGGACGGCTGGACAAGCCTCGGCTACGACGACAGCGGCTGGGCATCCGGTCCCGCCATGCTCGGGTATGACAGCACCGGGAAAGTACAAACCAAGGTCAGCTACGGTCCGGATGCGGGCAACAAATACCCGACCACCTATTTCCGCAAAACGTTCGAAGTGGCTGACGTAAACGGTATTCATGAACTTGATGCCGGCCTGATCCGCGACGACGGAGCGGTTGTGTATCTGAACGGTCATGAGGTGTTCCGGACCAATATGCCGGCAGGGGAAGTGAAGTACGGCACCTATGCGAATGCGACGGTAAACGATGAGCGGGACCGCATTACGTTTATCGTTGATCCGGCCTATCTGGTGAAAGGCACCAATGTCTTAAGCGCCGAGGTTCATCAGGCGAACGCTTCAAGCTCGGACATCGCCTTCGAATTCAGCCTCGAAGCGGTTGGGGAAATGGCGAAGCCGGCCGCTCCGACGGAACCCGTTGTCGACGATAAGGCCAACACGTTCGGCTGGACTTTTGTTCCCGGCATCGAGCAGGCGGCCGACTATGAATACAGCACGGATGGAGGCTTGAAATGGAAGCCCGCCACTTCCAATCCGCAGACGGTCGGTCCGCTTGACTATGAAGCAGGCAAGGTGCAAGTCCGCGTGAAGGCGAATGAAAGCTTGTACCGTACATCCGGTGAAGCGCTGCTTTCGAATGCGGCATATACCTCGGACATTCGGTGGGATGTTTTCGATCTGAAAGCCGATGTGAACCGCAGCGGCAACATGACGGTCGATGTAACCGGCACGTTGAAAGGAAATTACAGCGATTCGGCCACCGCCGTTTTCCAATTGATGGACGGCAACGAGCAGGCGTTGATGTCCAACGCGGTGCCCGTGCAAGTCGGAAGCTTCGAGCTTTCCCAGCTGTTTAACGTCAATGCGAGCAAATATCAGATGAACGTGTACCTGGTCGACCGCTATAACGGCAACATCTACGATTCGCTTTGGCTTGCGGAACCGATCGTTTCGAAGCCGGAAACCGGAGCTCCATCCGATCCGCCGCCGCCGGCGCCGGAGCCTCTCCCTGAACCGCTGCCGCTGCCGGTAGTGAAACCGGAGCCGGAGGAACCGGACGATCCCGGCAATGAACAGCCGGGTGAACCCGATTTGACGTTGGAGTTCGAAAACCGGACGGAATGGACGTCTGCGGTCAACACGTTTAACAACAAACCGTTAAGTACGGAAGCGGGCAACAGCGGAACGGTTGTCGCCAACACGTTTAACGGAGCATGGCTTGCTTTTGACAACTTTGATTTCGGTACTCAGGGCGCAAATAAGATCACGGTGGAATACGATGCGCCGACGAATAGAGCGCCTGCGGGCAGCAAGCTGGAGATCAGGTTAAACGCCGTCGACGGCGAGCTGATCGGCACCGTGGACCTGCCGAATACGGGCAGCGCCTGGGGAACCTACAAAACAGCCAAAACCCAACTGAGCAAAACGGTAACCGGCAAGCAAAAGCTGTATGTGGTCATGAAAGGCAGCACGACGAGCTCGCTTCCTTACATCGGCAACTTCGACCGTTTATCTTTCGAATACCAGAAGATCAGAAACGACTTTGCTCTGTTGGAACTGGAGAAATATGACGATTGGTCAACCGCCGTCAATCCGCAGAACAACGGCCCGCTGAAGACGGAAAACGGAAAAAGCGGCCAGCAGGTCGCCAATACGTTCAGCGGCGCATGGCTTGCGTACAAAGGGATGGACTTCGGCAGCGAAGGGGTCAACCAGCTGTCCATCGAGTATTCGGGCAACACCGCGAATTGCGCAGCCGACGCGGCTGTGGAAATTCGTCTCGGCGGAGTGGACGGTCTGCTCATCGGCAAGATCGCCACGCCCCCGACAGCAAGCGGCTGGACCACCTACAAAACGGCAACCGGCCCATTGACCCAAACGATAACCGGAGTTCAAGATATCTACTTTGTGTTTACAGGGTCTACCGATGCGACTTACAAATATATCGGCAATTTCGACAATGCGGGCTTTTCCTACAAGGCGCCGGAAAACCCCGGCGGCGGACAGCCGGAGCCGGATAAAGTGACCGTCGAGTTTGAAAACAAGTCCGAATGGACCGCGGCAGTTCATCCGACCAAGGGCGGCGCGCTCAGGGTGGAGCCCAATAACGGCGGGCAAGTTGTCGCGAACACGTTTAGCGGTGCATGGCTTTCCTACAAAGCGGTCGATTTCGGCACGAAAGGGAAAAATCATATGACGGTTGTCTACGATGCACCGGTGCAGAAGACGCCTGCGGACGCCGCCGCAGAAATCCGATTGGGCGGCATTGCCGGCATTCTCGTCGGGACGGTCAATCTGACCCAAACGGGCAACGACTGGGGAACGTATAAATCCGCGGAAGCGGATCTGACGACAACGGTCACCGGCAAGCAGGATGTCTACCTGGTGCTGAAGGGAAGTGCGGATACCAATCATCCTTATGTGGGCAACCTCGACAGCTTTACCTTGGAATATCGCGGGGTTAGAACGGATTTTGCCAAGCTGGAGCTGGAGAAATACGACGAATGGACGACGGCCCTCAATCCGCAGAACAATGGCCCGTTGAAGACGGAAAACGGAAAAAGCGGCCAGCAGGTCGCCAATACGTTCAGCGGCGCATGGCTCGCGTACAAGCGGATGGATTTCGGCAGCGAGGGCGTCAATCAATTCACCGTCGAGTATTCCGGCAACACCGCAAGCTGTCCGGCCGACGCGACGGTTGAAGTCCGCCTGGGCGGAGTGAACGGCACGTTGGTCGGAAAGATTGCCACGCCGCCGACTGCGAACAATTGGAGCACCTACAAAACTGCGACGGGAGCATTGACCCAAACCGTCACCGGTATTCAAGATGTGTACCTTGTGCTTACAGGTACGGGCACTGCGACATACAAATACATCGGCAATTTTGACAACGCGAGCTTTTCATTAAGCGCGCAGCAGCCGGAAGCCGATGTGACGGTAGAGCTTGAGGCATACACAGCGTGGTCGCCCGACCTCAACACATTTAACAGCAAGCCGTTAAAGACGGAAGCGAACAACGGCGGAACGGTCGTCGCCAATACGTTCAACGGCGCCTGGATGACGTATCAAAATGTCGATTTCGGGACCAAGGGCAAAAATTACGTGGAGATGGTGTACGACGCGCCTTCGCAAAAAGCGCCGGCTGACGTCAAAGCGGAAATCCGATTGAACGACAAAGACGGTCCGGTCATCGGCGTGCTGGCCCTGCCGAATACGGGCAGCGGCTGGGGGACGTACAAAACGGCCGGCGTCCGCCTGGATCAGCTCGTGACCGGCAAGGCGACGATTTGCGTCGTTTTCAAAGGTTCGACGACAACCAGCCTCATGTATGTAGGCAACCTGGACCGGATGAAATTTTCCAAGGCCAATTAAGATCATGTTAATTCGCGTGCAGTTCACAGCGGCAGCCCGTTATTCGCGGGCTGCTTTTTTTCCTTGGCGGTGCGTTGGCATGCAGTCTCAAACCGGATGTTTTTCCTGCAGCACAATACTCGGGATGAAAGCAAAGCGTTAAATTTGCAAATTATTAACTTGAGATACAATGGATCGCATGTTAACTTATAAGAGGAAGAACGCCATGGATATAATTCCCAATTAGTACGGAAGACAACACTACAAATCGTGGGAAGCAATTCCCGACATCATCCCCGAACCGACATTCAAGCTTTATACCCCTCACCGCGTCCAGACCCGAATGCGCCAACGAGCTTTCCGCATCATGTCCAAATGAAAAGTAAATCAGGCCAACGAACTGATGCAGAACCGACACACCAAGACCTCTATGCGGCAACGACCATGCAGCGATGACGCCCTGCCCTGCTGCGGCGAATCAAAGCAACTATGGCGTCGTCATGATACATCTATGCGCTGACGCTTACGCGCTTAAACGCTAGGAAACGTCTATGCATAAAAGCGTCTATGCTGTGAAGCGTTAGTGCTGCGATGTTTCATAATCATAAAACATATCCTATCGGAGGTGCAGCATGATATTGGAATTCAACGGGGTCACCAAAGTTTACTCCGGTCCGAAAAAAACAGAGACCGTAGCAAACGACAATCTCAGCTTGTCCATCAAGGAAGGCGAGATTATGGGGCTCCTCGGCCACAACGGAGCCGGCAAAACGACGCTGATGAACCAGGCCGTAGGACTGACCACGCCGACCAGCGGGGAAATTTTGCTGATGGGAAAGTCGGTGGCGAAAGACCCGGTCAGAGCGAGAACGCTTTGCTCGGTGCAGCCGCAATCGCAATTGCCGCTCGGAAGCCTGACGCCGACGCAGGCCGTATCGATTATGGGCAAAATGCGCGGAGGGCGTCCCGAAGATGTATCCCGGCGGATGAAGCAGCTGTTTGAGGCGCTCGATATCGGCAGTTGGGCGAACAAGGAGGGCATGCACCTGTCGGGCGGCGTTCGCAGGTTGACGGCTTTTTGCATGGCGGTGGTCACTCCGGGCAAGGTGGTCATCCTGGACGAGCCGACGAACGATGTCGATCCTGTGCGGCGCCGTTATCTTTGGGGCGAGATCCGCAAGCTGACCGACAACGGAAGTTCGGTCATCCTGGTAACGCATAATGTGCTCGAAGCCGAGAAGGCGGTGGACCGCGTCGCTATTTTACATAAAGGCAAGTTTTTGGCGCTCGGAACCCCTTCCGAGGTGAAGCGTTCGTTCAGCAGCCATCTTCGCCTTGAGGCAAGCCTCGCAACAAACGATCCGATCGAAACGCCGGGCTGGGCGCTATCCGCTCATCGGACCGGGGAGCGCGTAACGTATGCACTGGAGCAGGGGGCGGTAACTGTGGCGATCGATTGGGCGGGCGAACGGGTCAATCAGGGCAGCTTTATCGATTATTCGTTATCCCCGACGACCCTCGAAGACGTCTATGTGCAGCTCACCGAGGAGAAGGAGGGGCAGCCCCAATGAATGTGTGGAAGCAGTTCGGCTACGTTTTTCAATTGCAGTTTTTGCGGAGCGCCGGGCATCTGGTGTTTTTCGCCATCATCCAAATCATGATTTCGCTCGGTATCGTCATCGGTTTCACCTATTTGTTCGATAATCCCGACCCGCACACGGTTTTATTCCTGGCCACCGGGGCGCCGACGATTATTTTGATATTGACGGGGCTTGTCATATTGCCGCAGCAGATCGCCAGCGCGAAAGTCGAAGGTTATATCGATTTCGTCCGCACATGGCCCGTGAACCGCGCGGTGATTATGTCGGCCGATACGCTGATCTGGCTGCTTATCACGATTCCCGGCATCGTGCTGGCGTCGCTTTGCGCCCATTTCATTTTTCATCCCGGGTATGACATATCGTGGACGATCATTCCGGCCATGCTGCTCACGGCGCTCACCTCGATCGGCGTCGGCTACGGATTTTCCTACGGCTTGCCGCCGCAAGGCTCGATGGCTCTTTCCCAGGTGCTGATCTTCGGGGCTCTCATGTTCTCGCCGATCAACTTTCCGATGGAACGCCTTCCGGAATGGCTGCAAGCGCTGCACAGCGTGCTGCCGCTTTATTCGATGGCCGAGGTCATCCGCGCTTCCATGGCGGCCTCCACCTTCGCCGTCGATGCCAAGCATTACATCATTCTGACCATCTGGGCCGTGATCGGGTATGGCGGAGCCATCCTTGTGCTGAACCGGAAGTAAAGATTATCGGACGAAAGCGGGAGTTGCGAGATGACGGTGGTTGCAGTGGTTGGAGCGGGTGTGATGGGCGTCGATGTAGCCGCAACGGCGGCGCATTACGGATACGACGTCATTTTGAAGGATGTCGACCCCGGCGTTTTGTCGGAGGCGCCTGCTATCATGCGCAGAAACGTGCGGAGCTACCGCATGGTGTCCCCGGAGCTTCAGGAATGGAACGCGGCTGACATCGTCGGCCGGATTACGTTCACGGATACATACGAAGGTTTTGGACAGGCCGATTGGGTCATTGAAAACGTGACGGAGGACTGGGAAGTCAAAAGCGCGGTGTATAAGGAATTAAGCGGGGTTTGTTCCGCGGAAGCGTTCTTTGCCGTCAATACGAGCTGCATCTCGATTACGAAATTGGCGGCGCTGATGCCGCGTCCCGAGCGCGTGATCGGCATGCATTTCATGAATCCGGTTCCGCTCAAGGAGGCGGTCGAGACGGTGCGCGGCTTCCATACGTCGGAGGAGACGATCGCAGCCTCCGAAAGCTTGCTGCGCAGCATGAACAAGACGGCCATCTTGGTGAACGATTTCCCCGGTTTCGTGGCCAACCGCCTTTCCCATCTGTTTATGAACGAAGCGGCGTTTCTCGTTCAGGATCGCGTGGCCGAGCCGGCGCAGATCGACGCCATTTTCAAGCAGGGGTACGGTCACAGGATGGGACCGCTCGAAACAGCGGATTTGATCGGGCTCGATACGGTCGTCCGTTCGCTGGAAGTGCTTTATCAAAATTACCAGGACCCGAAGTTCCGCTGCTGTCCTCTGCTCAGGCAGATGGTCGACGCGGGATTGTACGGGCGAAAGAGCGGACGCGGTTTTAACATGTATTAGAAGCGCGTTTTGAGGAGGGGTTCGATTTGAAGGAAATCAAATGTGTCGTTTGGGATTTGGACAATACGATGTGGGACGGCATCCTGGCCGAGGGCGATCAGGTTCGTCTGAAGCCGGGCATTGCGCATATCGTACAAACGCTGGACGCGCGCGGCATTCTGCTGTCCATCGCCAGCAAAAACAGCTATGACGATGCGATGTCGCAATTGAAAACGTTCGGTCTCGATGAATACTTCCTGTATCCGCAAATCGGCTGGAACGCCAAATCCGCATCGATTGCAGCCATTCAGCGGGAGCTGAACATCGGGATGGACACGATTCTTTTCCTGGATGACCAGGCTTTCGAGCGGGACGAGGTCAAGTCCGTATATCCGGAGGTAACCGTCGTCGACTCGGCCGAATATAACGATATGCTCGCCTGGCCCCGCCTGAATCCGAAGTTCATCACCGAGGACAGCGCCCGGCGCCGGCAGATGTATCTCGAGGACCAGAAACGCAAGGCGGAGGAGGAAGAATACGAAGGCCCCACTTCGGAATTTTTGGCCGGTCTGAATATGGAATTTACCGTCTCCGTGGCGCGGGAGGACGATTTGCAGCGTGCAGCGGAGCTGACCGTGCGAACCAACCAGCTCAATTCCACCGGCATTCCCTACGGCTACGACGAGCTGAGGGGGCTGATGATTTCCCCGAAGCATCGCTTGTGGATTTGCGAGCTGACGGACAAATATGGCTCTTACGGAAAAATCGGCCTCGTCCTGGTGGAAGCGGTGGAGGACGTCTGGATCATCCGGCTGCTGCTCATGTCATGCCGTACGGTCGCCAGGGGCGTCGGCTCGGTGCTGCTGACCTTTCTGATGAAGGAGGCCAAGGCCGAGGGCAAAAGGCTGCAGGCGGATTTTCGCCGCACGGAGCGCAACCGGCCGATGCTGATGACTTATCAGTTCGCAGGCTTCAAGGAAGCGAGCCGGGTAAACGATGTCATTTTGTTCGAGAACGACCTGACCGACATTCAGGAGTATCCTCCCTACATAAAGGTCCGTTATTTGGAAAACATTCGAAAGTAAAAGGATGGTATCGATGATGCACATAGAGAGCGAAGCGCGCTCCGTCATTCGCAAGTTTATTGAGCAAAACATGAGCGCGTTCAAGGATGCCGACGAGCTCGGCGACTCCGACAATATTTTTGAAAAAGGATTCGTCACTTCCATTTTCGCCGTACGTCTGCTCGATTTCATTGAAAACAAGTTCGACGTCCAGGTGCCGGATGAGGACATCACGCTCGTTAATTTTTGCTCCGTGGACCGGATGATTGCCTTGATCGGCAGGATCAGGAGCGCCGCCAATGTCTGAAGCGCGCGAGGAATACGTTCTCGAGGCGGCGAGAGAGTATGCCGAGGCGGTCATCCGGCCGCAGGCCGGGCAGTTCGACCGGCAGGAATCGCTGCCGAGAGAAGTCATCGACGGCCTCGCCTCCCGGGGGCTGCTCGGCGCCGCCATTCCCGCCGAATACGGCGGACTCGGACTGGATCCGCTCCGTTACGGGGCGCTTACGGAAATCATCGGCAAAGCGTGCTGCTCCACCCGCGCCCTGCTCACGGTGCATACCTCGCTTGTGGGCGAAACGCTGGTCAGGCTGGGAACCCAAGCGCAGCGCGAGCGGTTCCTGCCGGATATGGCCCGGGGCAGCCGCATCGCCTGTTTTGCTTTGTCCGAGCCGGGGGTCGGCACCGATGCCACCTCGGTCACGACAAGCTCCCGGAAGCAAGGGGACGTTTACGTACTGAACGGCAGAAAAAAATGGATCTCCTTCGCCGCCATCGCCGATCTGTTTCTTGTATTCGCTTCGGACGGCGATAAGGTGAGCGCGTTTCTGGCCGAACGTTCGATGCCGGGCTTGTCGGTGAAACCGATGAGCGGTCTGCTTGGCAACCGCGCTGCGCATATGGCCGAGGTGATCTTCGAGAACGTGGAAGTGCCGGCCGAAAATATGGTGGGACGCCCGGGAACCGGCTTCAGCTTCGTTGCGAACACCGCTTTGTTTTACGGGCGGTACAGCATTGCCTGGGCGGGGGTGGCGATCGGTCAAGCCGCGCTTGAAGAAATGGTGGGTTATGCGCGAGAGCGGGAGCAGTTCGGCCGGAAAATCGGAGAGTTCCAGCTCATCCAGGGTATAATCGCCGACAGCGTGACGCGGGTTCATGCGGCGAGAGCGCTGTGCGAGCGAAGCGGACGAATGCGGTTGTCCGGAGACGACGATGCGGTGATGGAAGTGAACATCGCCAAATATTTCAGCTCCAAAACGGCACTGCAGGTTGCTTCGGATGCGGTGCAGGTATTCGGCGGAAACGGCTGTTGGAACGAATATCCGGTGGAGCGGCTTTTCCGCGAATCGAAAATATTGGAAATTATCGAAGGTACGTCGCAAGTGCAGCAAGTTATGATTGCAGGCCACGGCATGCGCAAATATCGCCGGCCTTAAGCCGTGTTTTTTGGGAGGCTCCTATGAACAAATATACGACATTGACCGAAGCCCTTCGGGACAATGCCCGGAGAACGTGCGGGATCCATTTTCTGAACAGCTCTCAGGAGCGGGATTTCCTTTCCTACTCCGAGCTGCTGGCGGAGGCCAGTCGCTGTCTCGCCGCTTATCAGGCGGCCGGTGTAAGGGCCGGGGACGAGCTGGTGCTTCAATTCGAATCGTCGCGCGCCTTCGCGATCGGTTATTGGGCATGCCTGCTCGGAGGCATCATCCCGATTCCGCTTTCCGTCGGCGACAACCATGACGATGCGCTAAAGGTGTTTGCCGTATGGCAGGTGCTGGAGCACCCGTGGATGGCTGCGGATACGGAGAAGCTGCAAGGCAAGTTGGAATCTTACGCCGTCTCTCCGGAGCAAAGGATGGCCTTCTCGGAGATGTCTTCCCGCCTGATTTATCCGGACCGCATCGATACGGGCGGCCGCGAATGCGTCTATCCCGAAATCGGTCCGCAAACGATCGCTTTTATTCAATTCTCATCCGGTTCGACCGGATTTCCCAAAGGCGTCGTGCTTACTCACGAGAATTTGCTCAGCAACATTTACGATACGATTCATTACCTGGACGTGGATGAAACGGACTCTTTCCTAAGCTGGAAGCCGATCACCCACGATTTCGGCATGATCGCGTTCCACCTGCTGCCTGTCGTTGCCGGCGTCGATCAATA
Organism: Paenibacillus hamazuiensis; assembly: GCF_023276405.1. Lineage (NCBI taxonomy): Bacteria > Bacillati > Bacillota > Bacilli > Caryophanales > Paenibacillaceae > Paenibacillus > Paenibacillus hamazuiensis. Next base: position 8,213,522 of record NZ_JALRMO010000001.1, read on the forward strand.
CCGCATTCCGACGAACACCTTCGTCTGGAATCCGGTCATTTGGATGTCGGCGGTGAATAAATACCGGCCTACCGTGCTCGGATCTCCAAACTTCGGCTACCGTCATTTCCTGAAGCGGTTCAAAAGGGAAACGGCGCAGTCCGAAGGGTGGGATCTCAGCTGCGTCAAGGTGATTATGAACGGGGCGGAGCCGATCTCGGCTGCGCTTTGCGACGAGTTTACGCGCACGCTCGGCGAGTGGGGGCTGCGCGAGTCGGCGATCAGCCCGGGCTTTGGGCTTGCCGAAGGGACGCTTATCGTGACGTTGTGTCCCGCTGCGGAAAACGAAATCATCACCCATACCTTGGATCGAACGCAGATTGCGGCAGGACGAGCGGTCCTTTTTGTCCGGCCCGATTCGGCGAACGCGGTCGACTTTGTCGACTGCGGATTTCCGTTTGCCCATACGGAGGTACGGATTACGGACGGCAGCGGCAATGCGCTGGGAGAGGATGTCGTAGGCCATATCGAAATCAGAGGCAGCAGCGTTACGGCAGGGTACTATCGCAATGAGGAGACGACACGCTCGCTGATTTCGCCGGGCGGGTGGCTGGATACGCAGGATCTCGGTTTTATGCATAACGGAAGGCTGACGATCGTAGGCCGGGTCAAAGAGATGATTATCATCGGCGGCATCAACTATTTCCCGCACGATATCGAAAAGGCGATTTTGCGCAGCGTCGGGGAAGATAAGCTGAACCAGTACGTCGCCTGCGGCGTCTACAATCCGGAAACGGGCACTGAGGATCTTGTGATTTTCGTTTATTTCAAAAAGCAGGCGGACGAATTCGTGCCGATAATCGAACATGTACGCCGGCTTGTGCTTGACGCGATGGGACTGAACGTCGTTCATGTGCTACCGGTCAAACACGTGCCGAAGACGACCAGCGGCAAAATCCAGCGGTTCAAGCTGGTGCAGGAACTGAGGGACGGCAAGTTTGACGAGCTGATCCGGCGCTTCGAGGCGGCCGAACGGCAGGCGCAGAATGCGGAAGAGGCGGCGGGGGAAGGCACGGCTATTGTGGGGGATGCGGAAGCTGCGAAAGCGCCGCAAGATGCGACAGCCGTAAAACTCGCGGATTCGGAAAAAGCGGAGGCGGTTGCCGGAGCCGTCGGAGAGAAGCAGGCGGAAGAAGCTGCGGCAATCGCCGGAGATATCGGAGCAGCCAAGGCAAACGCCGCAGCTGCGGAAGCAGCCGGAGTTGCAGAGGCGGCTGCAGCTGCGGGAGGATTTGCCGACGCCGCTCAAGCGCCCGGAACTTTCACAGCGTCCGTTCAGGCACAACCGGCTGAGACGCTCATGGCGCCGGTGCGCGAAGAGGTGGAGCGTCTGCTCGGACGGAGCGGGATCGATGCGGATGCCGGTTTCTTCGACATCGGGCTTAGCTCGGCCAAGCTTTTACTGCTGCAGGAACGGCTCGAGAAGCGGCTGGGGCTGGAGCTTTCGACCACGGCGGCGCTTGATTACCCGACCATCCGGTCGCTCGCGGAGCTGCTGGCTCGGACAGAGCGGGAGAGTTCGCAGGAAGCCGTCCGGCAGGCGCATGAATCGGAGACCTTGAAGCTTGACGACAGCGGCGTTATCGCCGTGGTCGGCATGGCCTGCCGCTTCCCGGGCGGGGCGGATTCGCCAGATGCGTTCTGGCGGCTGCTGTCCGAAGGAATCGACCCGGTGCGGGACGTTCCGCCGAGCCGATGGGCCGGCGATCCCCGAGCCGGAGCCAGACTGACGACGCGGATGGGCGGATATTTGGACGATGTGGAGCAATTCGATCCGTTATTTTTTGAAATCTCCCCGACGGAAGCCGAGTCGCTGGATCCGCAGCAGCGCCTGCTGCTGGAGCTGACCTGGGAGGCGTTCGAGGACGCCGGCTGGGATCCGAAGTCGCTGTCCGGCAGCCGGACCGGCGTGTTCGTCGGCATTGCCGCCAGCGATTATGCGCAGGTCGGCCGGGATATGGGGCTGGAACCGGGACCGTATACGTTTATGGGCACGATGCTGAACAGCGCAGCGGGACGCATTTCCTATACGTTCGGGCTGAGGGGGCCTTGCATGGCGATCGATACGGCGTGCTCGTCGTCGCTCGTTGCGGTGCACCAAGGCGTGCTGCAGCTGCGCACCGGCGGCTGCGATATGGCGGTTGCCGCCGGCGTCAACCTGATTTTGCGGGCGGAGGCGCACGAGAGCTTCTCGAAGCTGCAGGCGCTTGCTCCATCGGGGCGCTGCCGCAGCTTTGACGAGTCGGCCGACGGCTATATCCGCAGCGAGGGCGGTGCCGTCGTTGTGCTTAAGCGTCTTGAAGACGCCCGGCGGGACGGCGATCGCATCTGGGGGCTCATCCGCGGAGCCGCCGTCAACCATAACGGGCGCAGCGGAGGACTGACCGTGCCGAGCGGTGCGGCCCAGCAGCAGGTGATCCGGCAGGCTTTGGCCGATGCCGGGCTGGAGCCGGATGACATCGACTACGTGGAAGCGCACGGGTCGGGCACGAAGCTGGGCGATCCGCAGGAGATGAATGCGCTCGGCGACGTATTTGCAGGCCGGACCCGCCCGCTGCATGTAGGCAGCGTCAAATCGAATATCGGCCATCTGGAGACGGCTGCCGGCATGGCGAGCCTGCTCAAAGTGCTGCTGTCCATGCGCCACGGCACGATTCCGGGAAATTTGCATTTCCGCAAAGGCAACCCGCTGATCGCTTGGGATAAGCTGCGTCTCGAGGTCAGCGAACAGCCGAAAGCGTGGGGGCTGCGCGGGGGAACGCGCAGAGCCGGGATCAGCTCGTTTGGGATTAGCGGTACTAACGCTCATATTGTCGTGGAAGGGGCTCCCGCCGAAACCGTTTCGGCGAAGGACGAGGCGCCGTCCAGGGATTTTCACTTATTTACGCTGTCGGCCCGCACCGAAGCCTCGCTGCGCGAGTATGTCCGCAGGATGGCCGAATGGAGCGGCAGTGCGACCGCTGAAGTCGCCGAGCTGTGCGGGACGCTGAATGCGGCAAGGGCGCCGCTTCCCCGCCGACTGGCGATAGCCGTGGACAGCATGGAGACGCTGGCGAAGCGGCTGGCGAATCTCGCCGATTCGCCGCAGCCTGTCGGTGCCGACGCTGCCGAGGGCCGTGGTCCTGTCGTTTTTCTGTTCACGGGCCAAGGCTCGCAATACCGCAACATGGCGCGCGCGCTGTACGAGCAGGCCCCGGCGTTCCGGGCCAAGCTGGACGAATTGGACGAACGGTTCCGCCCGCACATCGGGTTATCGCTCACACAGCTTGCATACGGTGCGGTGGAGGAAAATCTGACGCGTCCGCTTTACGCGCAGCCGCTCATTTTTTCCATTGAGATGGCGCTCGCGCATTATTGGGAAACACTCGGCGTGACGCCGGACATCGTCATCGGCCACAGCATCGGCGAATACGCCGCCGCCTGCCTGGCCGGCATCATGGAGCTCGGCGACGCCGTCGCCATGGTGGCGGCCCGCGCCGAAGTGATGGACCGCACCCCTGCGGAAGGGCGCATGATCGGCATTTTGGAAAGCGAGGCGAAAGTTCGCGAGCTGATCGGGGATTTTGACGACGTATCGATAGCTGCCGTCAATGCGCCGGAGAACGTGACCGTATCTGGAGGCAGGACCAGCGTCGACGAGATTGTTCGAAGAGCGCGCAAAGCGCGTATCTTCATTGAGGAGCTTGCGGTATCCCATCCTTTTCATTCCGTGTTGATGAGGGAAGGGGCGGAGAAGCTGAAGGAGCGGATTGCAGGTGTTGTCTTCAGGTCCGCATCGCGCCGCATGATTTCTACGGTTACGGGTTCGTTCGTGCCCGAAGGGACTGATCTCGATGCCGGCTATTGGGCCGACCATCTGGTCCTGCCGGTCCGCTTCGCCGATGCGCTGCAAACGGCCGTTCAAGCGGGGGCCCGCCTCTTTCTCGAGATCGGCGGCACGGCAACCTTGTGTGGTCTGGCTGCGCAAAACATCGCCGAGGACGGCATGCTGTTCCTGCCGAGCTTGCGGGAAAACGTGCCGGTCTGGAGGCAGATGCTGGGCAGCTTGGGCCAATTGTGGCAGACCGGCTGTCCGGTGAACCGGAAGGCGCTGCATGAGGGCGGTGCGGTAAGGCTTGCGGATTTGCCGCATACGCCTTACGACCGCAGGCGGGTTTGGTTCACACCGCCGGAAAAGGAGCGGGTGCTGCCGGTCGCCGGCGCAGCACCGGCAAAGGAATCCTCCGCCGGGAAGCTGGCTCTGGCGGAAGTATCCGCAGCCGTCGAGACGGCTGCGCAGGAGGCGCCTGTTCGCGATGTCGCGGATGCGCTGCGCAAAATGATCGAGCAGGTGACCGGCGTCGCTGCCGAGGATATTGCCGATACGCTCAATCTGTTCTCGCTCGGTCTCGATTCGCTGATGCTCGTGCAGCTCGGTAAAGCGGTTCTGAACCAATTCGGTGTCGATATTCCGATCAAAATTTTCTTCTCCGATTTGCACACCGTGGAGAAGCTGGCGGCCTATATTGCGGAAAACGGAACGTTCGTCCGCAGCGCTCCTTCTGTAGAGGCAGCGCAACCTGCGGCCATCTCCGGCTCCTCCGCGCCCGCGGTCCGTCCTTCACAGGCGGCTGCAGCTTCGGCGATTCCTGCCGGGGTAACGGAAGCCGCACCGGCCGGCATACAGGGGATCGTGAATCGCCAGCTCGCCATTATGGAAGAGCAGCTGCGGCTCCTCGGCTCGGCGACGGCAGAGAACAAAGCCGAGTCCCTGTTCCGTCCGGCGCCTGTGCGTCGAGATAAACCTGCGCCGGCTGCATTTCGCGCCGCACAAACGGCCGATACCGGAGAGGAAGAGGGTTTGAGCGAGCGCCAGAAGCGGTTTATCGCCGATTTTATCGCCAGGTGGACGGCCCGCACGAAGGGCTCGAAGGAATATTCCGCGCAGCATAAGGAAGGGCTGGCCGATTGGATCGTGACGCTGAATTTCAGCCGCAGCATCAAGGAAATGGTATATCCTCTCGTTTCGGCCCGCTCGGAAGGAGCTCGCTTCTGGGATGTGGACGGCAACGAATATGTAGATACCGCGATGGGCTACGGCGTCGCCTTCTTCGGCCACAAGCCCGGCTTTGTCACCGAGGCGGTGCGGGAGCAGCTGGACAAAGGCTTCGAGCTCGGCCCGCAGTCGAATTTGGTCGGCGAAGTGACGGAGCTGATCCGCACGATTACCGGGGTGGAGCGGGTCGCCTTTTGCAACACGGGGACCGAGGCCGTCATGGTCGCGCTCCGTCTGGCCCGCGCGGTCAGCGGACGCGATAAAATCGTCCGGTTCATCACCTCCTTCCACGGCAGCTTTGACGGAGTGCTCGCCGACAGGGAAGGCGACGAAAGCAAGCCGATGTCGATCGGCATTCCGCAGTCGATGGTCGACGATACGGTCGTGCTTCGTTACGGCAGCCGGGAGTCGCTGGAGCACATCAAGAGCCTCGGACCGGAGCTGGCGGCGGTGCTCGTGGAGCCGGTGCAGAGCCGCAATCCGGGCCTGCAGCCCGGGGAATATTTGCGGGAGCTGAGGGCGTTATGCTCGCAGCTCGGTATTGCGCTCATTTTCGACGAGATGGTGACGGGCTTCCGGATTCACCCGGGCGGCGCGCAGGCGTACTTCGGGGTCAAAGCCGACATCGTCACGTACGGAAAGCTGATCGGAGGAGGCATGCCGATCGGCGTTGTGGCCGGCGACGCCCGTTATCTCGACGCCGTCGACGGCGGCAGTTGGTCCTACGGGGACGACTCGCTGCCTTCCGTGCCGACGACGTTTTTTGCCGGCACGTTTTGCAAGCATCCGCTCACGATGGCGGCGATGCGGGCGGTGCTGACTCGGATTCGCGACGAAGGGCCATTTTGGATCGATGGGGTGAACGCGCGGACCGAGCGGTTCGTCGAGCGGGCCAACGCGTATTTTGCCGAAGCGGAAGTGCCGCTGAAGACGCTGCGGTTCGGCTCGATGTACCGCTTCGAAACGACCGTGGCGAGCGATATGGCGATGCTGCCGATGGAGCTGAATTTATTTTTCCGCCTGATGATGGAAGCGGGGGTTTACGTATGGGAGCGCCGCACCTGCTTCTTCTCGACCGCGCATTCGGACGAGGATGCGGAGAAAATACTCGCTGCGCTGCGCTACGGCGTTGAGACGCTGCGGGCCGGAGGTTTCTCTTTCCGTGCCGCCGGCTCCCCGACTCCCCCCGACCGGCCTGAGCCGTGTTCCTTCGGCTTATCGTCGGAGGAGAAACGCGTGTACATTTTGTCGAGCCTGAAGGGCGGCAGCGAAGCGTACCAGGTGCGCGGCGTATTGAACCTGAGCGGCCGGCCCGACCTGGAGAAGCTGAAGCGGGCGTTCCGCACGCTGGCGGCCAAACACGAGATGCTGAGAAGCTCGTTTCACATCGAAGGTTCGGAAGTGGTGCACCGGATCGCGGACCGCATCGAACCCGAGTTTGTGTATGCCGATATGCGAAGCGGGGACAGCGCGGAGGAGTTCGAAGCGAAGTGGCAGCGGCCCTTCGATTTGGCCCAGGCTCCGCTTTGGCGCTGGGGAGTTTTGGCGGACGGGGAAGGGAACTGCCGGCTGACCCTAAACTTCCATCACATCATCGTCGACGGAAGCGCCGTGAATATATTATTGAAGGATTTGGCGGATGCCGTTCGCGGCGTTCCCCTTGCAGAAACGACGCTGACTTATCGTGCGTTCGTCGAGGAGGAAAAACGGTTCCTGGCCGGGCCCGAGGCGGAGGCACAGAGAGCATGGTGGCTGAACCTGCTTCGCCCGCTGCCTGCTTCACTGCAGCTTCCCGCCGACGCGCCGAGGCCGCCGATCAACGAGTTTGCGGGGGCGAGCCGGTTTTTCACCATCGGCAAGGAGATCGTTCAGCGGGTCAAGCGGCTGGCCAAGGAATGCCGGACCACCCCCTTCACCGTGCTGCTGGCGGCTTGGTCTGTGCTGCTGTCGCGGATATCGGGGCAAAGCGACCTCGTCGTCGGCATCCCTTGGGATCGGCGCAATAACGGGAATTACGAGCGCACGGTTGGGATGTTCGCACAAACGCTGCCTTTGCGTTTGCATCCCGAGCCGTCGGAACCGTTTGCCGCCTATTTGGAAACGGTGAAAGAAATCTGCTTGGGAGCGTACGGCCATGCGGATTACCCGCTGGACGCGCTGCTGCGGGACCTTGAGGTACAGCGGGATTTGGGACGGAATCCGCTGTTCGACGTGATGTTTATTTACGAAAACGGCGAGCAGCGTGCGTTCGAGCTCGATGGGGTCCATGCCGAGCCGGGCGAGCTGCCCGCCGGCCATGCCCAGTTCGACCTGACGCTCGAAATGATCGAACGGGACGGCATTTTGTATTGCAGCCTGAATTATGCCGTGCCTTTGTTTGCCCAGGCGCGAATGGACGATTGGATTCAGCGGTTCAAAGATTTGCTTGAGGATGCGGTGGATCATCCGCAGCAAATTGTCGGCGAGCTAAAGTTATTGCGGGACGATGAGGAGCGCAGCCTGCTCGCTCTTGGCTCGGGACCGGCGCTGAACGTGGAAGGGCTGACGGCGAAATCGCTGCTGGACGGTGCATTCCGTTCGCATGCCGGAAGCCCGGCCGTATGGTTCCGGGGCGCCGAGCTCAGCTTCGCCGAGCTGGATGCCCGCGCGCAGGCGCTGGCGGGCAGGCTTGCCGCCGAAGGAATCGGTCGCGGACACGTCGTCGGCATTTTGCTGCCGCGTACGCCGGACCTTGTAGCCGCCATACTGGCGGCGATGAAGGTCGGCGCCGCGTGGCTGCCGCTCGACCCCGCTTTTCCGCAGGAGCGCCTCCGCTACATGATCGAAAAAAGCGAAGCCAAGCTGCTCTTATGCGATAGCGAAACCCGGGAGCGGCTTCAGCCGGGGATCAAGGCCGTCGATCCGGCCGATGTGGCCGCAGGTGCTGCGGAACTGGAGGTGCCGTGCCGTCCGGACGATTTGGCCTACGTCATTTTCACGTCAGGCTCGACCGGACTGCCAAAAGGGGTGCAAATCGAACAGGGCGCTTTGGCGAACTTCCTCGCCGGCATGGCGCAGGCGCTCGATTGGCGGCCGGGAAGCCGCACAGCCTGCATGTCGACGGCATCGTTCGACATTTTTCTGCTGGAAACGCTGCTTTGTTTGTCGCAAGGGGGCTGCATCGTGCTGGCCGGCGACGGCGAGACGGCAAATCCCGGCGCGATCGCGCAGCTTCTGAGCGAAGGACGGGTGGACTGCCTGCAGATGACGCCGACGCGCTTGCAGCTGCTATTGAGCGACCGGAGCGCTGCGGAGGCGCTCGGACAGGCGAGAACGCTGATCGTCGGGGGAGAGCCGTTCCCTGCGCATCTGCTTCCCGAGCTGCAAAAGGTTCCGTCGCTGCGGATTTTCAACGTTTACGGTCCGACCGAAACGTGCATTTGGTCGACCTGCAAGGAGCTGACGCGGTCCGATGAGGTAACGATCGGATTGCCTATCGCAAACACGCAGGCGTATGTGCTGGGGGTGGGCCGCCGCTTGCTGCCTCCCGGTACGGAGGGGGATCTGTGGATCGGCGGGGCCGGAGTGGCCCGCGGTTATGCCGGAGCTCCCGAGCTTACGGCCGAGCGTTTCGTGCGGGATCCGTGGACCGGCGGACGGATGTATGCGACCGGAGACCGCGCCGTTTGGCACGGAGCTGAGCTGAAATGCCTCGGGCGCGAAGACGATCAGGTGAAGGTGCGCGGTTACCGGATCGAGCTGGGCGAAATCGAGCAGGCGGTGCGCTCGCATCCGGCCGTTTCCCAGGCCGCTGCGGCGGTCAAGGAGCTGAGCCCCGGCAATTCCGTGCTGGCGGCTTACTATCAGCCGCATGACGGCGGGAAGGTCTCGGCGGACGAAATGAAGGTCTGGCTCGCAAAGCGGCTGCCGGATTATATGAATCCCGCGTTTCTGGTCGAACTTGCGGCCATTCCGCAAACCGCGAACGGCAAAACGGACCGCAAGGCGCTTCCACATCCGGTGCCGGTCACGACTGCGGTTTCCCCGGAGGAGACAGACGGGGTCCGTCACGATGTGGACCGGATGCTGATCCGCGCGTGGCAAGCCGTGCTCGGCGACCGTCCGATCGGGCTGCACGACAGCTTTTTCGATATCGGCGGAAACTCGTTCAGCCTTGTGCTGATGCATGCCGAGCTGGAGAAAACGTTCCCCGGCGTCTTTACCGTAGCCGATCTGTTCGCTTATCCGACGATCGTACAGCTGCGGCAGCATGTCGAATCGTCCGTATCGGGTTCCGCATCCGAGGAGAGCCTTCTCCCTTTACCGGCGGCATGGGCAGCCGGATCCGGAGGGGATGCTGGCAGCGTACAGCTTTCCGCATCGCCGGAGCTTGCCGAAAAGCTGAGGAAGCTTGGCATCGCGTATGGCCTGGAGCTGTCCGAAATCGTTATCGCGATTTTCGCTTTATATTTGAATAAAACGTTAAACCAAGACGAAATCCCGCTTTGGATGGTCGGCGATGCCGAGCGGGTCGCTCGTCTGCGTCTGAATATGGCGGGGCGGACCGATCTGGATGAAATATTGCGGGACGTGGCCGCTTCCGTTCCTCCCTTGAGCGAATACCGGCCGCTCCGCAGCTTGAAGCCGTTCGCGGCTTCGGATGCGGGCATGCGGGTCGGATTCGCCTCCGGCCGAGGCTTCGATGCAAGACGCTTCCTGCTGCGGCTGGATCTGATTTTGCATGTGCAGGAAGAAAATGAACGGCTGCAGATTGCCTTCGAATACGGCCGCCGTCTCGATAAAGGCGCTCTTGAATCCGGGCTCGGCCGGTTTGCGGGGCTGCTCGGCGCCGTCGCGGACAAAATCGACAGCAGCCGCCTAATGGCAACAACCAATTGAGAGGAGTCTACTTGGTATGGGTAAAATCGCAGTTCTGTTTCCGGGGCAAGCCTCCCAGTATGTCGGGATGGGCAAAACATGGTACGAACGCCACGAATCGGTTCGGGAGCGCTTCTCCGAAGCTTCGGAGATACTTGGATTCGATCTCGCCGAGCTGATGTTCAGCGGCCCTGCGGCCCGGCTGAACCAAACGGAAAATACGCAGCCGGCTTTGCTTGTGCTCAGCGTGGCCATGTTCGAAGCGATCCGCCGCGAGGATGGCATCCGCCCCTCCTATCTGGCCGGCCACAGCATCGGCGAGTTGTCCGCCTTGACGGCGGCCGGCGTCATCGGGTTTGCCGATGCCGTCCGGCTGGCGCGTATCCGGGGCGAAGCGATGGCAGCCTGCTCGGAAGGCAGCGGGGGCGGCATGATGGCCGTAACGGGCATCACCGGCGCCGAAGTTGCCGCCGTGCTGATGGGCATCGATCCGGACGGCGTCTCCGTGCAGGTCGCCAACTATAACTCGCCGAAGCAAACGGTTTTATCCGGCAGCGCGGAAGGGCTGAAGCTTGCCGGCGAACGCATTGCGAAGCTCGGGGCGGATGCCAAGGTGATCCCGCTCAACGTCAGCGGGCCGTTCCACAGCCGCTTCATGGCCGGCGCCGCCGAAGCTTTGGAGAAGGCGCTGCAGCCTGTGCAGCTTGGCGCCATGGCCGTTCCCGTCGTCTCCTGCCTGAACGGGCAGCCGTACGTGCCGGACGACGATATCAAAGCGTCGCTTGTCGCCCAGGTGACGCAGCCCGTGCGCTGGACGTCCGTTTTGTCCACTTTGATGGAAGCGGGAGTAGAACAGTGGCTCGAGGTCGGTCCGAAGGACGTGCTGAAGAAGCTGACGCTGCATACGTTCCCCGGCGCGAACGCGTACGCGTACGACGACGAAGCGGACCGCGAGCGCCAGGCGCAAAGCAAGCTGAACCGGCCGAACCTGGTCGGGCTCTGCATGGGGGCGGCGGTATGCACACGCAACTCGAACTTCGACGAGGCGGCCTACGAGCGTGGGGTCATCAAGCCGTATCAGGAGCTTCAGGCGCTGTACGAATCGGCGGAGAAGGAAGGCCGCGTGCCGACTCAGGAAGAGATGGGCAGGGCGCTGAGCCTGCTTCGCGTTATTTTCGAAACGAAAGGAACTCCGGCGGAGGAGCGGGTGCAGAGGTTTAAGCATATTCTCGCGGCGACGGATACGGAAGAGCTGTTTCCCGAATATGCAGATTTGATTCTGGAGGGAGCGTAATGGGCACCTCCATATTAAGGCTGGATGAACTGGACTTCGGCGGGCTGACGGCAAGGGGCGAATCGGGACGGGGAGCCCGCGCGGAGGAGGCGCCACGCGCCTCCCGGGCTGTAGCCATCATCGGCATGAGCGGCAAAATCGGCGCAGCGGACGATCTCGAAGCATTTTGGGAGCTGCTGGAAAGCGGACGGGAAGGATTGCGGCCGCTTCCGGAGGAGAGGCGCAAGGATGTCGACGCTTATTTGGCCGCCAGAGGCGTGAAGCTCCCGATCTCCGAAAGCCGGTATGTGAAGGAATCGTTTCTGACCGATATCGCCGGCTTCGACCCCGCTTTCTTCGGCATTTCCCGGCAGGAGGCAAACCTGATGGACCCGAATCAGCGCATATTCCTCGAGACCGCCTGGAAGGCGCTCGAAGATGCAGGATACGGCGGCCAGGACGTTCGCGGCTCCGATACGGGCATATTCGTCGGCTTCTCGTCAGATTTCGGCGAGGGCTACAGGCAGATGCTTTCCGTGCTGGCGCCGGATGCGCCGGAGATTTCCGTAGCGGGCAACATCAAATCGATTATCGCGAGCCGGCTCGCCTATCATCTGAACCTGCGCGGACCGGCCATGCTCATCGACACCGCCTGCTCGTCCGGTCTGATGGCGATGTATTTGGCGTGCCGTTCGATCCAAAGCGGCGATTGCTCGATGGCGCTCGCCGGCGCCGTCAAATGCGATCTTCTCCCGCTGCTGGCGGACGATTCGGAGGACGGAGTCGGCATTAAGGACATTCAGGATACATATGCCCCGGACGGCCATACCCGCACATTCGATGACGCCTGCGCAGGGACCGCCGGGGCCGAAGGCAGCATCGCCTTCGTGCTGAAATCGCTGGACGCCGCTTTGCGCGACGGGGATGCGATCCGTGCGGTCATCCTCGGGGGAGCGGCTAACCAGGACGGAGCGTCCAACGGCATCACTGCCCCGAATTCGGAAGCGCAGGAGGACCTGATCGTCCGCGCATTGTCGGATGCGGGAGTTTCGGCGGAGAGCATCAGCTACATCGAAGCTCACGGCACGGCCACCCGGCTCGGCGATCCAATCGAAATCAGCGGCCTGCAAAGGGCGTTCAGCCATTTTACGAGGAAAAAGCAGTTTTGCGCCGTCGGTTCCTTAAAAACGAACATCGGACATCTGGACAACGCAGCGGGCCTCGGCGGGGTCGCCAAGGTCGTCTTGTCGATGCAGCGCGGCATGCTGCCGGCCAGCCTGAACTTCGCCGTACCGAACCGCAACATTCCGTTCGTTCAGTCTCCGCTTTACGTGAACGACCGGACCGTACCGTGGGCCGGAGGTGCGGACGGCAAGCTGCGCGCCGGCATTAACAGCTTCGGGTTGAGCGGCACGAACTGCCATCTTGTGCTGGAATCGGCACCGCCTTCGCGTGTGCGGCCCGAGCAGAGCGGGCCGTTCCTGCTGCCGCTCAGCGCGCAAAATATGCAGACGCTGCAGCAGTTGGCCGGAACATATAAGGAGCGGCTGGCGGACCCCGGGGTGGACCTGGCCGACGCCGTGTTTACTGCAGCGCGGGGACGTCTGCATCACCAGGCGCGCCTCGCGGTGCTGTTCGAAACGCGCAAGCAGCTTTGCGCGGCATTGGAGCGTTTCGCCGAGGCGGGAGTCGCCGCTTCGCCCGATCCGTTATTGCGCTGTGGCGAGCATCGGGTCGTCGCGCAGGAAACCGGCATCCGCAGGCCGGGCGACATCACGGAAGCGGACTGCGAGCGGCTGAGCGCCGAAGCGCGGGCGATGATGGAGGGCCGGCGCGAACGGCTGTCCGCCGAGGTGCTGGCCCGCTGGGCCGAGCTGTACATCGCCGGCGCCGAGCTGCCGTGGGATTATTTGACCTGGCGGATGGAGGTAAGGCGGGTGCCGCTGCCGACGTATCCGTTCCGCCGCATTCGCTGCTGGGCGGATCAGGGGGAGGGTGCAAGGCGGAAGCCGCAAGAGCGCTCCCATCCACTGTTCGATGCGGCGGCCGTCGCCACTTTCGGCCACACGCTGTTTAGAAGCGAACTTAAGGCCGATGAGCATTGGGAGCTGGCCGACCACAAAATTCAGGGCATTTGTGTGCTGCCCGGCACCGGTTTCGTCGAGATCATGACGAGCTGCGTGCGGGATTATTTCCGGCACGAGGGAGATATCGTTTTGACGGACATCATGTTCATCCATCCTTTCTCCATGGAGAAGGGGGCATCCAAGGAGCTCCATTTGCTCGTCGAGGACGAGGATGAGGATGAGAATGGGCAGGCGGGCAGGCGCCGGCTTCGCTTCGCCAGCGTCTCCGAGGAAGGCGAGTGGGTCGTTCACGCTGAAGCCTCTTGGCGCGGCGATACACGAAGCGGCGGGACTGAAGACGGGACGAAGTCCTCGTCGCGGCTGGATGTGCAGGAGGTCAAGTCGCGGCTGTCCCGAGTCGTCCAAATGAGCTTGCACGACGACTTGTCGCGCGGGCTTGAGCTCGGCGACCGCTGGAACGGCTCGTTCGTCGGCGGCTGGATGGACGAGGCGCAGCAGGAGTTTTTGGTCGAGCTGGCTCTGCCGGAGCGTTACCGCTCCGAAGCGGGCGCGTATCGGCTGCATCCTGCGCTGATGGATACCGCCGTGAACGCAGTCAATCATTTGATGGGCGACGGAGAGCTGTACTTGCCGTTGTCCTACGGCGAGCTGACGGTCTATGAGCGGATGCCGGATCATATATGGGTTCAATTGCGCAAAACCGAAGGGGCGTACGGGGCTCCGATTCACCGTTTTGAAATCGGCATTTATGACGATGGCGGAAGCTCTGTTTTGAACGTTCGCAATTATTGCATCAAATCCGCTTCGAAGGCGGCGGACTTCATCGTCGGGACGGAATCCGGGACTCAGTACGGGTACGTACAGACGTTCAGAAGCTATTCTCTTCCGGATTCGAGTGAGCTTCCGCGGGGGGCTGTAGTGGTGGCCGGGAAGCGTTCCTCCGTACTGGAAGGGATCATCGGACGTTTGCAGGAGCAAGGACGGCGGGTGATCGAGGCGTTCCCGGAAAACGGAAACTGGGAGCAAGCTCTGGCTCACGCCGCTGACGTGGTGAACGCCGGGGAGTCGATCGCGCTCGCGGTATTCGAATGGAGCGGTTCCGGCTCCATGGAGGAAGATGCCGCTTCATGGGAAGCGGAAGCGAATGAAGCCCTTCAGGAAGGCTTCGCCTTCCTGAAGGCGTGGACCGCCGCGAGACTGAAGGCGCAGGCGGGCCTCGCAGCGCTGACCGGCTGCGGCTGGACCGTCGGCGAAGGCGACAGGAGCGTGCGGCCGGAGCAGGCCGCGCTGGGCGGACTGTGGCGCGTAGCCGCCTTGGAGTTCGAAGCCCAAGGCATGCGCTGCATCGACCGCGACGACGAAACGCCGGCGCAGGCGCTGCTGGCCGAGCTGGCCGCTTCCGGGCGGCCGGGATTCATCGCGTACCGCCAAGGCGCAGCCTACGAGCCGGCCGTCGAGCCAAGCCCGACACCGGCCACGGCTGCGTTTGTGGATGCCGCACGAGAAGCCGACGGGCTGGTCATCATCAGCGGAGGGACGGGGGATCTCGGCATCGAGGTTGCCGGGCTGCTCGCCCGCCGGGGCTTCCGGCGTCTGGCGCTGCTCGGTCATCGTCCGGTTCCCGCCCGCGAGCTGTGGGAGCAGATTGCCGAGCCATTCTCGCCCGCGGACGAGGAGCTGCGCGGCAAAGTCCGCCGCTGGCTCGAGCTGGAGCGCAGCGTGGATGAGCTCAAGGTCGTCTCGGTGCCGCTCGGGCAATACGATGAAGTCGCGGCGGCGCTGGCCGAACTGCGAGCCGCCTGCGGCCGTATAAGCGCAGTATTTCATCTGGCAGGCCGGGCAGGCGACGGATTTATTATTCAGAAAAACGAAGAAACGTTCCGCAGCGTATATGGACCAAAGGCGGACGGTGCCTGGCAGCTGCATCTGGCGACGCTGGAGGATCGGCCGGAGCTGTTCGTCGTGTTTTCCAGCATTTCCTCGCTGCTGCTGAATCCCGGGCAGTCCGATTATACGGCGGCCAACCTGTTCCTCGATGCGCTTGCCGAGCACCGGCGCCAAGCCGGACTGCCGGCGCTCAGCCTGCAGTGGCCGGCTTGGCGCGAAACGGGCATCGCCCGCCGCATGGGGGCGATCGACGAGGAAGAGGCGTTTGCGCCGGTAAATACGGCGGAAGCTTTGGACTTGCTGGACCGGGTGCTGGGCGCTAGCGGCGAGCTGCCGCCGGTGCTCATGCCCGGCCGGAAACGCCGGCAGGCCGCTCCCGCATTCCGCCAGGCGAAGCCGGCTGCCGCAGCGCAGTCGGCCGCCGGCGAAGTGAAGCTGCTCGGCATCGCAGTGCCTGACGAGCTCGATCTCGCGGTGGCGCAAATCTGGGCCCGCACCTTGGCGCTGGCGGAGCTGGAGGCGGACGATGAATTCGTCGGCCTGGGCGGCAACTCGCTGCTCACCTCGCAAATGCACCGCGAGTTCGAGAAAAGGTTCCCCGGTGTAATGGACATCGCCGATCTGTTCACTTATACGACGATCCGCCGGCAGGCGGAGCATGTGAGAGCGCAAAGCCGCAAAGAGCGGATGCCGACGAAGGAGCCGACCAACAAGGAACCGGCCAATGAGCAGGCGAAGGACAACCGGATCGACGAGGGCAATATCGACGAAGTATTGGAGCTTTTGTTCCGCGGGGACATTACGGTCGAGGAATCGTCCAGCCGCCTTACGAATCCCCCGAAAGCGACGTAAACCAACCCGGTCCCCCAAAAGTGAAGCAACCCTTCGCAGCAAATTCCGGGTACTTTTGGGGGAGCCCCCATGAACATACCGGTCCCCCAAAAGTGAAGCAACCCCTCGCAGCAAATTCCGGGTACTTTTGGGGGAGCCCCCATGAACATATTTTGTGCGCTTTTGGGGAATCCCCGAATTTGGATAAAGGGAGTGTTTGATTGTGGAGCAGGTCAAAAAATACATTTTGTCCCAGGTCGCCGGGCAGAAGCTGTCCAAGGAAGAGGCCAAAGCGCTGCTTCTGGAGCTGACCTCCGCGGAGGTTGCGATCGATAAGGATATCGCGGTGATCGGGCTTGCCGGCAAATTTCCGCAAGCGGAAAATGCCGAGGCGTTCTGGAAGCTGCTGCGGGAGGGGGTCAATTGCATTCGCGAATACCCTGCCCACAGGCTGAAAGATTTCGAGCCGATTTTGCAAAACCCGTATTATACCGAATTTATGTTCGGCCGGGACATTCAGCCGGAAGACTTCGCCCACATCCACGTCAAGGCCGGCTACATGGACAACATCGACCGTTTCGATGCGGATTTCTTCGGTATTCCCCGCTCCGAGGCGACGTACATGGACCCGAGCCAGCGTTTGGCGCTTGAGACCGCATGGGAAGCCATGGAAGACGCCGGCTACGGCGGCGATACACTGATCGGCAGCCGGACCGGGGTGTATATCGGCAAGGACGGAACGAACTATTCCTATTACCGGCTGTGCTCCTTCCGCGACCCGATGCAGCTGACCGGCTCCTGGGAAAGCTTGATCGCGAGCCGCATCTCGTATTTGTACGATTTCAAAGGCCCCTGCATGATCATCGACACCGCCTGCTCGGCCGGTCTCATCAGCGTTCATATGGCGGCTCAAGCGCTTTTGGCCGGGGAGTGCGATCAAGCGATCGCCGGCGGCGTCAACCTGTTCACGACCGGCGAGCTGAAGGCCCGTTTTCTCGAGGGAGCGAACATGGGGAACGTCGAATCCGACGACAGCGCGATCCGTACGTTCGATGCCAGGGCCAACGGCACCGTATGGGGCGAGGGCGTCGGCCTTGTCATGCTTAAACCGCTGCAGCGCGCCATTGCCGACGGGGACAACATCCGCGCGATCATTAAAGCGAGCGTCATCAACAATGACGGCTCGACGAACAGCTTGACGGCGCCGAGCGCGAAAACGCAGGAGGAAGCGATTTTTCAGGCGTGGGAAAAAGCGGGTATTTCGCCCGAGACGGTCAGCTACATCGAAGCGCACGGAACGGGCACCGTTCTCGGAGACCCGATCGAGATCAAAGGGCTGACGAGCGCCTTCCGCCGTTATACGTCGCGTAAGCAGTTTTGCGCCATCGGTTCGCTGAAGACGAACATGGGGCATATGGTCGGAGCGTCCGGCGCCGCTTCGCTGATCAAGGTGATCAAGGCGATGGAGCATAAGGAGCTGGCGCCGATCATCAATTTCCAAACGCCCAATCCGTACATCAACTTCACGGACAGCCCGCTGTACGTGAACGACACGGTTCGGCCGTGGGAGACGGACGGCTTTCCGCGCCGGGCGGGCATCAGCTCCTTCGGCTTCAGCCGCACCAACTGCCACATGATCGTGGAGGAAGCGCCGGAGCTGACACCGGCACCTGCGGGGCAGCCCCGCTACTGCCTGACGATCAGCGCCAAAAACGAGCAGGCCTACCGCGACTATATCCAAAACTATGCGGACCATCTGGAGGGCGGCGCCTGGAATTTGGCCGATCTGTGCTACACGTCCAACATCGGCCGCGGCCACTACGAATACCGCGCCGCGCTGGTGGCGAGCTCCAAAGATGAGCTGCGCCGGCAGATCGCGGTGCTGGCCGCCCAGCAAGGCTTGGCGGACGGCATCCCGTACGTATTCGCCGGCAACCATCGCATTGTCAGCGAGAAAAAGACGCAGCTGGAGCCGGGCGAGCTGCGCATGCGCGAGCGTCGCCAGCTCAACGAGACGGCCGCGGGCAAGCTGCGCGATTACCTGGAGAACGGCTCGTCGGCCGCGTCGCTGCTGGCGGAGGTGTGCCGCTTGTATGCGGCCGGCGCCGACGTCGACTGGAAGGCCGTGTACGCGGGTGAGAAGCGCCGCCGGATTCCTGTGCCGGTGTATCCGATGCAGCGCATCCGGTACTGGGCCGCTCCGAAAATCACCAAGGTTCGCTCGCAAGCAGTGAACGTTTTGCATCCGCTCGTGGAAGAGCAGCTGCCGGCCGGGGCGGCGGGCGAAACGGTATACGAAACGAAATTCCGAATCGATCGGCACTGGGTGCTGTCGGATCACCGCATCAGCAAGCGGGCTGTGCTGCCGGGCACCACTTATTTGGAGATGGCGAGGTTTGCCGCGGCAAGAGCCTTCGGCAGAGACAGCGTAGAGCTGCGCGACATTTACTTCCTCGTTCCGATGGTGGTGGAGGAAGGGGCGGAGGTTACGGCACGGCTGACGCTCTCCGGTTTGTCCGGGCAGTCCGCTGCGGAACCGGGCGGTTACGCGTTTACGGTTTCCAGCCTCAACCAAGATGGAGACTGGGTTCCCCATGTCGAAGGCAAGCTGCTTCCGCTGGCCGCCGCGCCGGATAGGGAGAAGACGGATTTGGCTCAGCTGAAAAGCCGCGCGGATAGCGTCATCGACCCGTTTATTGGGGAAACCGACACCGGCGTGTTCCAGTTCGGACCGCATTGGGACACGGTCCGCGTCGTATGGCAGCTCGGTTCGGAGACGCTCGCGAAGCTGCAGCTGAATGCGCCGTTTCAGCCGGAGCTCGGCGTATACAAGCTGCACCCGTCGGTGCTCGACAACGCCATGAACCTGCTCAGCCAAAGCACGGGAGCGACGTTCCTGCCGTTTACGTATAAGAGCTTCCGGCTGTATACGCCGATGACGGACGACATGTATTCGCACATCCGCGTCCACGAAAACAAAGGCGGAAGCGGCGAAACGATCACCTACGACGTCGACCTGCTGGACGGCGAAGGCCGCGTGCTGGCGCAAGTCAGCGGGTATACGATCAAAAAGGTGCACGATGTTTCCGCTCTCGGCAGCGGCAGCGTGCCGGGCGAGTGCATGCAGATGGGCTGGGTGCTTCGTGAGCTGCCTGCGGCGGAAGCAGAAGCGGCTTCTTCCGAGACGGCAGGTGGCCCGTGGGCGCTTGTCGCCATCGCCGGCTCCCGCGCCGATCGGCTGATTGATGCGATCAAGACCGCCGGCAAGCATGTGCTTCCCTTCTATCTGGGAGCCGCCGCCGGAGCGGAGGGCGTCTACAGCCCGAACGAAGAGGGACTGGACGCCATGCTGGCGGCAGCGGAGCAGCAGGGTGCGCAAGGTATTCTGTTCGCCGCCGATTACACCTCTAATGACGAGTCGCTTGAACGTCTCGCCGTCCCGAATGAAGCGTTCCGCGCCAGACGCGAGCTTAGCGTAGACGCCTTGTTCAAGCTGTGCAAAACGATGCTCGCCCGCAAATCGAAATGGCCGGCCGGACTAAAAGTGCTGGTCCGTCAGGCGTGGTCGGTGGACGGGAACGAAAAGGGGCTTTCGCCGCTTTCGGCGGCGACCGCGGCGCTGGCCAGAGTCATCGGACAGGAATACCGCCATCTGCAGGTC
This sequence comes from Paenibacillus hamazuiensis, assembly GCF_023276405.1. Lineage (NCBI taxonomy): Bacteria > Bacillati > Bacillota > Bacilli > Caryophanales > Paenibacillaceae > Paenibacillus > Paenibacillus hamazuiensis. Next base: position 8,233,192 of record NZ_JALRMO010000001.1, read on the forward strand.
GACGTCGTCGACGTTTCGGACGATGTTCCGGCGACCGATGCGATGAACGAGCTGTTTGTTTACGGCGGCAAGTTTTTCCGCGCCGTTCGTCCGGCCGGCGTATTCACCCAAGAGCTGCGCCCTCACCGGATCGCCGAAATGGAGAAGCTGACGCTCGATACGGAAGCGGTCTATGTCATTACCGGCGGCCTCGGCGGCTTGGGATTGTCCATCGCCGGCCGACTGGCCGACAAAGGTATGGCCAAAATCGTGCTGCTCGGCCGCAGCCGCCTCGCTTCCCCGGAGGAATGGGAGGAGCTGGCTGCGTCCGGAGAAGCCAGGTACCGCGCGCTGACGGAGCTTAAACCGAGGCTTGCCAGCCTCGAATATATACCGGCGGACGCAGCCGACGGCCCGGCGATAGAAAGGCTGGGCGAAGAGCTGAAGGCGCGCTATGGCCGCATTGCCGGCGTATTCCATGCGGCGGGAGTAGCGGGCGACGGATTTCTGATGTTCAAGGAGGAGCAGCGCTATCAGGACGTAACGAGGCCGAAGCTGGAGGGGACGCTCGCGCTGCTGCGCCTGCTGCCCGAAGACGGCACCGGCTTCCTGGCCCTTTTCTCCTCGATTGCCGCGTTGACCGGCGGAGAGGGGCAGGGCGACTACAGCGCCGCCAACGCTTTCCTCGATACGCTCGCGGATGCGGGGCAACTAGCGGGCCGCCGTGTGATCTCGATTAACTGGCCGAGCTGGAAAGAAGTCGGCATGTCGGTCGATTTCGGCGTGGACGAAGAGAATAACCTGTTCCGCCCGATCGCCGTCGCCGATGCGCTCGACTGGCTCGAATGGCTGATCGTCCATCCGCAGCGCAGCATTATTCCCGGCACGTTGAACAAAGCCGCCGCAGTGGAGCTCGCCGAGGAGCTGCCGTTCCGGCTTGCCGCGGAATTCCGAGCGTCCGAATCCCGGGCGGGAGCGGCTACGGGCGGAGCGGGCGTGCCGGATGTGCGCATCAAGGGCTGCGCCGATCCGACGGATACGCAGCGCACGTTAGGGGCGATTTTCGGAGCGGTGCTCGGACTGAGTGAAATCGATATTTTCGCCAGCTTCCAGGACATGGGCGGCAACTCGCTGATGGCGACGCAGCTGTTGAAGCTGATCGATGAGCAGTTCCCGGGAACGGTGGACATCTCCGACCTGTTCTCGTATCCGTCAGTCGACGATCTGGCGATGTTCATCGACAGCAAACGTCCGGCTGCACCTGCTGCCGCAGGTAAGGAGCAGTCCGGCGATGCGGCGGAGCGCGAGCTGATGGAGCTTGTCGAGAAGGAGCTGGAAGGCAGCGAGTTTCTGGAGCTGTTCAAGGAGCGAAACGGGAGGTAAACGATGGCAGACGAGGCCATGACGATAAAAAAAGAGCTTGTCCGTTATTTGCTGGATCGTTTGAAGCGGAAGGAGCTGGACCCGGAGCAGGCGGTAGCTTTCATCAAGGAGCTGCAAAAGAGCTCTGCGAGCGAGCCGGAGCCGATCGCCGTGGTCGGTTTGTCATGCCGCTTTCCCGAGGCGGAGGACGCCGGGCAATTCTGGAGCAATTTGGCCACGGGCCGGCAATCGATCGGCCCGTTTCCGGCGAATAGGCTGGAGGATTTCCAGCGGATCAAAGACTACTCCGGAGAGCTGCGGAAGGGCGGATTTCTCGGATCGGTGGACTATTTTGACGCGGAGTATTTTAACATTCCGCCGCGTGCGGCGATGAACATGGACCCGTACCACCGCTTGCTGCTCGAGGTGTTCGTCGAGAGCTTCGAGGATGCCGGCTACCACCGCGGCCAGGTGCAGGGGCGGAACATCGGCATTTTCGTCGGCAACGACCATACGCATCGGATGCACGATTCTTATATTACGTACCTTCAGGACGAGGACTTTACGACGAGCATCGGCTCGTGGACGGGCGTGCTGGCCAGCCGGCTGTCGTATTTGCTCAATCTCCGGGGACCGGCGTTTGTCGTCGACAGCGGCTGTTCATCCGCGCTGCTCGCGCTGGACGCCGCCATCAAGTCGATCCGCGAGGGCGACTGCGAAGCCGCCCTTGTCGGCGGCGTCAATATCACGTTCGATCCGGTCTATTTCGCCAACGAAACGCAATCGCAGGACTACACCGTCCGCGCATTCGACAAGGACGCAAACGGCACCGTGTGGAGCGAAGGCGTGGCCGCCGTGTACCTCAAGCCGCTGTCCAAGGCGATGGAGGACCGCGACGAGGTGTACGGCATCATCCGCGGCATCGCGGTGAACAACGACGGGAAATCGAACGGCCTCACCGCCCCGAGCGCCCGCGCGCAGCAGGAGGTGCTGCTCAAGGCGTGGGAGAGGGCGGGCATTCATCCGGAAACGATCTCTTATATCGAAACGCACGGTACGGGCACCGGTCTCGGCGACCCGATCGAAATCAAGGGGCTGGCCGGAGCGTTCGCCAAGCACAGCGGCAAACGCCAGTTTTGCGCGATCGGCTCGATCAAGACGAACATCGGGCATACGGTCGGGGTGGCCGGCCTTGCTTCCCTGATCAAGGTCATGCTGTCCTTGAAGGAGCGCCAGCTCCCGCCGAGCCTTAACTTTGCGGTTCCGAATCCGCTGATCGACTTCATGAACAGCCCTGTCTATGTGCAGGACCGGCTGACGGCGTGGGAGCCGCCGGCCGGCGTGCCGCGCCGCGCCGGGATCAGCTCCTTCAGCCTTTCCGGCACGAACTGCCACCTGGTCGTGGAGGAGGCGCCGAATGCAAACCGGTCTGCCGAAGCGGCGGAGGGCTGGGTATATCCGCTCTCCGGTTATTCATATGAGCTGCTCGGCAAGACGGTTCAACGCCACCTGCAATTTTTGCGGCGGCGGCCGGAATTGCGGCTGGAGGATGCGTGCTTTACCGCGTCGACCGGCCGCGAGCACCTGAACGTGCGGGCTGCGGTGTGGTGCCACGACAGGAATGGGCTGATCGCCGGCCTGGAGGCACTCGCCGAAGCGCTTGCGTCTGCCGGGGCCGGAACGCCTGCCGTATACGAAAGCGAGCGATATACGTTTTGGCTGCCGAGCCCTGCCGCATCCGGCTCCGGGGCCGAGGCTGCGCTTTACGCGGAGGCCGCCGCGCAGGCGCAGGCGCGCCGGCTGACGTCCTCCGCGGCGCAAGCGGATGCCGGGCTGAGGGCGGACGCCTGGCAGCAGCTTGCCGCTCTGTACGTGCAAGGAACGGACATCGCGTTCGAGCCGCTGTTCGCGGGCACGGACGTCCGCCGCTGCTCCTTGCCGCCGCATATTTTCAACAATAAGCGTTATTGGGATGAGACGCCGCGCATTCGCAAGCGGCTGGAGGAGGAGCGCGGCGGATTGCCGGACGATGCCCCGCTGTGGTTGCAAGCCGAAGCGGCGGGTTCCCGCCTGCCGGAAGAACACGAGGCCGCAAGCGAAGCGGAGCGGTTTCTCGCCTGGATATGGTCCGAGGCGCTCGGTTATCCGGTCATCGAGCCGCAGGCGGATTTTTACAAGCTGGGAGGCGACTCCGTGGTCGGCCTGCGCATCGTTCAGGCGGTGAACGATGCGCTCGCGCTCGACATTCCGATTTCGGCGCTGCTGGAAGCGGAGAACTTCTCCGATTTTGTCCGGCGAACGGAAAGTGGCTACGGCCTGTCCGCTGCACTGGCGCAGGCCCGGCTTCAGGCTGCGCTGCAAAGACCGGACGTGCCGGAGCGTGCGGACGATTCGTCGCCGATTCCGCTGACGCCGGCGCAAAACCGGATGTTCCTTACGGCCCAGCTCATACCTCATTCGGTCGCTTACAACGTGACCGGAGTGATGAGGCTGGAGCCGCATGAAAACGCAAGCGAAGTCGAGCGCCTGATGCTCCGGCTGATTGAGCGCCACGGCAGCCTGCGCACTTCCTTCCATATGGAGGACGGCGTCCCCGTGCAGGTGGTGCATCCGAGGGCGGAATTCACCCTGGAACGCCGCGTTTTGCAAACGCGGGAGGGCATGTCCCGAATCCGGCACCTGCAGGAAGAATTGGGTTCGTTTATTCGGCCGTTCGACCTGGCAAAAGCTCCGTTGATGCGCGCATGCTTTTATCAATATGACGATGGAGATGCATATTTGGCGATCGATTTGCACCATATCGTTACGGACGGCAGTTCGATGGGCCTCTTGTTCGCCGACTATGCGGCGCTGGCCGAAGGCCGGGCGCCCGCTGCGCTGCCGCTGTCGTACCGCGATGCCGTCCTGGCTTTGCGCAGCCGTTTGGAAAGCTCCTCCATGGAGGGGCACCGCAGCTGGTGGATGGAGCAGTTTGCGGACGGCGTCCCCATGCTGAACCTGCCTACAGATAAGCCGCGCCCCGGCACAAAGGACTATATCGGCGCGCGGATTTTCCATACGATTCCGGCCGATCTTACGGCCCGGGCGAAGGCGATGGCGCAAAACGCCGGGGCTACGCTGTTTATGGCGTTAATGGGGGTTTTCCACAATCTTCTCGCGCGTCTCGGAGGGGACCGGGATATCGTGATCGGGACCCCGGTCGCCGGCCGGCCCGGAGCGAACTATCAGCAGGTGGTCGGGATGTTTGTCGGTACGCTGCCGATCCGGACGCGTTCCGAGGACGGGATGAGCTTCAGCGAATGGTTAAGCTCGCTGAAACGCACGATAACTCACGCTTTTGACCATCAGGAATATCCTTACGAATCGCTGATCGAAGATTTGCAGCCGGAACGCTACCCCGGCCGCAACCCGCTGTTCGACGTCTATTTCGCGCTGCAAAATATCGATATGGGCTTATCCGGCCCATCGGACCGCATCATCCCGTTCGAATCGGGAACGGCCAAGTTCGATTTGACGGTGGTTGCCCGGGAAACCCCGGAAGGCCTGCTCATGGAGTGGGAGTATGCAACCGGCCTGTATACGCAGGAAACGATCGAGCGGCTGGCCCGCCGCTTCGAACGCATGCTGGCGGCCGCGGCGGGCAATCCGCAGACGACCTTGGGCGAACTCGACCTGATGCTGGAGGGTGAACGCTCGCGGCTGCTCGAGGAATGGAACGATACCGCGACATCGTACCCCGGCGGCCGGGGGATCGTGCCGCTTTTCGAGGAGTGGGCGGAGATTCGCGGCAGCGAAACGGCGCTGCGGATGGACGGGCGGACGCTCAGCTATGAAGAGCTGAATGCAAGGGCCAATCGCATTGCGCGGGCCATTCTCGGCAACGGAGCGGAGCGCGGGTCGGCCGTCGCCCTGCTGCTGCAGCGCTCCTTTGACATGATTGCAGCTATCTTCGGCGTGCTCAAGGCGGGCTGCCATTACGTGCCGCTTGACGCGGAGAACCCTTCCGACAGGCTGTCGACTATCATCCGGGACAGCGGGGCAAACGTGCTCGTGACGCATCCGGAGGCGGAGTGGCACCCGGTATCGGAGGCGATGCCGGAGCTGGCCGTGCTCGATCTGAGCGGGCTGAACGACGAGCTGTCGGCCGGCAATCTCGGGCTTGCCTGCTCAGGAGACGATCTCGCTTACGCGATGTTTACGTCAGGTTCGACCGGCACGCCGAAAGGCACGTTGATCCGCCAAAAAAGCGTCATCCGGGTCGTGAAGGGCAACCCGTTTTTCACCTTCCGCCAGGACGATGTGCTGCTGCAGCTGTCCAACTATTCGTTCGACGGCTCGATCATCGACATTTTCGGCGCCTTGCTGAACGGCGCAACCCTCGTGCTGCTGCATAAGCGCGAGGTGATCGATATGGAGGCGCTCGGGCGCATTATTCGGGAAAACGGAGTCAACGTATTGTTCATGACGACCTCCTTGTTTAACGCTTTGGTCGATACGAATCTGGAATGTCTCGACAACGTGAGGGCGGTGATGTTCGGCGGCGAAGCGGCGTCGGCCCGCCATGTGCGGAAAGCGTTCGCGCGGCTTGGTCCGGGAAGGTTGATCAACGGCTACGGACCTACGGAAACGACGGTGTTCGCCGTTACGTACACGGTCGACCGGCTGCCGGAGCAGGATAACATCCCGATCGGCCGCGCCATGGGCAATACCCACCTATATGTGCTGGACGGCAAGCTGCGGCTGACGCCGATCGGCGTTCCCGGGGAGCTGTATATCGGGGGAGACGGCCTTGCCGCCGGTTATTTGAACCGGCCGGAGCTGACTGCCGAGCGGTTTGTGCCGAACCCATTTCGTCCGGGCGAAACGATGTACAAAACCGGCGACCTCGTCGTTTGGAGCGAGGACGGGCTGCTCCGCTACATGGGTCGGCTTGACCATCAAGTCAAGCTGCGCGGCTTCCGGATCGAGCTCGGCGAAATCGAAGCGGCGGCGAAAAGGCAGCCGGAGGTGCGCGAAGCCCACGCGGGCATCGTCGGCGCCGAAGACAAGGGCAGCCGGAATCTTGCTTTATGGATCGTTCCGACCGGAGATATCGCTTCTTTCGACACGCACGATTTGCGCGTGAAGCTTGCGCGCATGCTGCCGGATTATATGGTGCCTCCGTTTATCGTGCCGCTCGCCGCAATGCCGCTGAATAAGAACGGCAAAATCGACACAGTCCGTTTACCGGCACCGGCTGAAGAGCCGCAAGGAACGAGGAGGGGACCGCGCAACGAGCGGGAGATGCTGCTTGCGGGCATCTGGTCCGACGTGCTGGGTATTTCTCAGCCGGGCATCGACGACAATTTCTTCTCGCTCGGCGGGGATTCGATCAAGGCGATTCAGGTGACGGCGCGCCTGCAGGGTACGGGTTATTCGCTGGAAACGGCGGACATGTTCCAATATTTGACGATCGAAACGCTGGCGCCGCGTCTGAAAACCGAGCAAGCTCCGGAGGGCGAGCAAGGGGAAGTGACGGGCGCCTGCCTGCCGAACCCGATCCAGACCTGGTATTTGCGGGACGGCGGGAGAATATCCCAGCGTTTCAATCAGGCAATGCTGATTTGCGGCAAAGGCGAATGGAACGGCAGCCGTCTCGAGGCGGCGCTCGATCGCCTATGCCGCCATCACGATGCGCTGCGGCTCGCTTTGTCCCCGGACGGCGAATTGGTCCTGAGAACGTCGACAGACGACAATCTGGTCTATGTGGCGGAGATGCCTGCCGATCTGAGCGGCCGTGCGCTCGAAGAATTTATGATCGAAGTCCAGGGACACATCCGCCTGCAGAACGGTCCGCTGGTTGCAGCGGCGGCAGGGAGCGGTCCCGATGGCTGGAGGCTGTTTATCGCCATCCATCACATCGCTGTGGACGTCGTGTCCTGGGGCGTGCTGCTCGAGGATCTGACCGTCTTGATGGCGGATCCCGAGGCGGTGCTGCCTCTGAAAACAACATCGTTCGCGGCGTGGACGCGGGCGCTGAACGATTGGGCCCGGACCGGCGGCGCGCGGAATGAGCTGCCGTATTGGCGCAGCGTGGCCCGGCAGGCCCGTGCGCTTCCGCCCCTTTTCCCGCCCGTCGCCGTGCTGCGCCGGGATACGGTGCGCGCGGTGCACCGGATCGACGGCGAGGTCGGGCTGGCGCTGTGCGGCGAAGCGAACCGCGCCTATCATACCGAGACGGTCCACCTGCTGCTCTGCGTGCTGAGCCGCGCGCTCGGGGCTTGGAGACAGGCGCCGGCCGTGCTCGTCCAGCTTGAGGGACACGGCCGCGAGCGCTTTGCGCCGGGTCTCGATGTGAGCCGCACGGCCGGCTGGTTTACAAGCGCATTCCCGGTGCTGCTGGACGCGAGCGGCGAACCGGGCGAAGCCGTCGTTGCGGTCAAGGAAGCCGTTCGCGGCGTGCCGCGGCGGGGCTTCGGCTTCGGCGCCCTTCGCTGGCTGGATGCGGAGCTCGCCCCGGAAGCGAGGGCCGATTTGGAGAGCCTGCAGCCGGCGATCAGCTTTAATTACCTCGGCGTCCAGGATTTGGGCGCGGCGGGTGCAGGAGCAGGCGCGGAGGTTACGGATGTGCCCGGTGCAGTTCAGAAGCCCGGCGGCATGCCGGGATCGAGCGGTCGGAGCGAACCGGACGCGGCAGATGTGCGGACCGAGGCGCTGCCGGCGGATATAACGGTCGACGACGAATTCGCGTCCGGGTGGGCGCTGGACATTGTTGCGGCCCAGACCGGCCAAACGTTAAGCCTGGAATTCCGCTATCCCCGGGCGATGTTCGATGAGGGGCAGTTCGCCGAATTCCTCGGCATGCTGGGCGCCGCCGCCCGCGAGATTGCGGCTTACTGCACCGGCAAAGAGAGCGGCGAGAAGACCGCCTCCGATTTCACGGCAGCCCGGCTGCGGCAGGAGGAGCTGGAAAATATACTCGACGACCTTACAGGGGGGTTCTCCTAAAAGTAACTGTGAAGGGATACTTCACTCCCGGGGGATGCTGTCCGCCCGGCAGTCGATAAAGGAGCTGTACGATGATTAGCAAAGAGAACATCCAGGATATTTACGGTTTGTCTTCGATGCAAAAAAGCATGCTGGTCCATCATGCGCTCGATACATCGTCTTCGGCATACGTGGAGCAGTTTGACTTTCGTATCGCCGGGGACGTAGACCCCTCCCGCATGGAGTGGGCGCTGGCGAAGCTTTCGGACCGGCATGATATTCTTCGCACGGTATTTTCCTACCGGAAGACCGACCTGCCGCGGCAGGTCGTCCTGAAATCGTGGGAGCCTCCGTTCACCTTTCTCGACCTGCGGGAAAACGTCTCGCCGGAGGAATCGGCGGAGGCGTTCAAGGCGGAGGACCGCGGTCGCGGCTTCGATCTGAGCCAGGACGTGCTGCTTCGCGGAGCGCTGCTGCGCACGGAGGAGCGGAGATGGCGGTTTGTGCTCACCTTCCATCACATTTTGATGGACGGATGGTCGCTCGGCCCGCTGTTTCAGGAATTGTTCGGCCTGTACGAGGCGGCGGCCGAGCCGGACCGCTACACGCTGGCCGGCGATGCGCATCCTTACCGCGAATACATTCGCTGGCTGGAGGAACAGAGCGAGGAGCAGGCGCTGGCCTATTGGGAGCAAGCGCTCGCCGGCTACGAAAAGCCGGTGGCGATTCCCGCTTTCGGTCCGGGAGGCCCTTACCGCCATGCCGTCCATCGCTTCGAGCTGCCGGCAACGCTGGCTGCTCGGCTTGGCGAGCTCGCGCGGTCGCGCCGGCTGACGGTGAATACGTTGTTCCAGAGCGCCTGGGGGCTGCTTTTGCAGAAATATAACTACACCCGCGACGCCGTATTCGGCAGCGTCGTGTCCGGCCGCCCTCCCGGGCTGCCGGGCGTGGAATCGATGATCGGCTTGTTCATCAACACCCAGCCGCTGCGGGTGCATGCCGAGCAGGGAGATACGTTCATCTCCCTCTGTTCGCGCGTGCAGAAGGCGAGCTTCGCGGCCGTGCCTTACGAGTTCTGCCCGCTGTTCGACATCCAAAGCCGCAGCCCGCTGAAAAACAAGCTGCTGGATCACGTCGTCGCCTTCGAAAACTATCCGCTCGCCGAGCGGCTGCGGGATCTCGCCTCGCAATCGGGCCAATCGCTGTCGTTCGAGGACGTGCAGGTGTTCGAGCGCACCAACTACGATTTCCATGTGGTCGTCAATCCCGGCGAAACGTTTGTCGTACAATTCACATTCAACGAGGCGGTATACACGAGGGAGACGATGGAAGGGCTGGAGCGCAGCTTGACGACGCTGCTCGAGGCCGCCTGCGCCAAGCCGGACGCTTCCGTCGACGAGCTCGGCATATGCTCCGGAACGGATCGAGCCATCGTGATCGAACGCTTCAATGCGACGCGCCGGACGTATCCGGCCGATTCCACCGTCGACGCCGTGTTCCGGGACGTCGCCGCCCGTCGGGCCGCGGATACCGCGCTGATGTGGCGCGACCGCAGCTGCACCTACGGCGAGCTCGACCGCTGGTCCGACCGTCTCGCGGCGAAGCTGCAGGAGCAGGGAGTGGGGCCGGGATCGGTTGTCGGGCTCATGACCCCGCGCTGCCCGGAAATGGCCGCGGGCATCTTGGGCATTTTGAAGACCGGAGCGGCTTATGTGCCGCTGGACCTGCTCAATTCCCCGGAACGGCTCGCCTTTATGATCGGGGACGCCGGCATCAGAGTGCTTTGCACCTTGCCGGAGCTCGCCCCGAAAGCTCCATCCGGCATGAACGTGCTGCTGCTGGAGGATTCGAACGATCCGGCGGGCACGCCCCCGGTTCCCGCCGAGCACGATGCGGAATGCACCGCCTATTTGATGTATACGTCCGGCTCGACCGGCCAGCCGAAAGGATGTCTGATTACGCACCGCAACATCCTCCGCCTCGTGTTCGGCCCGGACTTTATCGATTTCGGCCCGCACCAGGTCATTTTGCAAACCGGCTCCCCGGCCTTCGATGCCAGCACGTTTGAAATTTGGGGAGCGCTGCTGCATGGCGGCATTCTCGTGCTTGCGGGCGAGGAGGATATCCTCGATCCGGGCCGCCTGAAGCCGCTGCTGGAGCGGAAAGCCGTCAGCAGCATATGGCTGACCGCCGCCTTGTTCAACAAGCTGTGCGACCAGGACCCGTCGCTATTCGCGCCGCTTCGCAACCTGCTCGTCGGCGGCGACGTGCTGTCCTCCCGCCATATTCGCCGCGCGTTGGAAGCGAATCCGGGGCTTAGAATCGTCAACGGCTACGGGCCTACGGAAAATACGACGTTCTCAACGACTCATGTCGTGACGGAGGCCGACCTCCGGAACGGACGCATACCGATCGGGCGGCCGCTGGCCAACTCGACCGCCTATATCGTCGATCACGGACTTCAGCCGCTGCCCGTCGGGGCGCTCGGCGAGCTTTGCGTCGGCGGCGACGGCGTCGGACTCGGCTATCACAACCGGCCGGAGCTGACGGCGGAGCGCTTCCTGGACGATCCGTTCGCGCCAGGCGGTCGGATGTACCGGACCGGCGATTTGGCCCGCTGGCTGCCGGATGGACGCTTAGATTTTCTCGGCAGAACCGATTTCCAGGTGAAAATTCGCGGCTACCGCGTAGAGCTCGGCGAAATCGAACGCGCGATGGCGCAGCTGCCCGGCGTCAAGGAAGTGACGGTGCTGGTTCGGGAGATCGGCGAGGATAAGCAGCTTTGTGCGTACTTCACCTGCGAAGGAGAGCCGGATTTGCGGGGCTGGAAAACGACGCTGGCCAAGGCGCTTCCAAGCTATATGATCCCGGCGTTTTTCACCCGGCTGGAGGCGATGCCGCTCACGGTCAACGGCAAGGTGGACCGGCAGGCGCTCCCCGCGCCGTCGGCGGCTTCCTTGGCCGGCTCCGCCGCCCCCCGCGCTTTAAGCGGGGTGGAAAAGACGGTCGCCGACATTGTTTGTTCGGTGCTGGGCGTGGAGACGGTGGATACGAACGATAACTTTTTTGAAATCGGGGTCAACTCCCTGAACTTAATGACGATCAACAACCGGCTGAAGCAAGCTTTCGACCGGGACATTCCGCTGACGGCGATGTTCGAGCACACCAGCGTCTCCCGCCTGGCCGAATATTTGAAGCTTCCGGACCTTTCCGGAGCCGGCAGAGACGAAGAGATGAGCCGGGAGCTGTCCAGAGCGCGCAGCACGCTGCTGAAAACGGGCTCCCTTATCCGAAAACTGGAGGATCAAGCATGAAGGTAAAGACGAACTACACGGGACTCGAAATTGCGGTCATCGGCATGTCGGGTCGTTTTCCGGGGGCCGATGACGTAGCTTCGTTTTGGAGCAATCTGACCGGGGGAGTCGAATCGATATCTTTTTTTACGGACGACGAGCTGATTGCGGCGGGCGTTGAGCCCGAGCTGCTGGCGAAGCCGAACTACGTTCGCGCCAAAGGCGTCTTTCCGCGGCTTGAATTTTTCGATGCGGAGTTTTTCGGCTACACGCCGCGAGACGCTGCGATGATGGACCCCCAGGTCCGGGCGCTTCACGAGGAGGTGTACCGCGCGCTGGAGGATGCGGGCTACGCGTCGGATACGTACCGCGGCAGCATCGGGCTGTTCGTCGGCGCCTCGGGCAATTTCGTCTGGGAGCTGGAGACGATGAAAGCGACCGTCGACGGCGGCGGTCTGCAGTTTGCCACCCTCCAGCTGAACGATAAAGATTTTGCCGCTACGCGAATCGCCTACAGTCTTAATCTTCAAGGCCCTTGCGCCACCGTACATTGCGCCTGCTCCACCTCGCTGTATGCCGTCGATATGGCCTGCCGCCACATCCTGACCGGCGCTTGCTCCATTGCGGTAGCGGGCGGCAGCGGTCTGACTCTGCCTCACCGCAAAGGATATTTGTACGAGGAGGGCATGATCCATTCTCCGGACGGCCACTGCCGTCCGTTCGACCAGGATGCGAAGGGCACTGTCGAGGGCAACGGCACGGGCGTCGTCGTGCTGAAAAGCCTCGAGGACGCGATTCGCGACCGCGACCGCATTTATGCCGTGATCCGGGGAACCGGGGTCAACAACGACGGCAACCGCAAGGTCGGCTTTACGGCGCCGAGCGTCGAAGGGCAGGCGGAGGTCATCCGCCGCGCGCTGATGCTGTCGGACGTGCCGCCGGAAACCGTCGGCTACATCGAAGCTCACGGCACCGGCACGACGCTCGGGGATCCGATCGAGGTCGCCGGCCTGACGAAGGCGTTCCAGTCCGTTCCTCCCGGCTCGTGCGGCATCGGCTCGCTGAAGTCGAATATCGGTCATCTGGACGTGGCCGCCGGCATCTCGTCCTTCATCAAGACCGTTCTCTCGCTCGAAAACCGGGTCATCCCGGCAAGCCTCAACTTCGAAGCGATCAATCCCAACATCGATTTGAACGGCAGCCCGTTCCGCATCGTAGCGAAGACGGAAAGCTGGCAGCGAAAGCCGGCACCGGGCGAAGCGGATGCGTACTTGCCGCTGCGCGCCGGGGTCAGCTCCTTCGGCATCGGGGGCACGAACGTGCACGTGGTGCTCGAGGAGGCGCCCGAGCGCGAGCCGTCCGGTCCCGGACGCGAATGGAACGTGCTCTGCCTGTCGGCGCGCAGCGATACCGCTTTGCGGCGCATGCAGGAGGATTATCTCGCGCATCTGGAACGATATCCGGGGGAGCTGAATCCCGCCGACTTGGCGTGGAGCGTGCAAACCGGCAAGCGAAATCTGTCGGAGCGTTTCGCCATGGCCTACCGCGATCCGCAGGAGCTGGCCGAAGGCCTGCGGGCGGCGTTGGAGGGCGCCCGTCCTGGGCGTGCCCGCCGCGCGGCGGCATCGTCCTCCAAGCCGAACGTCTATTTCCTGTTCCCGGGGCAAGGCTCGCAATATCCGGGTATGGCCCGCGATCTGTACCGGGCGGAGCCGCTGTTCCGCCGGGAGCTGGAGACGTGCCTGAAGCTGGCCGAAGCCGAAGGCATGGGCGAACTGCGCCGCGTGCTTCTGGAGCCGAAGGAAGGCGACGAGGAGCTGATCCTCGAAACCGACATGACGCAGCTGAGCTTGTTTGCGGTCGAATACGCAATGGCGCGGCTGCTGATGTCGTGGGGCATTCAGCCGACGGGCATGATCGGGCACAGCCTCGGCGAATATACGGCCGCCTGTCTGGCAGGGGTGTTTTCGCTCGAAGACGGCATCCGGCTCGTAACGGCCAGGGGCCGCCTGATGAAATCGATGCCCCGCGGCTCGATGCTCGCCGTCGCCGCATCCGCGGAAGCGGCACTCCCGTACTTGAGCCGCGCCCTGTCCGTGGCTGCGATGAACAGCCCGGCCAGCTGCACGTTGTCCGGCACCGACGAGGCGATCGCCGAGGCGGAAAACAAGCTGTCGGCCGCCGGCATTCGTACGCGCCGGGTGCGTACGTCGCACGCGTTTCACTCGTCTCTGATGGACGGGGCGCTCGCTCCGTTCGGCGAGCTGATCTCCAGCGTGAAGCTGCAGGAGCCCGTGCTGCCGTACGTGTCGAACTTGACCGGCGACTGGATCCGGCCCGAAGAAGCCGTCGATCCTTCATATTACCCGAAGCATCTGAGGGGCAGCGTCAAGTTCGAGCAGGGGCTGGCCGCGGTTCTCGCCGATTCCCGGGCTGTGCTGGTAGAGGTCGGTCCGGGCCGGGTGCTGTCGTCTTTCGCACGGCAGATGGCGGCCCAAAATCCGGTTGCCGCCATCGTCACGCTTCGCAATGCGCAGGAGGAGGGGCCGGACGATGCGTTTCTTGCGGCCAGCCTCGGCGAGCTGTGGTGCCAAGGGGTAGTTCCCGACTGGAAAGCCTACTATAAAGATCAAGTGCGGAGCCGCATCCCGCTGCCGCTGTACCGGTTTGATGAGACGGCATTTCCGCTCGGCCGCGGCGACTACAGCGGGATGCTGCCGGCCAGGCAGGAGGCGGCTGCGGCATCCGCCGTTCCCGCGCCGGGGCCGATGCCTGCCGAGCGTACCGGATATGCCGGCAGGGTCGTGTGGGAGCCTGTTTTTCTGCCGCCGGTGACGAGCTCGGATCAGCCGCGGGCCTGCCTGATCATGGCTGACGACGCCGTTTCGATCCGCCATCTCCTGCAGAGGATGCCGAGATGGCGCAGCCTGCTCGTACAAAGCGGCGAGGGCTACCGCTTTAACGGCACGCTCGGCGCTACCGTACGCCCGGCGAATGCGATCGATGTATACCGGCTGATCCGCGATTTGCGGAACCGGGCTTTGCTTCCCGATACGATTGTCGTGGCGCGTTCGGCCGGTGGCCGCACCGAAGCGGAGCTGAGGTTGCTCGTCCATGCGCTTAAGGCAGAGCTGCGACAGGCGCTGCCGGAGATCGTCGTGCTCAGCCCCGTTTCTCCGGTTACCGCAAGCGAGGGGCTTGTGACGCTCATCCGCAGTCTGCGTGCGGAAATCCCCGGTCTCAACCTGCGCTTGATCGATGCCGGAGAACCGCTGAACGGCAAAGCGACCGCCGCCCGCTGGGCCGCGATTTTGGAGCGGGAGCTCGGCTCGGATCAGCATCTGCACGCAGCCGTCTGCTATTCGGGAGAGCAGCGTCTCGTGCCGCGCTTCAGAGATTTCCATGAGACGCCGGTGAGCGGCATGTCCCGTTTTCGCGGCCGCCACGTTATCGTCATGAGCCCCGATGAGCGGCTTCCGCTTCCGCTGGCCGCCTCCTTCGTCCAAGCGGGTGCGCGCATCAGCATGCTGCCATACCGGCTGGGCGGCGCCGCCTTCGACAAAACGACGGTCAGGCCGCTGCTTCAGGAGCTGACCGCGGAGCAGGACCGTTACATAAGCCGCTTCGGCATAGAAGACTTGACCGCTGCCCATCGGCTCGTGGACGAATATGCCGCGCGTCTGAGCTTCGACTTTGTACAGGAGCTGTTCCCGCTGGAGCCGGGGCGCACGTTCGATACCGGCGAGTTTATGGAAGGGCTCGGCATCGCCCCCTCTCTCGGCAAATACGGCCGTTATTTCCTCCACATGTTCCGCGAGGACGGCATTTTGGCGGCTGGGGGGGAAGAAGGCCACTACCGCGTTACGGACAAAAAGCTGCGCAATCCGGCGGACATCCGCGCCGCCATCGAGCGGATGACCCCACTGTTTTCCGGACAGCTGAACCTGCTGGAGCACTGCGTCGGCGGGTTCAGATCGGCGATGAAAGGAGAAGTGCCGGCGCTCGCCGTCCTGTACCCGGGGGGCAGCAACCAGCTGATCCTCGACAGCTATAAAGGCTCGGTCCAGGAGCGGGAAGACGAGCTGATCAAGGAAATGTTCTCCGTCCTGCTCATGCGCATCGCCGGCCGGAAAAGGAGAATCCGGATTCTCGAAGCGGGCGGCGGCTACGGCTCGATTTTGCGCCGCGTCGCACCGCTGCTCAAAGGCATGGAAATCGAATATTACTTCACCGACGTGGGCAGCTCGTTCGTCGAATCGTTCAAGATGCACGCGCTGGAAGAGGATTTGCATTTCATGCATTTCGGCGTGCTTGACATTACCCGCGATCCGAAGGAGCAAGGCTTTGAGCTCTCCTCCTTCGATCTCGTATTCGCCTATAACGTCGTTCACGCTACGCACCGCTTGTCGGTCAGTCTGGGCAATATGCAAAAGCTGCTGAAGCCCGGCGGGCTGCTCTGCGTCCTCGAGCGCACGCGGGTGCGCCGTTACGTCGACCTGATCTGGGGCTTGGCGGACGGCTGGTGGCACTTTGACGAAACCGAACGGGAGCTGTCGCCGCTAGCTTCCTTGGAGCAATGGGAGGGGCATTTCTCCGCGCTCGGCCTTGAGGAGGTCGCCGCTTTCCCGGATAAAAACGAGCTGCGCGAACGGCTGGACGTCGGCATCATCATCGGCCAGCGCGCAGCCGCCGAGCTAACCCCGGCGGCCAAACCGGCACCGGAAGGGGTCAAGCTGCTGCGGCCTGTCGCCGCTGCCGACGCAGCGGCTCTGGAGGAGGCACTGGAAGCCGCCCTGGCGGACCGGACGGACGTGGAGGAGATCGTCCTGTGGGATGCCGCCCAGCCGACCTCGCTGCGCCGCGACTCGTTCGTGCCCGCCGTCGCCGAAAGGGCCAGAGCGGCAATTGCCGCAGGCCGCGTGGCAGCCAAAGCGAGCGCCAGGCAAAACCGGCCGGCGATGATCGTCTCCGTCCTTCCGGAGCCGGGCGATTGGGGGCCCGACCTTACCGCCTGGGCGGCGGGGCACGAAGAGCTGGACGCGTCCGCGCAGGTATACCGCATATACGTGCCCGATGGAGACGCGCTTCGCTCCATGGAAACCATAATTCCGATGCTGGAGACGATGCTGGAGTCCGGGCTGCGCCGCACGGTCATCGATGCCGGCCGGCATCCGCTGTTCGAGCCGGCGCAGGTAAGCGCCGCTGTCGCGGAGGAAAGCAAAGCATCCGGACTGAGCGGGCTCGAGGCGATCATCGGCGAAGTATGGAGCAAGCTGCTCGGGCGCGATGAGATCGACCCGGATGCCGACTTTTTTGCGATCGGCGGCGACTCCTTCAAGCTGATTCAAATGACGATGGACCTCGAACGCGAAGGCTACAAGGTGCTCATGAACGAGGTGTACAAATATCCGACGATCCGTTCGCTCGCCCGGTATTTGGAGGAGGAGAGCAAGAAGGAGAACAAGGATATCGCCGAAGCGGCCGATCTTATCGCCATTCTCAAAGACACGGCCGGTTTCAGTTGCCATCACCGCATCGTGCAGGCCGCGAATGATCAGGAGCCGCTGAACCTGCTGCTCGTAGACGAATGGACGGGCGAAGACGCGGAGCCGATTCGCAAGCAGCTGCGCAGCCTCAGAGTGCCCGGTGAGCTGCTGCCGCATTACATCCTTCCTGCGTCCCTGTTCGGGCCACATCTGCCGGACATCATCACGATGGAAAACCTGCTTGGACGCGGCGTGCTCGGCCATTCGGAAAAAGCGGTGCTGGACGGCTTCCTGAGCCGCATCGGCGAGGATCGCCGGCGGTTTAACGAAGCGATTTTGAATCAGCCCGTCGTCAGCCGCTACGGCCTCAGCAATGCGCAGCGGATGCACTTCCGCAGCGAGGTTCGGCTGCAGATGTATTTGATCGAGTTTAACGATCTCGTCGACGAAAGCGTGTTGGAGCAGGCGTTCTGCGACGTGGTCGGCAGCCACGGCCTGCTGCGCAGCTGTCTGTACAAGACGATGTGGGAATACCGCTGGAAGGAGCATGCGCCTCCCCAGCAAACGCCGCTTCCGCGCCTCGATCTGTCCGGCTTGTCCCAAGAGGCGCAGTCCCGCGTCATGATGGAGCTGATCAAACACGAGTGGGAGGCCGATTTCAAAAAGGCGGGCACGCCGATGTATCACGTCGTGCTCGTTAAATACAACGAGCGGCGCTACGACTTGTTTTTCCAAATCGATCACTCGATCTTCGACGTCACGTCCGGCCAAATTATGCGGCGGCACATTCTTCAGCGGTACCGGGATCTGCAGAGGGGCGTCCGCAAGGCGATGGAGGTGTCGACCGGCTACCGGGAATATCTCGAGCAAATTCGCCGCGGCCCGATCGGCATCGATGCGGACGGCTTGATCGCCGCGCTGGAGCTTGACAAGTTCAACCGATACCTGCAGCTTGCGCAGGAGCGGATGAAGGCGCGGCCGCAGGGGAGAATTCAGCAGGTGCGCTGCAAAATCGACCTGACGCCGTTCCAGTTCGATCATACCGACGAAGACGGCACGTTCGAGCTGGTGCTGCACCTGTACATCCTGGTCGTCTCGCGGCTGCTGCAAATCGACGGCGTCCCGTTCCTGCTGCTGTTCCAAAACCGCAGATACCAAAGCAAGAGCTTTAACGACGTGATCGGCCTTATTGTCGACGGCCTGCCGCTGGTCGTTCCGGTCGACCGCGACGATCCGTCCCGCATGACCGCCGTCATCCGGCAGCGGATGGAGCTGGTCAACAAGCACAATATCAATTTTTTCAACCTCGTATGGAACCTCTCGTCGCTGCTGACGTGGAGAAAGCTGTTCGCCAAAATGAAAAGCGGCAAATCGTCGTTTTTCACACCGCTGCTGATGAACTATGCGGGAAGCGCGGAAGCGGAGTACGGGAAAATATGGGATTACAGCATGGAGCTGCTCGATCAGGACAATCAGGAGAAGCTGGACTACGCCGACTTTTACGGAGTGGCCAAAGTCGTAAGCGGGGAGCTGGATTTCCTCATCCTGTGCAAATTCGAGCCGGACATGGAGCGCGTTCGCCAAATCGTGGAGGAGGAGACGGCGCATCTGCTCAAGCTTCGCATGGAGAAAAAGGAAACGGAGGCGAGAATGGGATGAGCCCGATCGACTTGATCTGCATTCCTTATGCCGGCGGGTCCGCTCACGCCATTTACGGCAAATGGGCGGAGAAGCTGGATGCGCGGATTCAGCTTCATCCTCTGGAGCTGGCCGGGCACGGCCGAAGAATGGGGCAGGCGCTGGACGACAGCGTCGCCTCCGCCGTGGCGGATATGCTCCGCTCGATCCGCTCCCGGGTCGCGCTGCGGCCTTACGCGATTTACGGCCACAGCATGGGCACCGTGCTGGCCTACGAGCTGGCGGCGGCGATCCGCGAAGCGGGGTTGCCCGAACCCCTCGTATTGTTTTTGTCGGGACGGCTCCCGCCGCATCACCGTTATGTCAATAACGAGATGCACGCGCTGACGGACGAGGTGTTTCTGGACAAAATCAAGCGGCTTGGCGGAACCCCGCCCCAGCTGTTCGAATCGAAGGAGCTGATCAAGCTGTTCCTGCCTATTTTGCGCAACGATTACCGGATCATCGAGCAGTACCGATGCAAGCTGCCTCCGGCGCGGTTTGCGTCCGATGTCGTTTTTTTGCACAGCGACGGGGATTCTTTGGTGACCAAGCCGCATATCTATGAGTGGGAGCAGTATACGTCAGGCCGCTTCGAGGTGCACGAATACCAAGGCGGGCATTTTTTCCTGAACGACCAATGGCTGGACATTTGCCGAATCATCAACCGCAAGCTGATCCCTGTGCAGGAATGTCCCGCCAGTGAGGTACGCCGATGAGCCGACTGACGAATTTTTCGATGAAAAACGTTTCGGCGGTGTTCATCATCATGTTTCTGCTGTTCGGCGGCGGCCTGTATGCCGGAAGCGAGCTGAAAATGGAAAGCCTGCCGGACTTTTCGTTTCCGATCGTCGTCGTGCAGACGCGGTACGTCGCGCCGCCGCAGGACGTGCTGGATCAAATCACGAAGCCGATCGAAAAAGAGCTCGCCAACGTCGAAGGGCTCAATACGATCAGCTCCACCTCCAGCGACAACGTCTCCACCGTCGTCCTTGAATTCGGGCAAGGCCGGAACCTGAAGGAAGCGAAGCGCGATGTGGAAAGTTTGCTGCAAAACGTCAGCCTCCCGCAGGGGGCGGAGCGGCCGAAAGCGATGACGACGGGCTTTGCCAACGATCCGGTCTATTACATGGCGATTTACGGTGAAAACGGAATAAGTCAGGCGGAGCTGGACCGGGTATATGAAGATACCATCCTTCCCGCATTTAACGGGCTGAAGGGGATCGATCACGTCGCTTCGATCGGCAACCACGAGGCGGAAATCCGCATCAAGCTGGATGCGAAGGCGCTAAATGCGTTCGGCCTCGCCCCCCGGGATGTCGAGCAAAGCATCCAAAACGCGCTCCAGTCGAGCCCGGCGGGCAACGCCAAAATCGACGGCCAAAGCCGAATGGTCCGGGTAAGCGGCGAAATCAACACCGTTTACAGCCTGGAAAAGCTGAACGTCACCACCCCGAAGGGCGATGTGCTGCCGCTCGGCAAGCTGGCGTCCGTCAGCTCGGTCAGCGAATCGAAGTATATCGCGAGATTGGACGGCAAACCGACCATCGCGGTTCATTTGTACAAAGCGAAAAGCGCGAATGCGGTTCAGTTTGCCGAGGGAGCCGACAAGCTGATCGAGGGCTGGAAGCAAACGCTGCCGAACGTCAAATTTCATACGGTGTATAATGCGGCGGCCGACATCAAGCTTTCCATCGAAGGCATGGTGAAGGAGGGCGTGATCGGCGCTCTGCTTGCCTCGGCGATGATCCTCGTCTTTCTGCGGAACGTGCGGATGACGATGATCGTGCTCGTGTCGATTCCGCTGTCGATTCTGATCACGCTGCTTGTCATGGCCCCGCTCGGCATTACGCTGAATATTATGACACTGGGGGGCATCGCCATCTCGATCGGTCGCGTCGTCGACGACAGCATCGTCGTTATCGAGAATATATACACCCAGCTCGTGAAGCGCCAGGAGCGAAGCGAGGATGTGATCCGGTTCGCGACGAAACAGGTGGCGACGGCGATCACTTCCTCCACCATCACGACCGTCGGCGTTTTCGGTCCGATGGCGCTTGTAGGCGATACGCTCGGGGAAATTTTCCGGCCGTTCGCGCTCACGATTGTCGTCGCTTTGCTCGCCTCGCTTCTCGTGTCCGTCACGGTCATCCCGATGCTGGCCAAGCTGATGGTGCTTAGGCGGAAGAAGGCGATTCCCGCCCACCATGAAGGCATGGGAAGCATGTCCGAGCGGTATCGGCGATCACTCGACTGGGTGCTGCGCAACCGGATCAAGACGCTGCTTCTCACCGGCCTCATCTTCGTCGTTTCGATCGTTTCGACCGTGCCGTTTCTCGGGGCCAGCTTCATGCCGCAAAGCGAGGCGGATAAGCTGATCATGGTCGAAGTGAAAATGCCTCCGGAGACGAGCTTCGATATGCTCGATCTTCAAATGAAGCAGATCGAAACGATCATGGCCGAAGCCAAAAACGATAACGGCGGAAAGACGTTCGATTACGTCGAGGCTTTGATCGGGTATTACCTGAACGCCGACGAACGCACCGAGAATCGCGCGATGTTTTTCCTGAGGGCCGGAGAGACGACCGACGCCAAGGCGGCGGCGAAGCAGCTCAAGGAGAAGATCGTTTACGAGCTTCCGCAAAAATCGACCGTGGAAAGCACGGTGCTTTCCTTCGGCAGCGTATCGACAGGCGACGATTTCGTCTATCACTTAAAGGGTGAAAACGAGCTGCAGCTCGAAAAAGCGGCGGAAGCCGTCAAGGAGAAGCTGAAATCGTATCCGGAGCTGATCGGAATCAAGGACAGTCTCGGCGACAAGCGGGAGGAGGTCGAAATTGCGGTCGATCCGGAAAAATCCCGGCTGTACGGACTTTCCTCGGCGCAAATTTTGGAGATGGTAGCGGCCTGGATCGGCGTTAAGGACATCGGCGACTTCCGAGTTTAACGACGAGATCTTCACGACGAAAATCGAGCTGAGCGAGAATGACAAAGATTCGGTGGACAAAATCGGGCGGCTTACCTTAAAGACCCCCGCCGGGGCGGAAATCGCGCTCCAGGACGTGGCGAAGGTACGGCTTATTGCCGCACCCGCATCACTCACGCGGGACATGCAGAAGATGACGGTGACCGTATCGGCGAATATCGACGCGAAGGATAAGGCCGGGATAATCGCCAAAATAACGAACGATTTAAACGCCGTCGAGCTTCCTTCCGGCGTCGTCCGCGAGGTGAAAGGGGTATCCGAGGACATCGAAGAGAGCTTCGTACAGCTGTTTCTCGCTATGGTCGCTTCGATCTTCATCGTCTATCTCATCATGGTCGTCTCGTTCGGGAACGCGAGCGCCCCGTTTTCGATTTTGTTCTCGCTTCCGCTCGCCCTGATCGGAGGTTTCTACGGCCTGCTGGTGGCCAAGGAAACGATCAACGTCACGTCGCTGATCGGTTTTCTGATGCTGATCGGCATCGTGGTGACAAACGCGATCGTGCTGATCGACCGCGTGCAGCAGCTTCGCGAGGAAGGCTGCGGCATCCGCGAGGCGCTGCTTGAAGCCGGTGCAACGCGGCTGAGGCCGATCATCATGACGGCGGGAGCGACGATGATCGCCCTTATGCCGCTTGCCCTCGGATTTTCCAAGGGCGCGATCATGTCCAAGGGCCTTGCCGTCGTCGTCATCGGCGGGCTTGCCAGCTCGACGCTGCTGACGCTGATCGTCGTGCCGGTCGTGTACGATTTGATTGAATCTTCGAAGCTGAGATTCAGCCGGTCGCTGCGCGGGCAGGAACAAGCGGCGATCCATGCGAAAGGGACCACCGTCGTATCGTAATCTGCGGTATGTAAAAAGAGAGGGAGTGTACGAGATGAGCGCCAAACTGTTAAAGCGAATTGCCGGTATCGTCCTGATCGTTATGAGTATCGCCCACGTCATATACGGAGAAGTCATGCACATCACCGCATTAAAATCGATGGCCGCCGACGATTTCCTGATCGGCTCCTATCGGGCCATGTCCTTGCAGGGCGGCCTGCTGCTCGCCGCGGTAGGGATCGTCGAGCTGCTGTCGGCCGAACGGGTCATTTCACTGCCCGGCTTCACCGCCTTTATCCCTCTGGGAATCGTGTCCATCAACCTGATTGCGTTCGCCGTCATCATCGCGGCAGGATACCGCCATCTGCTGCAATACTCCATCCCGCAGCTGCCCGTGTTTATCATCATTATCGGGATTCAGGCATGGAGTCTCAGGAAAGCCCGGTAACAAGCGGGGAATTACCCGGATGCCTGAAACAGGCGTTGAATCTCCGGGATATTCACTTTAAAGCCGGTTCTTTTCGGATGTGTGATCGAGATCATATACCGGCCGAGGACAAACGATAAGGTGCTGTATTGGGCAAAGTTGGTGTAGCTTGCGATCATGCAGTTCGGTTTGATCTCCACCTGGTTAATCTCATAGACGGAAAACGGAGTCATCAGTCCGGTCTTTAAAATCTTCGACAACGATTCCTTGGAGGTCCACAGCATGGTGAGCGCCGTTTCGTATTCGAAGGAGAGGCCATGCAATATGTTCTTCTCGAGCGGCGTAATCTGGGATTCGATGGCACCCGCATGGTTGCTGTCGATTTTCTCCAGGTCGATGCCCATCGGGTGGACCTCCGGAAACGCGATCGCTGCAGCCAAGTCGCCGCAGTGCGTGATCGTAACCTGAATCGGCTCGGCGGCCCGTTGGAGCATAACGACGGGCTGGTGAAAAACGCCCTGCTGAACCCAGATTTGCGTGGGCCGAAAGTGCTCCGCACCCGCATAGCCGGCGATCGCCCGCTTCGCGCAGTACCTTCCCAAAACAAAACTCCGTTTTCTATCGAATCGAAGCTTCCGGTAATAGGCAAGCTCCTGTTCATGCAGGATGCTTGCCGCTTCTGTTTCTTCATAAGGGCTTGTACGGCTGCATATACGGAGCGATGCCTTAAAGCGGCTGTTCGGCCTTACTAATGCAAGCTCCTCCGAATACGACAAGGTGTCCAAAAGTCCCCCTCCCCCCACGTCCGATTTTTTTAGCGGTATATAACTAATCGTTCCCTAATAATCCGGTTGCTGTCAATAGATGTAACGAATAATTATAATTAAATTATGATTGACAAATACGAACTATCGGTGCTAATATCCAAATATCAATAAAGCATAGTAATCACATAGGAATTTAAGAAATTTGCAATAGGCACGCGCACAAATAATGCTTCCAGTCGACTGGACCGCCAGAGACACAACATGCTTGTTCATGTTGTGTCTTTTTTGCTGCATGCAAACGGGCGGTGCGAGGTTGGAAGAACTGGCGTGACACGGGGCCGGCTTTAACGGGGAGGGGATTAAGGTGTCAACAGCGGAAAGCGAAATTCGGGCGCAAGCGGCCAAGCCGGTTCCTCGTCAATCATCCGGAAAACAATCCGCGTTTTGGCGGTACTTATGGTTTCATCGGCATTTATACCTGATGCTGGCGCCGGCGCTGCTGTTTTATTTGGTTTTTCATTACATCCCGATGTACGGCGCGGTCGTTGCGTTCAAGGATTTCAGCATCACGAAGGGGATCCTCGGCAGCGACTGGGCGGGGCTTAAACATTTCAACTATTTGTTCTCGCAGGACAAATTTTGGGAGGTGATCGGCAACACCGTGGTGATCAGTCTGTACCGGCTCGTCTTCGGCTTTCCGACGCCGCTTGTCGTCGCTTTGCTGCTGAATGAGGTGCGGGTAAAGCTGTTCAAGCGGACGGTGCAAACGGTCATCTACCTTCCGCATTTTATTTCCTGGGTTATTCTCGGCGGCTTGCTGATCAATTTGCTGTCCACAGATAACGGCGTAATCAACAATATGATCAAATCGTTCGGCGGTGCGCCGGTCGGTTTTATGAGTGACGAAGCTTACTTTCGCGGTACGCTTGTGGTCTCGATGATCTGGAAGGAGTTCGGCTGGAACACGATCATTTACATGGCGGCGCTGGCCGGGATCAATCCCCAGCTGTATGAAGCGGCGGTCATCGACGGAGCCGGCCGCTGGCAGCGGCTGCTGCACGTGACGCTTCCGCTCATTCGGAGCACGGTGGTGCTGCTGCTCATTTTGCGTCTCGGCGGCATTATGGAAGCCGGGTTCGAGCAAATCTTCGTGCTGTACCATCCCGGCGTTTACAGCGTTGCGGATATTATCGACACCTACGTATACCGCATCGGTTTGACCGAAGGGCGCTTCAGCATGGCGGCGGCGGTCGGCCTGTTCAAATCGCTGATCAATTTCGCGCTGCTCGTTCTGGCGAACAGGCTCGCGAGAATGATGGGGGAAAAAGGAGTTTATTAACCGAGTGGAGAGGAGGAGGGCGCTTATGCACCGTACGGGAACCGCCGGCAAGCTGTTCGACGCGTTTAATTTCGCGATATTGGCGCTGCTCGCTGTCATTACCTTGTATCCTTTTTGGGATACGCTGATCGTTTCCGTCATTCCGCTTGACGAATATTTAGGTGCGAGCATTCACCTGTTTCCGAAAAGCCTGACTTTCGGAGCGTATCGGTATTTGTTTTCGATGAAGGAGCTGTGGACTTCCTACGGGGTGACGATTTTCGTCACCGTCGCGGGAACGGCGCTCAGCATGCTGCTTACGGTGATGGCCGCTTATGCGTTATCCCAGAGGCAGCTTAAGGGAGGGCGCGTCATCATGTTCCTTCTCGTCTTTACGATGATGTTCAGCGGGGGCATCATCCCGACTTATCTGGTCGTCAAAAATCTGGGGTTGATGAATACGGTATGGGCGCTGATTATCCCGAGCGCGGTGAATACATACAACCTGATCGTGATGAGAAATTTCTTTTTTACGCTGCCGGAGGGGTTAATCGATGCGGCGCGGATCGACGGGTGTCACGACTGGGGCGTGCTGTTTAAAATCGTCGTTCCGCTGTCGATGCCGGCGATCTCGACGATCACGCTGTTTTACGCCGTTTCGCGGTGGAACGAGTTTTTTAACGCGATCTTTTTCATCAGCGATAAAAATTTATGGCCCCTGCAGCTGTTCCTGCGCAGCATGCTGTTCGAGAACGAATCGTCTTATTCCGGCGGCGGGGACAGCCTGTTTTTGCTCGGGCCGTCCATTAAAATGGCGACGGTCATGGCGGCGACGATTCCGGTTATGCTGGTGTATCCGTTTTTTCAAAAATATTTTGCCAGCGGCGTTATGATCGGTGGGGTCAAGGAATGAAACAAATCAACAATGATCATGGATTTTGACGGAGGAGACGGAGAGATGAACAGAGATCAACGTGTGATGAAAAAATGGGCGCTAGGAGCGGGTGCCGCCGCATTGCTGCTGCAGGCCGGATGCTCCGCGTCGGCAGGCTCCGGGGGCGGCACCCAGGCGGCAAGCTCGAACGAACCTTACGAGCTGACTTACCTGACCACGGGGGACCAGGGCGCGAAGCCGCTGCAGCCGAACGACCGGATTATCGCGGAAATCAACAAACGGCTGAATATCAAGCTGAATTTGAAAATCGTTCCCGAATTTTCCTACGACAAAATCAATGTGGCGATGGCCAGCGGCGATCTCCCGGATATTATTACGACGCAGTATCCTTCCGCTTCGATATCCCAGTGGGTCAAGGAGGGGCTGATCATCCCGCTGGACGATTATTTGAAAAACACGCCGACGCTCAAGGCCAAGCTGGAAAACGGCCTGCAGTGGACAGCCTTTGACGGCAAATATTACGGCTACCCGTTCATCAGCGGGGTCGACAAGTCGAACTACACGCTGCAGTTCAGGCAGGATTGGCTCGATAAGCTCGGGCTGCAGCCGCCGAAAACGCTGGATGAGCTGCACGCCGCGCTCAAGGCGGTCGTCGAGAAGGATCCCGACGGCAACGGCAAAGCCGATACCTACGGGTACATTACGAACAAGCCGATCGCCGGCGATCCGCTCACCGCTTTCGACTTTGTCTTTTATGCATACGGCATGCCTTACGGAGACTACGCCAAGGACGACAAGGGCAATGTGATTCCGCGGTTCGAGCATCCGGCGTTCAAGCAAGGGATCACCGAACTGCGCAAGTGGTATGACGAGAAGCTGATCGATCCGGAGTTTATCGTATATGACCGTCCGGCGAAGGAGCAGAAGTTTTTCCAAAGCAAGGCCGGGTTTATGGACGGACCGTTGTTCCGCCATGTGAGCCGCATCGAAGGCAGTCTCCAGCAGGTGATTCCGACGGGCAAGCTTGGCTATACGGCGCCGCCGGCCGGACCGGACGGGAAGCAAGGTATGGCGTTCAAATCGAAAAACGCCCTGTTTACTTCGATAACCAAAAAAGCGAAGCAGCCGGAAAAAGCGGCGCAGTTGATCGAGTTTTTGCTGTCCAAGGAAGGGCGCGAGCTGCTTCAGCTCGGCATCGAAGGCGTTCACTACACGAAGCAGGGCGACAAGATCACGTACAACGAGCCGGAGCGCGAGAAAGACGGATTTTCCCCTAACGGTTGGGCACATCCTCTCGCCTGGGGCAATGTGACGTGGCCGATCGACGAAAGCTATTTGCCGCAAACGGAGCCCCGCATCGATCGCGCTCTCGACTCGGTGAAGGTCGCCTCGAAGTACATCATGCCGAACCTGGTCAACAAGAAAACCGACGCGGAAATCGAATACGGCAAAGCGGTCAACGAAGTGTATAACCAATATTTCGTCAACCTGCTGAACGGCAAGCTCGACATCGACAAAGGCATCGCCGAGCTCGGTCAGAAATGGAGACAGGCCGGCGGCGATAAGATTTTGAAGGACGTAAGCGAAGAGTACCGGAAAAACGGCGGGAAGTAACAGGCTCCGCCGGTATCGCGATGATGAACACGGTTGTATCCGCTTAAAAGCATCATATATTAATTTTGTGAGAGGAGCATGTCAAATGTCTGAAATCGTTGCGAGTCACGATCGTCCGTTATCGGTGCCGGAGCGCGGGTTGAAGTCCGGGCCGAGGCACCTGAGCCGGCTGCCGGAAGGTGTGGAGGCGCAGCCGTACGAGCTGTTTACCGTGAAGCCGCTCGGCGTAACGATCGGCGCGGAAATCGAAGGCGTGGATTTGCGCCGGCCGGTAACGCCGGAGCTGCAGAAGGAGCTGAACCGTGCTTTGCTGGAATGGAAGGTGCTGTTTTTCCGCAACCAGCACATTACGAGCGAGCAGCAGCGGGCTTTCGCCAGACTGTGGGGGGAGCTGGAAACCCATCCGTTCTTGCCTCAAGGAGATTCGGACGAGGTTGTCCGCTTCGCCAAAAACGAGCAGTCCGTCGGCAGGGAAAACAGCTGGCACTCCGATGTGAGCTGGCGGCTTACTCCGGCGCTGGGCGCCGTTCTCCGGTTGATCGAGGTGCCGGAGGCCGGGGGAGATACGCTGTGGGCGGACATGGCGGCCGCTTACGATAACTTGCCCGACGATGTGAAGCAGCGCATCGACGGTCTGCACGCGGTGCACGATTTCACCCATGTGTTCGGAGTACGGCTGTCCCCGGAGGAGCTGCTTGCGAAGCAAGCCGAGTTTCCGGCCGCCATCCATCCGGTCGTGCGCAAGCACCCGGAAACGGGGCGCAAAACGCTGTACGTCAACCCGAATTTCACCGTGCGGATCGTCGGTCTGGAGCCTGACGAGAGCGAAAAGCTGCTGCAGTATTTGTTCCTGCAGGCGCAAGTACCCGAGTATCAGGTGCGCTTCCGGTGGGAAGCGAACTCCGTCGCCTTCTGGGATAACCGGGCGACACAGCATTATGCTTCGTCGGACTATTACCCGAGCCGCCGGATCGCAGAGCGTGTCGCGATCGTCGGGGATCGCCCTTTTTAAAACGATGACGTGCCCAAGAACCCGCTGATCGGCGGGTTTCCTTGCGCAATAAGGAGGATGGCTGCCGATGACGGGAAAAACGGAACGCAGACCGAATATTATTTTCATATTGATCGATGATATGGGCTGGAAAGACCTCGGGTGCTACGGCAGCTCCTTTTACGAGACGCCCCACCTCGACCGCCTGGCGGCCGAAGGAATGCGGTTCACGGAAGCGTACGCCGCCTGCCCGGTATGTTCGCCGACAAGGGCCAGCATCATGACCGGGAAATATCCCGCCACGCTCGGAGTGACCAACTGGATTGGCGGTCATACGAAAGGGCGGCTTATCGACGCTCCTTATATCGATCATTTGCCCTCCGGGGAGAAAACGATTGCGGCAGCGCTGAAGGAAGCCGGGTACCGGACGTGGCATGTCGGCAAATGGCATTTGGGGGGCCGCGCCTATTATCCGGACAAACACGGCTTCGACGTGAATATAGGAGGCTGCGATTGGGGGATGCCGAAGTTCGGCTACTTCAGCCCGTACGGCATCGAAACGCTCGCGGAAGGGCCGGAAGGGGAGTATTTGACCGACCGGCTCACCGATGAGGCGATCCGGTTGATCCGGCAAAACGACGGAACGCCGTTTTTTCTGAACCTGTGGCATTATGCGGTTCACATCCCGATTGAGGTTGACGCGGAACTGACCGAACGTTTTGCTGCCAAAGCCCGCGAGCTCGGACTCGATCGTGAGACGGCGGTTGTTCCGGGGGAGCCGTTTCCGTGCGAGCATAAGAAGGATCTCCGCGTGCAGAGGCGCATCATCCAATCGGATCCCGCCTATGCGGCGATGATTTACAATCTCGATCAAAATATCGGGAGGTTGCTCGAGGCGCTGGAGGAAACCGGCGCGCTGGACGATACGGTGATCCTGTTTACTTCGGATAACGGAGGTTTATCGACGGCGGAAGGGTCGCCGACGAGCAATTTGCCGCTGAACGAAGGGAAAGGCTGGATGTATGAAGGCGGCGTCAGGGAGCCGCTCATCGTGCGTTGGCCCGGCGTTGTAGCGCCTGGCACCGTTTGTGAGGCGCCGGTGACAAGCCCGGATTTTTATCCGACGCTGCTGGATATCGCCGGACTGCCGCATGAACCGCAGCAGCATGCGGACGGCTGCAGCCTTATTTCGCTGCTGAAGGGGGAAGGTGCTCCGGAGCGTGACGCTATTTACTGGCATTACCCTCACTACGGCAATCAAGGCGGGACGCCCGGATCTTCCGTTCGCGCGGGAGATTACAAGCTGATCGAATTTTTCGAGGACGGGCGGCTGGAGCTGTACGATTTGAAAAACGACATTTCCGAGGAGCATAATTTGGCGGCCCGTTTTCCCGAGCTGGCGGAGCGGCTTCGCGCGAAGCTGGCTGCATGGCGGAAAAGCGTGGAGGCGAAAATTCCGCCGGTTAATCCGGATTTCGTTCCTTGGCGTTGAGGAATTTCTCCGCGGACGGTTATTTTTATCTATTTTTCCGCATATTCATGAAAACAAAGCAATGGCAATAATCCGCTATGCGGAATATAATAGTGGAGAACCCCCCGATTTGTCGCAACCAAATCGGGGGACGAAACAGGTGTTACTGGGTAGGGGCCCGGTCAGCCTTTTTCGGCGAATCCACTTTCTTGCGGGAAGTGGATTTTTTGTTTCGGCGTTTTTTCGGTTGTCTGGATTTGCGCCATTGCTTCCATCGCATTCCTAAGTCCCAAGCCGCTGCCACCGTACGGATCGCCAGGTGAACGGCGTTGATTGCGGCGCTATGCTCGGAAAGCCAATGAATGAGTACGTTCAACCAAAACCGCAAACCATCCATATGTTTTCACCCCCTTTCGATGCATCTGCATGGAAACCTTCTTGCCGGATCCGGGATAAGAAATATTCGGCCAGTCCGGCATGGGGGTTACATAGAACAGCACTAACAACGTCTGCTTATCACATCTTCTTTAAGCTTGACCACCGCCTTTTTTCATAACGTTTCCCCGATACGATAGCTCCCCGCGCTCCCAGGATCAATTACAGGACCATTCGAGGGCAGACCTCCGGCGATACGTATCGGATATTAAATAATACTGCACGGAACATGAAAATAGAACTTTTTTGAAAAAATTTTCTCCCCTATTCATATTTTTTTCACAGCCGGTTGACATGAATTTAATCGAATCCGTGTATGATCGACAGGAACCGATTACATTCGAAAACGGCGGTGAACTGCTTGCTTCATACGAATCCGGAAACAACCATCACTTTTTTGGGAACCTCGACAGCTCTTCCCGACCTTGGAAGCGATACGGCCAGTTTTGTAATTAACCGCAAATATTTGGTGGACACCGGCTGGTCCGCAGTTTCCAATCTCCGAAACGTCGGGGTGGACCCGACCGAGATCGAATATGTTTTCTTTACCCACATGCACCATGACCATTATTTGTCTTTGCCTTCGCTTATTTTTTACTTTTTAATGAAGAGAAAAAACTTAGAGGACTTGAAAATGATCGGCCCCGTTCAGGATTTGGAGCGGGTCGTGACCTTGTCCATGAAGCTGCTGCAGGTCGACCGTTTTTACAGCGGTAAAGGCGCTCCGACATTGATCCCTCTCCATCCGGGAGACTTTTTCGAGGATGCCGCTTTTACGCTGCACACCTGCGAAACGGTTCATCCTGTGCAAGGTTTATGCTACCGCTTCGTGGACAAGCGGACGGGGAAGGTTGTTTCTTTCACCGGGGATACCGCGTACCATCCTCCGATCGCCGACCATGTAAGAGGAAGCTCGCTGCTCATCACGGAAGCATCGCTCGGACCGGTTTCGGCCGATCCGCAGCATAATCCGGCCTTGCATTCGGGAGCTATCGATGCGGCCCGCATCGCGGAAGCCGCCCAAGTGGAAAAGCTTCTTCTGGTCCATGGGCCTCTCGGCAAGGCGGATGCATGCGTGGAAGCGGCAAGTCAGGTGTTTTCCAAAACGGTGGCATGGCCCAAGGACGGAGAAACGGTTACCGTCTGACGGATCGGACGAAGTTCGCCGGAGGCAGCAGGCTGCCGGCCGGGTAAGGCTGCAGCCTAGCAAACCCCTAAAATCCACCCTTCGTACCGCGAGGCGAGCCTCTTCTCCTCTTCGGTCAGGGTGTCGGCCATAAAATACCTGTCCAGTGTGCCGTTGCGGTCCCGTTCCTGCAGCCATGCGGCAATAACAAAGGCATCTTGAGCATCCCGAGGCCATTCGTGGGGAAAACGAGGGTCAAAAAGCTTATATCTTTGGTAAAGAAGCGCCGGGTACACTTCGGCCAGCACGCTTTTCTCCAGGGGAGGGTTCCAGCCGTCGAAAGGCCAAACATGGAGCGTCTCCCGGAAAGAAGCCCGCAGCTCGTAAATCCACGGCAGCCCGGCATGAGTGGAATAAGAGACGGCTCCCGTCATCTGTTCGAAGTTCCAAGCGCTTTTCGCCGAAGAGGTGAAGGTTTCGGTTTTACGCAGCTCGTGCGAATTCGGATAATCCGCTAATTTTTCCCGGCATACTCTCACCGGTTCTGCTTTTGTATTCCACAACGCTTGAAAATGGTTAAGAAACTCATCCCAATCCCGCAGGTCATGCTGTATAAAATAGGATTGGGGAAACGACAGACAATGGTCGATCCCGATCGCTATTCTCCGATTCTGTTCCGCAAGCAGATTTCCCAGATACTCATAAACCTCTCTGCGGGACCAGCTGTACGTTTTCGTATGACCGCCGGCGGGAGAAATCCTCCGAATGTGTCCCGACGTATCCATGCTCACCACCTGAATCCCCGATGTGCGCTGATCCGGTCCTCCTCTCCCTGAATAATCGATACCTATATAGCAATCAAAAGGCATATCGTTCTCCTTTCCAAATTAAATAAATGAACAAAATATCCAATATTGTAACATATCATACAGTTTTACACTTTCTTTTATGATACGATTAGTATCGGTTTGCAAAAACGGATCCAATATGGAAGGGGATTTTCACCAAATGAAAAAAAGCTTGAAGAAAAAAGCGCTTAGCGCCATGGCCGGTCTGCTGCTTTGGGGAGCGTTGGCAGGACAGGCCGCGTTTGCCGAGACCGGGAAAGTGAATGTTTACTACAACGGGGAGCTGCTGCAGTTCGGCGAGGCGCAGCCTGTAATTAAAGACGGAAACACGCTGGTTCCGTTCCGCAAGCTGTTCGAAACGCTCGGATTTACGGTCAAGTGGGAAGACAAGGGGGATATCCGCAAGGCGATCGGAACGAAGGACGGGCTGGACATCGAGCTGGTCATCGACGGCGGGGCGGCCAAAGTGAACGGCAAAGAGGTTAAGCTTGAGGTGCCGGCGCAAATCATCGACGGAAACACCATGGTTCCGCTGCGGTTCGTGTCGGAGAACAGCGGCAACGAAGTGGCCTTTTCGAACGAAGGCGGAGAAGCCGTCATTCAAATAGGCAAAGGTCAAAGCAAAGATCAAAACAAAAACCAAAACGCAGGAGAAGCGGCCTGCAAAAATCCCGCCGCATCGGGCGACAAGGCCGTTTTCCTTGCCATGATCAATGCCTATAATAAGGCGAAAAGCTACTCGTACGAAGGGACTATGAAAATGAGCGGCAGCGGCACCGACATGTCGATGACCATAAGCGGCGATGTCAATCTGCACCCGGAATACGCGCAGCATATCAAATCGTCCACCAAGATGGGCGAGTTCGCGACCGACCAGGAAAGCATTATCCTCAAAGACAAGATGTACATGAAAAGCTCCATGACCGGGGGATGGCAGGCCGTTCCGGCGGGCGAAGGATTCGGCGACGCTTCGGACGAGATGTCCAAATATTTCTCGTGCGCGGCAATCGATGCGATCAAGGATATCAAGGTAAAATCCGGCGGAAGCGACGTTGTCGTCGACGTCATTTACGATGTGCAAAAATGGGATGCACTGTCCGAAGCGGAAGCCGGGGATGCCAAAACGACAGCCTTCGAGCAGCATTACGTACTCGATGCCGGAACCAGCCTGCCGAAGTCGGCCGCCTTTACGTTGGAGACGAAGGACGAGAACGGCACGCTGAAAATGGAAGCCGAATATACGTACAAATTCAGCAACGATCCGAAAAAAATTGAGCCGCCCGCAGGCGTGAAATAAATAACGCAAACTTCCGGACGGCCGCGTACGCAAATATTGCGGTCTGCAGACCGCTAAAGACACGACATGTTTTTTATGTTGTGTCTTTTTTTTCGTGACAGAAAGTTTAGGATCATTAACGCGCTAAAGCGCGCAATCTGTTCATAAACTGTAACGGTTGTGATAGAGCTTATTCGGCCGAAAATGCTCATTTTCAAATTGTAACGGTTGCCATTGAGCTTATATGTAGGAGTAGCCGATAAGAGATCAGCATATTGCCCAAATAACCTCAACCAGACCCGTTAAAATTTTAAAATCCGCAAATTCCTTGCAATAACCTCCGTGGCGACCGTTACAATTTTATCGCATCCAGCTCTAATACGATGTTCAGAAAGACCTGACAGATGGTCCGGCAGATGTCTGTAAAGATTGCCTCGAGGTTTCTGCTGCCGCCCCATTGAGTCCGGAAGGAACAGCGCTGCCGAAATCGTTAAAGTGCAAACAAGAACTTTCTTTACTTAAAACTGGCTCCAGTCAAACGCGGCCGACAGCGTTTCCAGCAGCTTCATCCCGGCGACGCTGTTGCCTTTGCGGTTCAGCGCCGGGCCGACGATGCCGACGCCGCAGCGGCCGGGCACGAGCGCCAAGATGCCGCCGGACACGCCGCTTTTGGCGGGGACGCCGACGCGGATGGCGAACTCGCCCGATTCGTTGTACATGCCGCACGTGACCATGAACGTTTTGGCGATCTGCACGTACCGCCGCGGTATGAGCTCGCGCCCCGTCTCCGGGTCCTTGCCCCCCAGCGAGAGCACCAGGGCCATGCGGGCCAGGCTCCGGCAGTTCACCTCCACCGCACAGTGGCGGAAATACACCTCCAGCACTTTTTCCACATCGTCGTTTTCTTCCAATACCTTGTTATCCTTCAAAAAATATGCGAGCGACCGGTTCCGGTGCGCGGTCGCGGTTTCCGAGCGGAACACCGCTTCGTTCACGGCAAGCGTGTCGTCGCCCGCCAGCTCGCGGAAAAAGGCGAGGATGCGGTCCGTCTTTTCCGCGGGAGTCGCTCCGCGAATGAGCGAGCTGACTACAATCGCCCCGGCGTTGATCAGCGGATTAAACGGAATGCCCGGCTCCACGAGCTCGAGCTTCAGCATCGAGTTGAAATTGTCCCCTGTTGGCTCCATTCCGACCTTGGAAAATACGGCGGACTCACCCCGGTCCATCAGCGCCAGAAGCAGCGTAAACACCTTGGAAATGCTCTGCAGCGTAAACGACAGCGTGTCATCGCCGGCGGTGAGCTGACGGCCGTCACGGCCCGCAATGCAAATACCCAGCGCGTCCTGCGGCGCCCTTGCCAGCTCGGGGATATAGGAAGCAACCTTCCCCGCGGAAGCGATTTTGCGGCTTTCTTCCAGCCAGAAAGGAAGTTTTTCCGTTAACATCGGCCAATCTTGTTCCATTATTGATAATCCTCCTCGTCCGTGCCATTTAACCGGTTACGGGTAGCTTGCACCGACGTCGCAGCCGTTATTCCAGCTTGTTCCATCTCGGAGTCGGTTCCGGTTAAAGCTGTTCTCTTCTCTGATTCGATTGTACAATATAAATTAACGAAATGCTCATTTAACGAAAGGGCGGGGTGGAGCCATGCCGGATTGGTCTTATCAAACGTTGTTCAAACCGGCCCTGTTCCGGCTGCCTGCGGAGACGGCCCGCGATGTGACGCTGGGGGCGATGGGTGCGCTCAGCAAGCTTCCGGGCGGCAGCCTGGTCATCCGCACGCTTGGCCATATGGAATCGCACCCGATCCTGCATACGCAGATGTGCGGGATTCCGGTAAAATATCCGGTCGGCCTCGGCGGATCATTGGATGTGCATGGCACCGCCCATGACGCACTGGCGCAATTCGGCTTCGGATATATCGAGATCGGTCCGGTCACCGTGCGCCCGGTCAACACCGGAGCGGCTGTCCGGAGGGATGCGGGGCGGGAAACGATCCTTTATCCGAGCGCCTGGGCGAACGACGGGCTGGAAGCGTGGATCGGCAGGCTGGAGCGCAGGAGGAAACATAAGCTGCCGTACATGGCCCGGATCAGGCCGATGCCGGACTGCGGCGCGGCGGATGCGCCGGAGGAGCTGCGGCTGCTGGCGTCCCGTCTTTCGCCTTATGCCGCGGCATTTTTTGTCGACGTGCTTGACGCGTACGAGGAGGACGAGGCGCTGGAGCTGCTCGACCGGCTGTCCGGTACGCTGCCGGTGGCGGCCGGACATAAGCCGCTGCTGCTTTATGTTCCGTTGGGTATTTCGCGCCCGCTGCTTGAAAAAGCGCTCGATATGCTGGAGCGCAGCCGCGGCGTCTGGAAGGGAGCCGTCATTGGCGATGCGCAGAAGATCGGCGGCGGAGCTGAAGCGGCGGCCGGGATGGCCGGATTAGCCGGCGGCGGGGCGCAGGGGCCCGCGACGGCAAGCCGCAGTCAGGCCGTAGGCGAGACGGCCGCCTGTACCGCCGGCGCAGCCGGAGGGGCGGTTGGAGCCATGATGGGCAGCGGCCGCGCTTCCGGCGGGCCGGCCGGCCGGTACAATGCGGGCCAAACCGCGGCCGTTACGGTGGGAGCCTGCGCCGCAGGTGAAGCCGTCGCCGTCGGAGCCGGCGGTTTGGCAGCCGGCCTGGAGCTGACGCGTTTCATCCGCGGGCGCTGGCGGAGTCGGACTGACAGGGCCGCCGATGCCGGCGGACGGTCGGGGCACTGGGGTGCGGCGTCGGGCGGCGGCACCGGGTGCGGGCACGGGGATGCGGCGGTGGGCGGCGATGCCGGGTACGGGCACGGGTATGCGTCGACGGTCGGCGAAGCCGGGTACGGGCACGGGGGTGCGTCGAAGGTCGGCGATGCCGGGCACGGACGCGAGGATTCGGCGGCTAAGTCCGGTAGTTTCGGATCCCGACGGGAGCGTGAGGCGCCCAGACTCTATGCGAATTCCGGGTACGAGCCGGGGGATGCTGCGGCCATGTCCGGCGGCGATCGCGGGAAGGTGCCTAAAGCTGCGGCGGCGGAGGGCCGAAACAGCTCCGAGCCGGCGCCGGTCATTATCATGTCGGCAGGCATCCATGAGCCGCAGCATGCGCTGGATGCGCTGGACGCCGGCGCGGATTACGTGCAGCTGCACAGCGGGCTTGTGTATGCGGGGCCGGGGCTGCCCAAACGGATCAACGAAGCGGTCGTATACCGCAAAGTTCGGGGTACGGCAGCGCCGGAGCAGCCTTTTTGGCGAAATTGGGGATGGATGTGCCTGCTAGGCCTCGGTATGATCATCGGCGGCGCGCTTGCGTGGCTCATCGCGGCGACGGTTGTGGTGCTGCCTTACGACGTGTCTTTTCTCGGCATGACCTCGCAGCTGCTGTCCCGGGCAAATGCCAGAATACTTCCGTTTATGTCGCACGACCGGATTACGCTGGCGGGGACGATGATTTCGATCGGGGTCATCTATTTTATGCTGGCGCGGTACGGGCTGCGTTATGGGCTGCATTGGTGCAAAACCGCGCTGATGACGTCGTGTGCCGTCGGGTTCAGCAGCTTTTTTCTATACCTCGGCTACGGGTATTTCGATCCGCTGCATGCCCTGGTTGCGGCGATTTTGCTGCCGATGTTCATCCTTTCGATGCGGGGCCATACCGACGAACCGTCGAGACGTCCGCCAAACGTCCATAATGACCGCGACTGGCGGCTCGCACAATGGGGGCAGCTCATGATGGTCGTCGTCGGCTTCGGACTTGCGCTCGGCGGAGCCGTTATTTCCTTTATCGGGATTACGGATGTTTTTGTGCCGACCGATCTTGCTTTTTTGTGCGCAACTCCCGAGATGCTGAAAGAGCTGAACGAGCGGATCATCCCGCTGATCGCCCACGATCGCGCCGGATTCGGCGGCGCGCTGTTCTCCGATGCGATTGCGATTTCAGCGGCGGCGCTGTGGGGCGTCCAGAAAGGGGAGCGCTGGCTGTGGTGGATGTTTCTGCTCGGCGGACTTCCCGGATTTTTCGCGGGTTTCAGCGTTCACGCCATTATCGGCTATACCGACTTTATCCACCTGCTCCCGGCTTATTTTGCTTTTGCCGTCTATGTGCTCGGACTTGTTTTGCTTTATCCGTATATGGTTCGCGGGAAGCGGGCGGCCGCTTAAAGATGTGGGACGAAAAAAAACCGTACGGGCTTGATGTAAGCCTTTACGGTTTTTTTGGCGCGGATAAAGAGTGTTTGGCCGTTTGTGGGGGTTGACGAAGCCGTGCCGAGCGCCGAACAGGTTGAGCACGCGCTTGATCCAACGCGTTCATTTCGGCCGGCCCGTCCAGCGTCTGCAGAGCCTTCCGTCGGTTCGCTTGGAGCGGGGGCATATTGTCGATCCGGGCTTGGGCGATTACAATGGAGTAGGATTGAATGCTGATTTTACCGTTAGCTCAGCAAATTTTGGAAAACTATGCCATTTAACCGTCAAATAACTGCCGATTTCATCACCAACTATTTCCGTCAAAGAAAGGTGATTTCTGTCATGGTCGATTTGGGGCAAGGCTCGGTTGCGGCAAACGAGGGGGAAGATTCCGGCAGGACGCACGGAAACGGAGCGGACGGCCGGATGCGTGAAAATGTGCGGAGCAAAGGATCGTGGTTCGAGATATTGCTTGTCTCCACGAAGCTCGGAATAACCTCGTTCGGCGGGCCGGTCGCGCATTTGGGTTATTTTCGCGAGGAGTATGTCGTGAGGCGAAAATGGCTCGGCGAACAGGCCTACGCCGATTTGGTCGCGTTGTGCCAATTTTTACCCGGACCGGCTAGCAGCCAGGTCGGCATCGGCATCGGGCTCATGCGCGGCGGCTGGCTCGGTGCGGTGGCCGCCTGGCTCGGCTTCACGCTGCCGTCGGTGCTGCTGCTCGTGCTGTTCGCCTTCGCGCTGCAGGCCTACCCGGCCGAAGGCACCGGCTGGCTGCACGGCCTGAAGCTGGCGGCCGTGGCCATCGTCGCGCAGGCGGTCTGGGGCATGGGCAAAAGCCTCGCCCCGGACCGCCCGCGTGCGCTGATCGCCGTTGTCACGGCGATCGTGACGCTGCTCGCACCTTACGCGTACGCGCAGGTGCTGCTGATCGCCGCAGCGGGCGCGCTCGGCTTCGCGCTGCTCAAGGTCCGGGCCCCGGAGGCGGCAGAGCCGCTCCGGGTCACAGTCAGCCGCCGCGCCGGCGCAGCCGCTTTGGCGCTGTTTGCGGCGCTGCTTGCGGTGCTGCCGCTCGCGCGCGCCGGTTCGAACAGCGAGCTGCTCGCGCTGTTCGACAGCTTTTACCGCGCCGGCGCCCTCGTCTTCGGCGGCGGCCACGTCGTCCTCCCGCTGCTGGAGCGGGAGGTCGTTCCGGCGGGCTGGGCGACGCCCGCGCAGTTTGTGGCCGGGTACGCCGCGGCGCAAGCCGTACCCGGGCCGCTGTTCACGTTCGCCGCGTACCTCGGCGTCGTGGCGAGAGGCGTGCCGGGCGCGGTTGCAGCGACGCTCGGCATCTTTTTGCCCGCGTTCCTGCTCGTCGTCGGCGCGCTGCCGTTCTGGAACGCGCTGCGTTCGAAGCCCGGCATGCGCTCCGCGCTTGCCGGCATCAATGCGGCGGTCGTCGGCATCCTGCTCGCCGCGCTGTACAACCCCGTCTGGACGAGCGCGGTTCACGCTCCGTCCGACGTGGCTCTCGCCCTGGCGGCCTTCGGCGCGCTTGTCTACGGCAAGCTGCCGCCGTGGGCGGTCGTCGGACTCGCCGCCCTCGCCGGCATGGCGCTCGGCTGACTGTGCATAGCGGTCCGCCGGCTGCCAAGTAAAACTGGCTGTCAGCTCGGTTGTCCGAGACTTATGTCCACCGACCATGCACCGTCACCACTATGTAAAACCAGCGGTCAGACCGTTTGCTCGAATCCCGTGTGTCCGCTGACGGCCAAACGATCTGCCGCCGGCCGCTTGCCGTGAGGCAAGTCGGCAGATCGCGCGCCGCCTCGTTCAACCGGCCTGCCGAACCCCACATGTCGCGCCGGCCGCCAAGCAGCCAGGCTGACCGCTCCTTGCAAGGCCGCCGCCTTACCAATCGAACTGCCCGGGTATGCCATCCTCCGTTTCCGCCGCCTCAATACGAACCCGCTTCAGATGGGTGACCCCGGGCCGATAGGACTCCCCGCCAGCGTCTTTAAAATCCGCAAGCGGAATGCTGGAGCTGCCCCGGGGCATGATATCGGTTTTGTAGGTAAACGCCTCGTCCAGCGTAATCGTGACCTGCCTCCATACGAACGGATCGCCGTTCTTGACGATCAAATGCTGCTTCGTGACCCCAATATCGGCGACCAGGGGCAATTTTCCTCCTCCGGACTCGCTGCTGCTGCAGCCGACGGCGGCAGCGGTGATGCTCAAGGAGCAAGCAGCAACAGCACACCGCAGCCATAGCTGCATCCATTGTCGCAGCAACCGTCTACGGCACATCATCTGACACGCCCTCCTCACCGGGTTTATTTTTCGTACAGCCTACGGATTACCGTAATTACGGCAAAATAGCCCACCTTTATGTCCGAATCAAGTGTTGAAAAGTGACCGGCTCTTCGCTTAATGGATAATTTGCAATTAACGCAGCTTTTGGAGCAAATACGTGGAAATCCGATACTGTCGATGAAATGGGATTTCAGACTGTTGAAAACTCCAAAAGGGGAGATGGCGGATCGACTCCGGCCGGCCAATGTTGTCGGGTGGAGTTCGAACAGCTCGCTGCGCTTGTCCCCCGGGTCATAGAGGAACTACAGTGCGCTATAATGGCCATTTCGAGTGATTAGCCAAAAATAAAGGAACTGAAATTCGTTATTTTCCTGTTTTTTCGATATTTTAGCGGTCTCCCATAGATTTAGCGCATCTCAGTTCCTTTATTTTTCAGATGCGCTCCTTTTCCTGAAAATAGCGAACGTGAGTTCCTCTAAGTATGTGAGCGCCTAGGTGAGCGGCATAACAGTTCCCAGTTTGTTCGGTCTGTTTGTCGATTCCTCGTCCGGTTAGTCCGCGATTCCAAGAAAACGCGTTAACCCGACTCATAGTCCGGCGAGTTCCTTTATCCCACAAAATGAAGATCTGCTTCGGAGCTTATTCCTAATTACTTTGCCGGGTTACTTTGCGGGGGTCCTCATAACAACTCCTTAGGCGAATGCCCCTCATTGGGTTTTCTTAACAATTTGAGTTTTTCCATTTATTTTGCAATTTCTAGGCTTGCGTCAAACAGCCAATTTTCCGCGTTCGGGTGGCTGCGGTGCACTTCTACGGAAAGTATGTTAACCCCGGGCTTGAGCTTGTTTGTATGCTCGTTCAGATCGATCACGGTTTGCTCCACCGCCTCGTTCGGATCGGCCAGCGTGTATGGAGTGAGCAGGCCGCCGGACAGCGAGCGGCGGGCGATTTCCGAGCCGTTCATATAAGCGGCGAAGCCGTCCTCATAGCTGATCACCAGCCGCATTGTCTTAATGTCCTCCGGGCGAGTGTTCAGCGTAAAGCTTTTGCGAAAATAAACGGAGGGCAGCGCTCCTTTCGCCGGCAGCGCCGTCTGCAGACGGCGGGCCTCCTTGGCGTCCGATCGCCAGCCGAAAGGTGCCGCGCCCGTCCGCCAGACACTGTCGCCAAAGAGTGGGCTGCGCCAGTCGCTTGCCGGCAGCTCCGCCTCGGACGACATCGGCAGCTCGCCGGTCACGTCGAAGCCGGGCGGGATGGCGCTTTGGATGTCCTTGCTGCCCGGTGCATACTTCCAAACCGCTCGCGGCGGTATGGCGTATACCGGTTCGGAACCGTCCGCCGACCGATTTGCTCCCGCCGCGGCGTTCACGGTCCACTCCCCGAGCTTTTTGCCATCCGCAGACATGGCTATAAACGACAGAGCCGAACCGGAATGCTCGATCAGCACATATGCCGTTCCGCTCGCACTCCCCGAAAGAGTCCAGCGCAGCCATTCTCGCGGCCCATGTGAAACTATAGCCGCCGCTCCAGCCGAATCAGCGGCCGTCGTCGCTCCCGCGCCCCCTGCCGCAACCGGCGTTCCCGCGAACCCCCGCGAACCTGCGCCCTCCGCCGGATCAACGGCCGTCGTCGCTCCCACGCCCTCTGCCGCATCCGGCGCTCCCATGGGCCCCTGCGAACCCGCACCTTCCGCCGAATCAGCGGCCTTCGTCACTCCGGCGCCCCCTGCCGCCTCCGTCGCTCCCGAGCCCACCCGCGAACCCGCCGCTCCGGAGGCCTCCGGCACCCCCGCGCCCTCCCCCGGCACCGCCGGAGCCCGCTCGGCTTCCGGCATAAGCGCCATATCAGCCGGAACGTATATGCTGCCGTCCGCCCAGACGATAGGCACTCCCCGGGCGTCGAGCAATGACCAGAGCGCCGGGTCCCGGGGCGGCCGATCCATGACGGCGATTTGTACGAGGCCGGACCGCGGATCGGTTTGCCGTTCCAGCCACTGCGTTTGCGCGCTTTCGTTCAAGCGGCTGCCGTTCAGAAACAGCAGCCGGGTTCCCGCGTAATCGACTGCGTAAACCGTCTTGCCGTAGGACGGAAGCGATTCCGCAGGCAGAGCGGGATACTTGCCTCCGAACTGCTCCGGAGAAACGCTGCCGTCATAGACCGGGTACAGACCGGGAACCGCTGCGGGCAAAGAGGAGGCCAGTTTGTCCGGAGTTATGAGCAGCGTGCCCGGCGGCAGCGGTGCCGAAGCCATGGCGGTTCCCCAGGTCCGGTCTGCGGCGAACGCCGCGCGAAATACGGAAGGAGGGGGGCTGTAGGACAGGAAACCTTGAGTCGGTATGCCCGACCACCATAGAGAGCTGAACATAACCAGGCCGGCCATGGCCAGCGTTGCAAGGAGAAAATGACGTTTCAACCGATTCATAACGGGTCTCCCGATGTTTGATTAAGGTGCGGTCGGCAGCCAGCCGAATACGGCATGGTAGACGGGCGGCCAAATCGCGACCAAAAGCAGCGCAAAGCCGATTGTAAAAGCATATATCCATGGAGCGAGCCGCGGGCGGCTGCGTCCCATCGCAACATGCAGCACGAGCCAGCTTGCCAGCCAGGCGGCAAGACCGGCGGTTTCTTTGCCCGCATACGGGCCGATTCCCCACCAGCCGGGAAGCCACGATCCCAGCTTGAGCAGCAGCAGATTCGCCCGATACGGGTCGGCGACGCTCCAAATATGGCTGGCGCACAGCGCCAGCAGCCCGATCCATATGGCGAGCAGCAGAGCGGCGATTTCTCCCGTGCGCGGTCCTTTTTCATATCTCAAGACGGAACCTCCTCATTTAAACCAGCTTCAGCTTGGCTAACGCAAGCCCGAAAACGAGCCCGCATAAAAGCGTGCCCCACATCAGCGTCACCAGCAGCGCAGCGGCGGAGGCGACGTCCGGTTTTCCCGGCAGCGACTCACGGAATCTGCGCAGGATCCATGCCGCGCCGACGCCGAGAGGTAGCGGAAAAAGCGAGACGAATTCCTTAAATTCCATAATGATCGAATGCCCGGCCGGATTGTTGAAGAGCAGCCACTGCTGCGCCTGGTCGGGCAGACGGTAGTCGATATACAACCAATTGCCGAAAACGATCGTCGCCAGCACAAGAGCGTTGGTCAGCCATAAGGTAAGCTCCAGCCTCGCCGCAGCGCCTTCTTTTCCCCGCAAAAGCGGATACAGCTGGTGGATCGCCTGGCAGGCGAGCGCGACCGTAACGAAGGAGGCCGCCCCGTGCAGCACGGAAACGAGCCTGTCCCCGCCGGGCGCAAGCAGGTTGACAAGCGGGATGAGCAGCAGCAGCACGGCGGCCATCGCCGCCTGGGCAATCGCCCATTCGCGGGCGCTGAAAATCGGCTTCATGAACGTTCGACCTTCCTTTGTAAAAAAGGCGTAACTACGCGTCCATTATACCATAATTCGCTGTCCGGCCATGCTGCGCAAAGATGTGCTTCGACAATAAAACATGCGCAAAAAGTCCCGGATCAAAAAGGATTTCCCGCCGATGATGTCGAATAATACCTTTCAACAGAGCTGAAATTTTCTGTCAAATGGCTCGGTGAATGGTACGAAGCTTTTTGCCGGAATGAAAATTAAAGGAGGAATAGGATGCGCTACAACATTTTGCAGTCTGTTAAAGTCATCGATATGAATAATGAGATTATTTCCGAAACTATGTTCGAACACGGGGAGTATGAAGCTCCGGCGCTGAATATCGGCTCTTCCGTTCATCATTACGAACTCGGCCTGAAGCAGTTTGAAGTCGTTTACGACAAAAGGGAAGGGCGCACTGCCCGCCATCGCATCATCGACATCGAAATCGATTTGATCGGCAAACCGTCCGTCGCTAACGTATTTCTCGAACCCGTCACCCTGATCATCGGCCAGCACGATATCGGGGAAGTATAACTTTTGCCGTTTTGTATAAAAAAAGCGCACACCAAAAACTCCCGCCGGCATCCGGACGGGAGTTTTTTATCAATAAGATTTAAAAGTTATTAGCGGAGCCTTCGGTCATACCCACAAATACGCTTGCTTGGCCAATTGGCCGGGAGTAAGATGCGGCTTTTTTAAATGAACGCTGGGTACCGCCTCGTTGTAACGGGATATTTTTTCGTTCAGCCCGTCCAGCTTGTGCGTCAGATTGAAATCCGTTCCCTCGTCCATGGCAATCATCAGATCGGTAATTTCCTCGCTGATTTCGTTTTGCAGCTCGATCCAATCCGGAAACACATGCCGATTGGCCTCATCCACTCTTTGGTATCCGGTCATGACAAGCCCTCCCCTTGTATTTATATTTTTATTATAAGGGGCGGCAGGTTCGCTTAGGTTCGGGAAATATGGCTAAATGACAAAGGTTTTGTGGCGAAATGGCGAACTGCTTGGCAATGGGCGTGCGAATTGTTTATGATGAGGAAAAAAAGTCAAGGAGCCGTGTTTATGGATAAACGTTTTATCGGGCTTGGAAGCATCAACGCTTGTTTGGCGGTTGCACTCGGCGCATTTGGCGCTCATGGTCTGAAGGGTACTATTACGCCGGATATGCTGGACGTATTCAAAACCGGCGTGCAGTATCATATGATGCACGCGCTTGGTCTGCTCGCCATCGGGATCGTCTCCGGCAAGCTGGGGGGCAAAGCGGCTCTCGCAGGCTGGCTGCTGTTTGCCGGGATCGTAC
Source organism: Paenibacillus hamazuiensis (assembly GCF_023276405.1). Lineage (NCBI taxonomy): Bacteria > Bacillati > Bacillota > Bacilli > Caryophanales > Paenibacillaceae > Paenibacillus > Paenibacillus hamazuiensis. Next base: position 8,278,134 of record NZ_JALRMO010000001.1, read on the forward strand.
TGTTCTCCGGGAGTCTGTACGCGCTGAGCCTAAGCGGAATCGGCATTCTCGGAGCCATTACGCCTCTCGGCGGGGTCGCCTTCCTGGCGGGCTGGATCATGCTGGCCGTCGCTGCGTTCAGGCATTAAACCGGTCGCCCACAGCTGATCTTGTAGAAATGCGCCGTCGTTTTGTGGGAAATTACACACTTTCTCAAATTTTTTGCAGGAAATTTGTAGCATGTGTAGAATTTCTTGAATGTGGAATTTCATATGCGGAAAACCTCAACTTGCCGCCTTCCAATACGTCGAAGAAATCGATTCGGTCCATACGAGCGACGTCATTGCAGATATAAGCGCGAGAAACATTCATTGGAGTGGGAAGGTAGGGGAGCATATTGAACAAAACGGTATGGTGCTGGGTGGCTGTGGTTTTGCTGTGGGCGGCGATCGATCGCCGGCTGGAGTCATGGCTGCTGGCCGCTGTCTTGTGCGGGATTCAGCTGTTTGCTCTTCGGCGGAAAGCCGGCGTTCCCGAGACCGCTCCGACCAAAGAGCTGCAGCTGCCTGAGCAATCCCGGCAAATGGCCGATCCCGGCGTGCCGGCGCCCGGGGAGTCCGGGCAGCAGACTGCAGCAGACGATGGCGCGGAATACGAGCGGCTTCAGTTGCGGCTCGCCGAGACGGAGCGGGTGTTCGCATCGTTGTTTGACCATAACCCGAATGCCGTCGGGCTGATCGATAAGATGGGCCGGATCCTCAAGCTAAACGCCGTTTCCGAGCAATTGCTCGGCTATTCGGAGGCGGAGCTGAAGGGCACGAATTTATCGAAGGTGATCGCGGGCGAGCATCTGCGCAAAACGTACGAGCATTTCGAGCTCGTGCGCGCAGGCGTGCCTCAGACGTTTTTCACCTCTGTCATACATAAAAGCGGATACCGCGTCGATATGGACGTAACCGCTGTGCCCATTCTCGACGGGGAAGACGCTTCCGGGTCCGTTTTCATAGGCCAGGACGTCACGATCCGCAGGCGAACCGAAGAGCAAATGCGCCACATGGCCTATTACGACGATATGACCGGACTGCCGAACCGCAGGCTGTTCGGCGAGCATCTCGCCGAGGCGATACTGGCGGCCAGGCAGCATGGCGGCATGCTCGCCGTATTTTATCTCGATATCGACCGGTTTAAAACGGTGAACGACTGCTTTGGTCACGATTACGGAGATATGCTGCTGCTGCAGGTGGCCGAGCGCTTCACCCGGCTTGTCTCCGAGCGGGATTTCGTAGCCCGCACCGAAGGAGACGAGTTTGCCCTCTTCTTCACGGGCATCGGCTCCATGGAGGAAGTGGCGGCGACCGCGAGCCTTATCCATAAAGTGCTGGAGGAGCCTTTTTCCCTGCAGCAATACCAGCTTCACGTAACGGCCAGCATCGGCATCTCGCTTCTGGGCGAGGAAACCGTCGACGCCGGGACGCTGATGAAATGCGCCGAAATCGCGTTGTCCCGCTCGAAGGAAGTGGGGCGGAAAAATTTCCAGATTTTCAACGCCGACATGAAAACCGTATCTTTGCAGCGGCTTACGCTGGAGACCGAGCTGCGCCGCGCGCTGCAGCACGGCGAACTGGCGCTTCATTACCAGCCGCAGATGGACATAGAGAGCGGCCGCGTCGTCGGCATGGAGGCTCTCATCCGGTGGCATCATCCGGAGAAAGGGGTCATTTCGCCGGTCGATTTCATCCCTCTGGCCGAGGAAACCGGGCTTATCGTGCCGATCGGCGAATGGGTGCTGAAGGAAGCATGCCGGCAAAACAAAACGTGGCAGCTGCAAGGGTTCGATCCGATCCCGGTGTCGATCAATTTGTCTACGCGGCAGTTTTTGCAGCACAACCTGAAGGAGACGGTTGCCGAAGTGCTGAAGGAAACAGGGCTTGACGCCCGTTACCTGGAGCTTGAGATCACCGAATCGAGCGCGATGGACGTCGATCACGCTACCGGCCTGCTGGTGGAGCTCAAGGAGCTCGGCGTCCATGTCAGCATCGACGATTTCGGCACGGGCTACAGCTCTTTGTATTATTTGAAACGGTTCCCGATCGATAAGCTGAAAATCGACAAATCGTTCGTGCGCGACATTATGTCCGATCCGAACGATGCCGCCATCGTCGCTTCGATCATTGCGATGGCCCACCATCTCAATCTGAAGGTCATCGCCGAAGGTGTCGAGACGGTCGAACAGCTGCAGTTTTTGCACCGCAACGACTGCAATCAAATCCAAGGTTATTGGTTCAGCCCGCCGATTTCCGGCGACCAGATGGAGCAGCTGCTGCAGCGCACGCAGGCGATCGCCGCCGGCAAGCAGGAGCGCGCGGACCAGTCTCAAAAAGAAAACGAAAGCAGCAAATCTTCGGTTTGAAGGTTGCTGCTTTTTTCTATAGTCTTAATTGAAAATCATTTGAAAAAGCCGAGTTTTCGATTAGCTGAAGTATAATAAAACGATAGAACAAAATTTCCAAAAATTTCGTGGACAAGGTGAGGTTAAGATGACTCATCCCTATCGCCCTATACATGCTCCCCACTTGCAGCCGGAGCTGCGTCGCCCTTGGTACAGCTGCCGGGAATATACGCCGAGTCGCCGCTTGGAGTCGCATGTCGCTTCCTTTTGGACGATGGATTTTCAGCCCGAGTCGGAGCATCAATGGCATCGGGTCATACCGGATGGCTGCGTCGATATCGTTGTCGACCTTCTTTCTCCCACAAGCCGGAAAGCCGCTTTTGTCGTAGGGCTGGCGACCCGATCCAAAGTTTTGCATTTCTCTGAAGCCCGTTCGGTATTCGGCATTCGAATTTATTCGGAATCGGCCCGGGCTATATTAAAATTTCCCCTTTCGGCGTTTAAGAAACATCATGTCTTTCTGGAAGAGATCTGGGGCTCCGAAGGGCTGCATTGGGTCGAAGAAATCCTGACCGCAAAAACAACCTCGGACATCATTGAAATTGCCGAGCATAAATTATGCCGGATGCTGTCTGACAGCGATATGCCCACTCCTTCTCTGGTGTACCAAAGCATGCAGCATATGTATGCTTGCAAAGGGAATCTTTCCGTATCGAATCTGGCGGATAAGGTTAATTTCAGCGAAAGGCACTTAAGAAGGGTTTTCGACAGGGAGCTTGGATTGAGCCCGAAGGAGATGCTGGGAATCGTACGGTTTCAAAGTATTCTGCAGGAGTTTTACAGGGGGGACTATTCCAGCTTGACGGATCTTGCGCTGAAATACGGTTACTACGATCAGTCTCATTTTTCCAATACCTTTGCGCATTATTATGGGCTGCCTTTTAAACGACTGACTAAAAGGGGATGAGGAAGTCCGTTTTTTACTATTTTGACAACCGATGCAATCGATACAATGGAGGTGAAAAATAAATCACTATGATGGGAGCTGCGAAGCATGTCGGTTAAGTTAAAAAGAGTCGCGATTTTCGTGGGACAGATGAAAAGGGCTTTGGATTTCTATCGTATGTTGGGATTGGAAATACCGGAAAACGCCGACGAAGAACATCACGTGGAGGTGGAGCAAAACGGACTTCGCTTGGCTTTCGGCACATGGGAATCGGCGAAAGTCGTTTTTGACGGCCTGGAAGAGCCTGTCGGAAATCGGATCGAACTCGCATTTCAGTTCGACAGTCGCGAAGTGCTGGACGAACTGTACCGCCAATTGACGGCGGATGGATATACCGGATGTCGCGGGCCGCGGGATACGCCTTGGGGGGAGCGTTACGCGATTGTAAAGGATCCCGATGGCAATTTAATTAGTCTTGTCGCTTAAGAGTAGGGAACGTAAGTAGCCTGTAATAAAGCAGACATACGCGGGCTAGAGGCAAGATGACCTCCGGAGGCACGCATCCCCTCCGAAGTCATCGCTCCAAAAAACAGCATGCCCGGCATGTGATTTATCGCCTATCAGCAATAAATCCATGCCGGGCAAACGCGAACTGGCGGCGGGCACTCCATCCTACGGGGCGGGTCCAGGGCGCAAGCGCCCAATGTTGTCAAGTTAAGCGGGACCATAGCGGAACTATGGTTCGTTAAGTCGGCCGGACTCGGATCTTTTGGAAATTAGCGGAACTCAGGTGCTCTATTTGTCTGTTCGTCCAATGGAAATGCCATTTTCCATCGTTTTAGCGCATCTCAGTTCCTCTATTTCTTCGGATATGCCCATTTATCCGAGAATAGCGAACGTACGTTCCGCTATTTTTAATAAGCTGCTAATTTTAGAAGCAAGACCTGTCAAATTCGGACCACGAACCATCGAAAGCGTTAACCTGACAACAATGCGCAAGAGCCCGGGTCCCCCTCCAGTGGGATTTGATGGGAAAATAGACGATGGCGCCCATTTTCATTCCCCTTTGTGACGCTCGGTCATCTTGTTTAGGGGATATCCCTACGATTCAAGGGGGCGACTCGCCCTGATCCAGGGGTATTACCCAACCTGAACATCGTCGATTTCGTTGACCTTGAACAAATATACTTTTTTCTCATCCACATGGTATACGGTTACATTTTCCGAAGCCGGGTCAAAGTTGATCACGCGGCACGGAACGCTAAGCTTGACGCCCATACCCTTTACGATCGTAAGCCGGACGAGCGTATTATTGTCTTTAAATTTCTGCATTTGCGCAAAGAGGTGAGCATTGGGGGACGATTCCTTCTTGCCTGCGGATCTAAGCTCCGCCACCTTCGCTTCCATCAGCGCCGTTTGTATGGCTTTGCCGAGTTCAATGCCGGATTTGATTTGATAATCTTTGATTTTTGCAGAATTTAAATGATGCAGCAGCGTTTCCAAGGCACGCCCGTTCGATTCGTCTTCAATAAGGATGTCCACCGTAAATAAAAATCTCTTGGTCTCGTTGGCGTTACTTTCGTTCAAACGCGGGAGCCTCCCTTGGATCGCAGATTATATGTTTAATATACCATTAATGCCCAACCAAAAATAGGACTTGCCCTGCACTAAATTTGTCGAAAAATATCAATGTTTTTTCGAATCGCACCTTATTCACTGAACTATTGGCGGCAATGACTGTCCCCGCATGGGGTTGCTAACATATTAACCTCAACCAGCCATATGTTTATACTTTGTATAAACATATTTAAAGGAGCGTTATCATGCTGCAGGTTCAAAAATGGGGCAACTCACTCGGCATACGGATCCCGAAATCCATCGCCTTGAAGGTTGGTCTTGAAGAAGGGACCGAGATCGATCTGGATGTTGAAGATGGTCATCTTGTCATCAAGCCCAAGTCGAAATCGTTAGATGAGCTCTTAGCGCAAGTTACGCCAGATAATCTCCACAAGGAGGCTCCTACAGGCGGGCCGCAAGGACGAGAGTCATGGTAGAGCGATACGTTCCAGATCGAGGTGACTTGGTGTGGTTACAGTTCAATCTGCAACTAGGCTACGAGCAAGCCGGTAAACGACCTGCCTTAGTTTTAACACCGTCATCATACAATGCCAAGGTGGCTTAACGTTATTTTGTCCGGTGACCTCCAAAATCAAGGGTTACCTGTTTGAAGTGATCATTCCACGGGATTTGCCGATTGAAGGGGTCATTCTTTCCGACCAGATTAAAAGTCTCGATTGGCAATCCCGTCGAGCAGCATTTATATGTAGAGTGCCTGAGCAGACTCTAAACGAGGTTCTCTCAAAAATTGAATTATTGATTCGTTAGCAGCGGCACCTGTCCGGCGAAACATCGGCCGATAACCGCCCATTTTTTACCCCGCCGTAGCATCTCGTACATGCGCTCATATGATAATACAACAGACCGATTCCAACTTTGTTGGGCGATTGGGGTGAGGGGTATGATGCGTATGGAGCCGATCGTCATCGACGGCCGCACTGCGCTCGGGATTGAAGTGAAGCTGCCCAAAACGACGCTGCTGGCCGTAACGACGGATAAAGGTTACATCATGTGCGGTGCGCTGGACGTCGGTCTTCTGAACGACAGGCTTAAAGATCGCAAAATTATCGCCGGCCGCGCCGTCGGGGTGCGCACCTTGGAGGAGCTGCTGGAAGCGCCGCTCGAATCCGTCACGTTCGAGGCGGAAGCGCTTGGTATTACGGCGGGTACGAAAGGCCGCGACGCCGTGGCGATGATGATGTAGGCCCGATTGACCGGGTCCGGAAAAAGAAAACCCGAATGCGTCCGTTCGCACACTTCCGGAAAGTGAGCGGGCCGCGTTCGGGTTGTTTTTTTGCACATGAAAGCGCTCAGGCACGTGAAGGAGGGGGAGACCGCCCGCTAATAGCTGCTCCGGTACTGCGTCGGAGTCAGCCCCGTAATTTTCTTGAACAGCCGGCAAAAATACGAATAATTCGGTATGCCGACCTTCGGACCGATATGCTCGACCGGCGTCGTTTCGGTTTTGAGCAGCCAGCAAGCCTGGCGGATTCTTCGCGCGATCAGGTAGTCGGTGATGCTGCTCCCGGTCTCGGACCGGAACAGGTGCGAGACGTGGTGCCTGGAAAGGTGCAGCTCCTTCGCCAGCTCGCCCAAATCGAAAGGCTCCGTATAATGCTCCTCCACCCAGTGCATAATTTTTTCCGCGTGCGATTCCGCGCGGGCGGTCCCGCGAAACGGAGCGTCTTTTTTCAGCGGCTGAAGGCAGTCCAATATTTGCATGATCGCAATCGCCGCGTCTTCCAGGTCGTCCGCGTCGTGTCGTTCGGCCAGCTTGCGCCCGTACCGGTCGAGGACCGCGGAAATATAGGGCATCTCATTTTCCATGTAAAATACTTGTTCGACCAGCTCTCCTTTCCACATCTCCTCGAAAAACCGACCCATGCCGGGGAACGTTTTGAAAAACGGAGCAAAAGCTGTCGGCTCAAAGGTAAGAACCGTACGTTCGTAGGGACACTGCTCGCTGACGTCAAAATCGATCCGGTGCAGTTGAAACGGCTGGAGAAACACGACGCAGCCGTCCTTCAGCTCGTACATTTTGCGGTTAAGCAGCAGCTGGCCCTTGCCCCGGTAAACAACCAATATTTCAATTCCGCGATGGTAATGGTAAAATCCCGGGTAGTTGGCGGAAGTGAGCAGTCTGTATTGCAAATGCACCTGACGTTTTTGCAAGACATTGTCGGATTGCGGAAACGGCATCGGACGAAACCCTCCTTGCCTGTTGTGTTAATCATATTATAGCAACACAGTGCAATTTATTAACAATAAAATGGAACTGCCCGCTTAAAAAATTTGCTACTATTGGTTTAAGGGAGCTTTGCTGCTAACCCTAATTTGGCATAGGAAAGATCGAACTGCGGTTTTTCTTGAGTGTACCGTATTGTGATGGTGCTTTGAACCGGGAGGGGTTGTCCATGACGTTGTCCGATTTTGTGACGGAAATGGAGTACCGCGATGCAATGGATGGAGTCAAAGACTTGCTCAAGGAAACTTACCAATTGACCGAAGACGAGGCCGTTTCCGTCATCAGGAGGAGCCGGGAGAAGGCGGACCAGTATTTATATGACTACATGCCGTACATTGAGTATATCCGCGAGGTGCGGCACCATTTGAGAGATACTTTGGATGCTCATTTTGAGAAAACGGTCGACCCGGAAAAGGAGCTGCCGTTAAAAATGAGCAACGATGCCGCGGTATGGCTGACTTTCGAATGCATCCGGCGTTTTTGCAAAAAATCGCTGACGGACGTGTAAGCGGCACAGTTGTGAATACAGCCGAATGCGGCACGCGCCGCGGAGATAGAGTCCTGTTCTGATGGCGGGGCTCTTTTTTATTTGCGGCCGGGGAAGGGGGCTTGCTTCCGGTCGCCTTGCGATTTGCAGGCGGGACCGTATAATAGGACTATAGTTAACATCGTGACAAAGGGGCCGGCCGGTTTATGGAAATCACCAAAATCTCCACGCGAAAAATATACGAAGAAGTCGCCGACCAGATGAAAAACATGATCGTCGGCGGTGCGCTGCAGCCGGGCCAGAAGCTGCCTTCGACCAAGGAGCTCTCCGAAAAGTTCCAGGTCGGCCGCTCGACCGTACGCGAGGCGCTGAGCGCGCTGAAGGCGATGGGGCTTGTCGAGATTCGCCAAGGCGAAGGCAGCTACGTGCGGCAAATCGAGCCTGGTGACCTCGAGCTGCCGGGCTTTCAGTCGCTGCTGATGAATCGCGAGACGGTGATCGAGCTGCTCGAAGCGCGCAAGGCGCTGGAAATATCGAACGCCGCGCTGGCGGCGGAGAAACGGACGGACGAGGATGTGGAGGCGTTCGAGCGCATTTTGCAGAGGATGGAAGCTCACCTCGGGGACGAGGAAGAAGGGGAGCGCTCCGACATCGAGTTCCACCTGACTCTGGCCCGCGCGGCGCACAATTCCATCATGCTGCGGCTGATCGATTCGATCTCGAGCCAAATGCAGACGGCCATCCGCGAAACGAGGCGGCTGCAGATGTACGCGAGCAAGCCGGTGTCCGCCCGACTGTGGGAGGAGCACAAGGCGATTTTCGAAGCGGTTCGCCTGCAGGATGTTTCGGGGGCGCAGGAAGCGATGCGAAGCCACTTGCTCCATGTGGAGCAGATGCTGATCAAGTTTTTGAAAAAGTAAGCGGGGGAAGGGCAGCGTTTTTTTGCGTTACCCTCTTTTCATACATCAACTTATCTGATAACCTGATAATCATAGAAGTCTGACGTTTTGGAAAAAAGGGGAGATTCGGGTGCGGGTGTCGTTGTTTATTACGTGTTTGGCCGACCAGATGTATCCGGAGGTGGGGGAGAGTGTCGTTCGCCTGCTGCACCGGTACGGCTGCGAGGTCGATTTTCCCGAGGCGCAGACGTGCTGCGGGCAGCCCGCTTTCAACAGCGGCTATCATGACGAGGCGAGAGAGGTGGCGCGCAATTTGATTCGTGCGTTCGAGCACAGCGACTATGTGGTCTCTCCTTCCGGCTCCTGCACGGGGATGGTGCATCATTACTATCCGATGCTTTTTGCGGATGAGCCGGAATGGAAGGCGAAAGCGGAGGCGCTGATCGGGAAAACTTACGAGTTTTCGCAGTTTCTCGTGAATGTGCTGGGCGTTACCGACCTCGGCGCCGTTTTTCCGGAAAAGGTCACCTATCATCCTTCATGCCATGCTACGCGTCTGCTCGGCGTAAAGGAAGAGCCGGGTGCGCTGCTGAAGCAGGTCAAGGGGCTGGAGCTGGTCGAGCTGCCGAAAAAAGAAGACTGCTGCGGTTTCGGCGGCACGTTTGCGGTCAAGATGGCGGATATGTCCGAGGCGATGGTATGCGAAAAAGCGGCGCACGTCTGTTCGACGAAGGCCGGCGTGCTGGTCGGCTCGGACATGGGCTGCCTGATGAATATCGGGGGCAGATTAAACAAGGAAAACAAGCCGATCCGCGTCATGCATTTGGCGCAGCTGCTGGAGGAAGGAGTGAAGCGCAGTGAGTCATAGTTCGGCGCATGGGGCGGTCAGCGAAAAGGAACTCATCGGCACGGGATTGAAAAAGCGTACGGAAGAAGCGCTGGCGAACGATTTTCTCCGCAAGGCGGTAGCGTTTACAACCGATAAGCTGAAGGGCGGCAAGCTGGCCGCGATGGAGGCGTTCGGCAGCTGGGAGGAGTGGCGAAACCGGGCGCGTGCGATCCGCGAGCATACGGTGAGCCATCTCGATTACTATTTGACGCAGTTTACCGATAATGTCGCCAAAGCAGGGGGGCACGTCTACTTTTGCAGCAGTGCGGAGGAAGCGGTGAAGACGTTTCTGGACATTGCCGAAGCGCGCCGCGCGAAGCTTGTGGCCAAGGGCAAATCGATGGTTTCGGAGGAAATCCATCTGAATCACCGTTTGGAAGAGCGCGGCATCGAGGCGATCGAAACGGACCTTGGGGAATATATTTTGCAGCTTGCCAAGGAAACGCCGTCGCATTTGATCATTCCGGCCATCCATAAAAACAAGCAGCAGATCGCCGATATTTTCTCCGGGGAGGCGGGCGAAACGTTCGTACCGGAAACGAGGGTGCTGGCCGATTTCGCCAGGCGGAAGCTGCGCAATTATTTCCTCGAAGCGGATATCGGGCTGACCGGCTGCAACTTCGGTGTTGCCGAATCGGGAGCGATCACGCTTGTCTCCAACGAAGGCAACGGCCGGATGGTGTCGACGATTCCGAAATGCCACGTCGTCATCATGGGCATGGAGCGGCTTGTGCCGACGTACGACGACCTGGAAGTCGTGCTGAACATGCTGGCGCGCAGCGCGACAGGCCAGAAGCTGACGACGTACACGTCGATGATCACCGGCCCGCGGCGCGAAGGTGAGCTCGACGGGCCGGAGGAGCTGCACCTGATCGTGCTCGACAACGGCCGCTCGTCGCAGCTCGGCGACCCGGTATTCCAGGAGGTGCTGCACTGCATCCGCTGCGCGGCGTGCCTGAACGTGTGTCCCGTGTACCGCCATGTCGGCGGCCACACGTACGGCAGCGTGTACAGCGGCCCGATCGGCGCCGTGCTGACGCCGCTTTTGCAGCAGGATATGAAGGAGGCGGGCCAGCTCGCCTATGCATCCAGCTTGTGCGGGGCGTGTTATGAGGCGTGCCCGGTGAAAATTCCGCTGCACGACATGCTCGTCCAGCTCCGCGCACGCAAAGTGAAGCTCGGGCTTACGCCGCTCGCGGAGCGGATCGCGTTCAAATCGTATCAAACCGCGTTCGGCAACGTCACGCTGTATAAGCTGGCGACGAAGTCCGCTTATTATGCGCAGCTGCCTTTTGTCCGCAAGGGCTGGATCAAGGATGGGCCGGGCCCGATGTCCGGCTGGACGCAGTCGCGCCACTTCCCGATGAAGCCGAAGGCGTCGTTCCGCGACCGCTGGGAGGCGCTGCAGCGCGAGCTGAAGGCGAGCCCGGCGAAAGCCGCCGCAGGTGCAGGGCGAGGGCACGGCGGAGCTGATGCGGAGCGCGGTCCGGTAGCAGCGAGGGTGGAGCTCGGTTCGGGAGCAGCGAAGACGGAGCAAGGTCCGGGGGCGGAGAGAGCGGATCACGGTCCGGGAACAGCGAGGACGGAGCAAGGTCCTGGGGCAGCGAAGGCGACTGGAGATACGGGAGATGGGCAAAGTGTGACGAAGGCAGCAACGGGTACGGAACAAAAGCAAATTGAGCAAGATCAGGCAGCAGGAGCAGGACGTAAGCCGGAGATCGGAGGGGGAGAGCAGTGAGCCAGTCTGGAGCAAACAGGGGAGCAAACGCAGCCGGAGCGGAAACGGCGGAGAGGTTGGGCAGCGTGGGATATGTCGCAAACGCGGGTACTTCGACGGAGACAGGCAGCGTGGTCACCGGTACAGCGAGAGGCACGGCGGCCTCTGCCGGCGGGGCCGGAACGATTCGCGGCAGGGAAGCGTTTATGGCGAATATCGCGAAGCGGCTTGGCCGCCCGGCCCCTTTGGCTGATGCACCGCCGCATCCGTTTCGCGGCGCGCCGGATTTTTATAAAGCGATTCAACTGACGACGGAGGAAAAAATCGAGCTGTTCACGCAAAACTGGACCGCGCTCACCGGTAAGGTGCTGGTTGTAGAGGAAGCCGAAGCCGCGGCGAAAATCGGCGCTTGGCTGCGCGAGGTCGCCGCCGAGCTCGGCGTGCAGCGCGTATCGCGCTGGGAGCACGACGGCCTCCGCGCGCTCGGTCTCGATGCCGCGCTGGCGGAAGCCGGCATCGAGGTGGTGCCGTGGCGCGAGCCGGAGGCGGGCGCTGCGGCTGCGGTTAGCGCCGGCGCTGCGCAGCAGCCGGCAGGGAACGGCGCCGCCGGGCAGGCGGGCCCCGCGGGCGGCGCAGCCGCTGCCGATGCGGGTGGCGGCGGCTCGAACTGGGCGCAGCGCAGCGAGCTGCTGCGCCGCACCGAGCGGTGCCAGCTCGGGCTCGTCTGGCCCGACTTCGCTGTCGCGAACACGGGCACGCTCGTGCTGAAGGCATCCCGCGAGCGGGGGCGCTCGGTCAGCCTGCTGACCGAGATCTTGTTCGCGGTGTTCCGTGCCGATCAACTGGTCACCCGCATGGGCGAGGCTTTCGCGGATATTACTGCCGGCGTCCGTTCGCCGCTCGACTATCCGTCCTCGCTCAACCTGATCACCGGCCCGAGCCGTAGCGCCGACATCGAAAACGACCTGACGATCGGCATTCACGGGCCGGGCAAAGTATACGCGGTCATCATTAAATAAAACGACCCCGGCTTCTTGTCGGCTCCTCCACTCCGGGAGGGAGCCGGCAAGAAGCCGGGGTGTTCGTGTTGAGAAAGCCGTTGTTCGCTGGAATAAACGGCGTCATCCGTTCGCGTACCTGGCGATCGAAGGTTAGCGTCCGTCCGCTTTTACAGGAGCCCGATCGACGAGAGCGGCGAAAACCGCCTATCAGCGCTTCGGGCCCCGCTCAAGTACGGCCGAGAGCCGGAAAAACCCGCTAACAGGCGTCCTCCTCGCGCAAAACCCGGCCGATCGAAGTCCGAGAGCGGCAAAAACCGCCTAACAGCGTGCCAACCCCTGCTCAGGCACGGCCGAGAGCCGGAAAAACCTGCTAACAGGTGTCCTCCGCCCGCAAAACCCGGCCGATCGAAGTCCGAGAGCGGCAAAAACCGCCTCTCAGAGCTTCGGGCCCCGCTCAGGCACGGCCGAGAGCCGGAAAAACCCGCTAACAGGCGTCTTCCGCCCGCAAATCCCCGCCGATCGAAGTCCGAGAGCGGCAAAAACCGCCTAACAACGTTCCGGGCCCCGCTCAGGCACGGCCGAGAGCCGGAAAAACCTGCTAACAGGCGTCCTCCTCGCGCAAAACCCGGCCGATCGAAGTCCGAGAGCGGCAAAAACCGCCTATCAACGCTCCGGGCCCTGCTCAGGCACAGCCGAGAGGAGGTAAAACCCGCTAACAGGTGTCCTCCTCGCGCAAAACCCGGCCGATCGAAGTCCGAGAGCGGCAAAAACCGCCTCTCAGAGCTTCGGGCCCCGCTCAGGCACGGCCGAGAGCCGGAAAAACCCGCTCTCGTTTCGGTGGAGATGGCGTTATAGTGTCTATTCGCATACGTTTCTATAACTAAATGGAAACTCTGCAGCTAATGTGACTCGAAACATCGACTTGGGATGTTTTGATGGAAAACATGCAGGTAATTCAGCTAATACAGCCCATTTCCGGGGAACCCGTCGAAATTAGATGCAGGAATTCCAGCTACTTGGTCAATACGAGCGAATGTCGTCCAATTAGATGCGGTTTTTCCAGCTAATGGTCATGCCGCTCCCGCAACATCAACCCACTGCGCAGCGAGGAAGGCTGACGACCCGCCGTAACAGCTGCGACGCGTTCCGGACGCACGCCGAAAGAGGTGCGCACCCGAAACGCGGCCATTTGCGTGCCACGATGTCCGGTACGCCCACATGAACCGCGAACCCCTTCCCTCGCACCCGTCACTTCCTGTAATACTCCCGCAAAACGGCATCCATCACCTTGCTCGTCCGTGCGCCGGAAATGCCGGTACTCGGGCATACGCCTTGTCCGAGCAGCTCATCCACGATCGTTTGAATAAGCGGCTGCTGGATATGGGCGGGATGTTCGATCATGAACTCCTCGGTGCCTTCGGCGGTAGAGACGACAATCGGTTTTTCCTGAAACGTGGAAAAAGCGATTTTGCCCCGGGAACCGACGATTTCGTTCACATCCGTATCCTGATACGTGGAAAAACACCACGTGCCCGAGCCGTATACGCCCGACGCAAACCGGTAAGACGCGGTGACAATATCTTCGGCGGCGTAATAGTCCGCCTGGTTGCCGGCAAATCCCTGCACCTCCGCAATCGGTCCGAGCAAGTAATCGAGCAGATCGAGCGTATGGCTGCCTACATCGACAAACAGCCCGCCGCCGGAAATCGCCGGGTCCACCCTCCAGGAGCTATTGCCCTTCAGTCTGCCGAAATGAGTCGACGTCACAAAACGCACCTGACCGATCGCCTCGCGTTCGAGCAGCTCTTTGACCTTGGCAAAACGCGGCAACGCTCTGCGGTAATAAGCGACGAACAGAGGCACTCCCGCCTCGCGGCACGCCGCGATCATCTCCTCGCACTCGGCGTGGTTCATCGCCATCGGTTTTTCCACGTAGACGGGTTTTCCCGCTTTAGCAGTCCGAAGCGCATACTCCTTATGAAAAGCCGGCGGCGTGGCGATGTACACCGCATCCACTTCCGGATCTTCGATCAGCCGCTCCGCGTCGCCGTACCATTTGGGCACGCCATGCCTTTTGGCGTAATCTTCGGCAAGCGAGGCGTCTCTTCTCATCACGGCGACCAATTCGGAGCCCGCCGCTTTTTGAAAGCCCGGACCGCTCTTTACTTCCGTCACATTGCCGCAGCCGATAATTCCCCATCGAATCGTTTTCATGCGTGGTATCCCCTCTCCAAACGCTGGCCTCATTTTTCAAGGTAATGATACCACGTATAAAGGAAATTATCTGCAATCCATTCACTCCGGCCGCTCCCCTACCGCCAGCTCAAACGAGCGTCCGCACCGGGAACAATACACCGAGTGCATGCAGACATGCCGCCGCAAATCGTCGTATCCGTTGGTCATTTTCAAATCATCGATCGGACGGTAAGGCGAGTAGGGACCGTAAAAATCGCTCAGCTTGCCTTGATCCGCCGCCGCTTGCCCGCAATCCGGGCAAATGGGCTGCAGCGCTTCCAATCCGTTGCACACAGGGCATACATACGACAAAATACATCACCTCACGAGAAATTTTCACAGACAAGGGCAGCCATCGATGCCCCCATTGTTTAATCCGCTTCGCTTAGAATGCCCATTTTCAGGAAACTGCAACGGCTGCTTCTCAAAAAAATGCGCGGCGCTGCCCGGCCCGGCCGGGCGGGAATCGAACAGCGTGTTTTGTGCGAAATGTGCATTGACAGTTCCGGGAAAACCGTGCTACGATCATTTTTGATATAAAACCATGGTTTACTATAATAAACCACAAGGCCGTTTGGGAGGAGCTTCATGGAAAAAAAATACTGGGTCCCCGCCTTGGAAAAAGCGAACGACGTGCTGCTGCTCATCGCGGAAGCGCCTTCGTCGCTCAAGCTCATCGACCTTTCGAAGCGGCTGGGTATCAACAAGAGCTCGATGTTTTCGCTTCTGTCCACGATGGAAGCGCTTGAATGGGTCGTGCGCGAGGAGGACGGCACTTACTCGCTCGGAAACCGGCTCGGCCTTATCGGCAACGCGTTTTTCAAGCAGTTCAGCCTCATCGATTTGTTCCGCAAGGAAGCGTCGGCGGTCAAGCTGAAGCTGGGGGAAACGATACAGCTGGCGAAGCTGGAGCAGACGGACGTGCTGTATTTGGCCAAGGAGGAGGTTCCTTCTCCCGTCAGACTTGCCTCCGAGCCGGGTAAAAAATTTCCTGCCCATTCCACCGCGCTCGGCAAAGCGCTGCTTGCGATGCTGCCGCCGGACGAATTCGACCGGATTTATGCAAACGAAACGCTGGAGCCGTGCATGACGCCTTACGCGCTGAAGACAAAGCGGGAACTGCGGAGCCAACTGGACGCGATCCGGCAAAACGGCTATGCCTTCGATCTGCAGGAGGCGGTCGTCGGCTTCTGCTGTGTGGCCGCGCCGGTGCTGAACCTGAGAGGAGAGGCGGTCGCGGCGATCAGCTGCTCGATGTTCCAGCATGTGTGGGAGGAGAAGAAGGAGCTGGCGATCCGCGAAATTTGCGCGCTGGCGAAACGTCTTTCCCACGGCAGCTTGTCATAACTTATGATATGAAAAGGAGTGATTTCCATGAGGTTGCAGGGCAAGGTAACGCTTATTACAGGGTCCGGCTCCGGGATCGGCAAAAGCTCCGCGCTGCTTTTTGCCAAGGAAGGAGCGGCGGTGATCGTCAACGATCTGGATGAGGCGCGCGGCAACGAAACGGTGAAGGAAATCCGCGATGCCGGCGGGGAAGCGGTATTCATTCAAGCGGACGTCACGGATCCGGAATCGGTTCAGTCGATGGTAAATCAAGCGATTGCGAAGTTCGGCCGCATCGACGTTTTGTTCAACAATGCGGGCATCAGCGGCGTAGGCGCCATCCACGAGGTGGAGCCGGACGCTTGGGACCGCGTCATCAACGTCAACATTCGCGGCGTCTTTCTGCCGTGCAAATACGTGCTGCCGCATATGATGGACCGCCGCGAAGGCTCGGTCATCAATATGTCGTCTTGCATCGCCGAAATCGGCCTTGCCCGCAGGGCGTCGTATTCGGCGACGAAAGGCGCGGTGCTGGCGCTCACCAAATCGATGCAGGTTGACTACGCGCCTTATAACATTCGCGTCAACGCACTGCTTCCCGGCACGATTCTGACGCCTTTTGTCGAGGATTATTTGCGCAAGTCTTACGATAATCCGGAGGAAGCGTACGAGGGGCTGAAGAAACGCCAGTTGAGCGGCGATCTCGGCCGGCCGGACGATGTCGCAAAGGCGGCTCTGTTCCTGGCGTCGGACGATTCGAAGTTTATGATGGGTTCGCCGCTGTATATTGACGGAGGCGTCGTTTTCGGCAAAAACGCTTAGGTTCGATACCATTTCAAGGAGGAGTAACTACATATGAAACTGCTTACTTTTATTGAAAACGGGCGGCAGCGCCTCGGGGTCAAAACCGGGCAAGGCGTCGTCGACGTCGCTCGCGCTTTACAAGCGGTTCCGGAAGCCGGCGTTGCGCAGACGGTTCATGAGGTAATCGAAGGCGGTCAAGCCGCTCAGGCGGCTTTGGAGCAATATGCGGCGAAAGTATCCGCTCAGGGCGGCGAATTTTTGCTGGATGAGTCGAAGCTGACTTACGGGCCGTGCGTACCGAATCCGGGAAAAATCATCTGCGTCGGCCTGAACTACCGCAAGCATGCGGAGGAAACGGGAGCGAAAATTCCGGAGTATCCGATCCTGTTCAACAAATTCAACAACACGGTAAACGCGCACGGCCACGACGTTCCGCTGCCGAAAGTATCGTCCAAAGTCGACTACGAAGCGGAGCTCGTCATCGTCATCGGCAAGACGGCGAAATACGTATCCAAGGAAAACGCGCTCGATTACGTTTTCGGCTACTGCAACGTCAACGACGTGTCCGCCCGCGATTTGCAGCTTCGTACGCACCAGTGGCTGCTCGGCAAATCGTGCGACGGCTTCAGCCCGCTCGGGCCCTATCTTGTCACCGCCGATGAAGTCGGCAACCCGAACGAGCTGGCGATCCGCTGCATCGTGAACGGCGAAGTGCGGCAAAACTCGAACACGGCGGACATGATTTTCCACTGCGACGAAATCGTCAGCTACATTTCGCAGCACATGACGCTTTCGCCGGGCGACATCATTTTGACCGGAACTCCGGAAGGGGTTGTCCTTGGGCTGCCTGAGGAGAAGCAGGTTTATTTGAAGGACGGAGACGTCGTGACGATCGAGATCGAAAAGCTCGGCTCGCTGACGAACCGTTTTGTAGCGGAATAACGAAGGGAGACGGTGTGCGATGGCAGGACCAATCGAAGCCGGAGCCGACGCTCTGGTCATGGATGCGAAGGATCATGTGGCGACAGCCATCAAAGATTTGCAGGCGGGCGACACGATCGCGTTCCGCATCGGCGATGAAGTGAAGCAGCTGACGCTGCTCGACCCGATTCCGTTCGGCCACAAGGTGGCGATCGCGGATATTCCGGCGGGGACCGACATTCGCAAATACGGCGAAGTGATCGGCCGCACGACGGCGGACATCCGCGCCGGGCAGCACGTCCACGTGCATAACGTGGAAGGGATTCGCGGCCGCGGGGACCAGGCTCAGTCCGCGGGATAACACGCATAAGGCAAGACCAACATCACCCGGAGGTGTGCATTCTCATGGACCATATGATGGGTTACCGCAGGCCGGACGGCTCCGTCGGTATTCGCAATCATTTACTGATCATTCCTACCGTCATTTGCGCCAACCAGGTGTGCAGCCGCATCATGCAGCTCGTGCCTGAGACGGTCGCCATTCCGCACCAGCACGGCTGCAGCCAAATCGGCGCGGACAAACAGCGCACGTTCGACGTGCTCGCCGGAACGGGCAAGAACCCGAACGTCGGCGGCGTCATCATCATCAGCCTCGGCTGCGAGGTCATCGACCCGCACGAGCTCGCCGAAGCGATTCGCCCGACCGGCAAACTCGTCGAGGTGTTCGACATTCAATCGGTCGGCGGCTCCGTTAAAGCGATTCAGTACGGCACGGAGCTCGCCAAAAAGATGAGAGCGCAGCTCGATGCGATGACGCCGGAGCCGATTCCGTTCAGCGAGCTGATCATCGGCGTCAAATGCGGCGGCTCGGACGCGACGAGCGGCCTCGCCTCGAACCCGGCGCTCGGCCAGGCGGCCGACCTGCTCATCGCCGAAGGCGGCGGCGTCGTCATCGGCGAGACGACGGAAATCATCGGCGCCGAGCATGTGCTTGCGGCGCGCTGCGCAACGAGCGAAACGGCCGACGAGCTGTACCACATCGTGGGCCGTTTCGAAAAAGAAGTCGAGCGCATGGGCGCCGATATGCGCGGCGGCAATCCGAGCCCGGGCAACATTGCCGGCGGACTCACGACGATCGAAGAGAAGTCGCTCGGCTGCATCAGCAAATGCGGCACGGCGCCGATTCAAGGCGTGATCGAATATGCCGAGGACATCCCGCGCCACGGGCTCTATTTCATGGACTCGCCGGGCAACGACATCGAATGCGTCTCCGGTATGGCGGCGGGCGGCGCGCATCTTGTCTGCTTCACGACCGGCCGCGGTACACCGACGGGCTCTGCGGTCGTGCCGGTGATCAAAATCACCGGCAACAAACGGATGTACGAGCGCATGACGGACAACATGGACGTCGACGTCAGCGACATGCTGGCCGGTACGCTGAGCCTGGAGGAAGCCGGGCAGCGGATTTGGCAGGAAATTCGCGAAGTGGCCGGCGGCAAGCTGACCAAAGCGGAAATTCTCGGCCATACCGAGTTCAGCATCAACCGGATCGGACCGAGCTTGTAATTTTTAAGGAGGCTTTATAAATGGCTAGATTGAAAAACCGGGTCGCTCTCGTCACCGGGGGCAGCCGGGGGATCGGCGAAGCGATCGCTGTCCGCTTGGCGGAGGAAGGCGCGCATGTGGCCGTCAATTTCACCTCGGAGCGCTCTCGGGCGCTGGCCGAGGATGTGAAGCGGAAGATCGAAGAGCTCGGCAGCAAGGCGATCGTCGTGCAGGCCGACGTCGGCGTGAAAGCCCAGGTGGAAGCGATGTTCCGGCAGGTCGAGCAGGAGCTCGGCGACGTGGAAATTCTCGTCAATAATGCCGGCATCGCACCGTTCGAGCCGTTTTTGAAGGTGACCGAGGAAACGTGGGACCGGACGTACCGGACGAACGTAAAATCGATTTTTCTGTGCTCGCAGCTGGCGGCCGGCAAGATGATCGAGAAGCGGTACGGCAAAATCATCAACGTCCTTTCCACGGCCAGCCTTGTCGTGACCAGCCCGGTCATTCCGCATTACCAGTCGTCGAAAGCGGCGGCTCACATGCTGACGAAAGGCATGGCGATAGAGCTCGGCAAATACGGCATCAACGTGAACGCAGTCGGCCCGAGCACCGTCGATACCGATATGTGCACCGATTATTTGGCCGATCCGGCGATCCGCGCCAAGGAAATCGAAGCGAACCCGATGAAGCGGCTCGGCACCGCCCGCCAGATCGGCGACGCCTGCGTATTCCTCGCTTCCGAGGAAGCGATGCAGGTGAACGGCCACCTGCTGATGGTGGACGGAGGCCTTACCGTGAAAGCGGCGCAGCCCGACGACCATATGGAGCATTAAGCCTCGTCTTCATTGTATGGGAAATGATGTGAAGCTAGTTTCGTGGATAAACAGGGGGACCTGACTGAGGGGGAATGATCCGTGAACATCATCCGCATGCTCGACCTGACTCAGGATTTGTATCACAACTGCCCGAACCTGCCTAATTTTGACCCGCCGAAGTTCGAGTACCAATTCATCGGCCCGCGCGACGGCTGGAAAATGGAGCGCATTACCTTGACGACCCACACCGGCACTCACATGGATGCGCCGTCGCATATGGAGGAGTTCCGCACCGATCTGGACGAGTATTCGGTCGACCGGTTTCAGGGCGCTTGCGTCTACGTGCCGCTCGCCGGCCGCAAAGGCCAGCGGGAACCAATCACGCCGGACGATATCGAGCCTTATCTGGACCGAATGAACGAAAATTCGATCGTGCTGCTGTATACCGGCTGGGGGGAAAAACGCGCCTGGACGAAGGAGTGGGTGTACGGCTCGCCGTACCTGCATCCGGACGCGGCGCGCCTTATTGCAGCCAAACGCGTCAAAGGCATCGGCATCGACCATCCGAGCCTCGGCGGCACGGTGGATGAAAACGAGGAAACCCACCGCATCGTGCTCGGCGCCGGCATCTGGATCGCCGAGGCGCTGCAGCTCGATTTTCCGGAGCTGGCGTCCGGCGATTGGCACGTCATGGCTTTGCCGATGAAAATCCGCGAGTCCAGCGGCGCACCTGCGCGCGTCGTGGCGATGCAATACGGAGGCGGCGGAGCATGACGGCGGCGCAGCGGTGGCAGTATTTGATCCGCACGGACCGTTCCGATCTCGCGGAGCTTGGCCTCGAAGGCTGGGAGCTCGTTTCCGTCACCGTCGTTGACGGGATCGAAACGTTTTACCTGAAGCGGCCTTGCCCCGGCTTCCGCGAGCAGATCACGCTGGAGCAGCGCGAGCAAGCTTTATCCGCTTCCCGGGAAGGGGGCGGCGGCGCATGAAGCGAGGCGGCATTTTGCATCCGGCGCTGAGCCGCATTTTGTCCGAGACGGGGCATACCGATCTGCTGACGATTTGTGACCGCGGCTTCCCCGTCCCCTCCGGGCCGGAACGGCTTGACCTGGCTCTGGTGGACGATATCCCGACCGTCGTCGATGTGCTGCGGGCGGTGCACCGCGAGTTTGTGATCGACCGGATCGTCGTCACCGAGGAGATGCAGGCGGCGAGCCCCGAACGGTACGCAGAGCTGCAGCGGCTTTTTCCCGATGTGCGGATCGTCGCGGTATCCCATCGGCGCTTCAAGGAAATTTGCCCGGAATCCCGCGCGGTCATCCGCACCGGAGATACGGTGCCATACGCCAACGTCATGATCGTCTCCGGCTGAGCGCTGCCCCGCTTCTTTTGTGAAGCGGGGCTTTTGTGCGCTTGGCAGCGCATCGTACTAACGGGTGAAAGTCCCGAGCGCACCGCGGGGTGGCGGAAGCGCATAGCCGACTGGTAGTGCTCTGGCCGTAAGGGAGGGTGCGGAGGATCAGAAGGCAAAACCCGGAACAGGCGGCATGAACCATGTTGGCTGGCGAAGCCGGATAACCCTGCAAGAGAAGGGGACGTCCTATACCACCATAGGCTTCGAAAGTTAGGAGGACTGGATTCGGGGGAAAGACGATGACGTGACCCAAGGAGGGCTTATCGTCTTCCGCATAGCGGTAAACTCTTTTCAAGGCTTATAGGGCTAAGACAGAATGATGGATGGTGAGCAGTCATACGAAGGGATAGTAGTGAGAAAGCTTGCCGGAAAAGCCGCAATGGCAAGTGAACCGACACCAACGTTGTCGGTGCAAGCTTAGACCCAAAAGGCAAAGACTTGGTGCGAAGCCCGGAACCGTGGAAGAAAAGCATAACCACCTAGGAAGCCGTCATGTGCCAGACAGAAGCCGGGGAGCCAAGAAGAGCGAAGAGCCGGGGCTGAACAAAAGGGTAGGCCGTCTGGGGCGGAGTACCGAAGGGGAACCGGAAAGGCTGAAAGATTAGCTATACGTCCGGAAACTGAAAGGGAAGGAACACGAGACATGAAGGAAGGAAAAGGAGAGGTAGGCTTTCGTGAGGGAGTAGAAGTCCCGAGAAAACGCAGATGGCACAGCCTCATCGACAAGATATGGGCGATGCCGAACCTTGAGGAGGCATTCCGGGAGGTCAAGCGCAACCGGGGAGCAGCGGGAGTAGACGGAGTGACCATAAAGGTATTCGAGAGTGAACTGGAGCGTAACTTAAGAACGCTTCAGCAGGAGCTGCGGGCGAAGGCATACAAGCCGATGCCGGTCAGGCGCATGTACATTTCCAAGGAAAATGGGGGTCAAAGGCCGCTCGGGATACCCGCAATTCGCGATCGCGTAGTACAGGCGGCGACCCGCCGAATCCTCGAACCGATTTACGAGGCGACATTTATGGAGTGTAGTTTTGGGTTTCGCCCGGGACGCAGTGCACACATGGCGCTGGAGAACATTCGGAAAGATCTCATGGATGGATACGTTTATGTGATCGACGCCGACCTGAAATCGTATTTCGATCTCATTCCACATGACAAGTTGCTTAAGGCCGTCAAGGAAGAAGTGGTGGATGGTAGTGTCCTAAAGCTCATAGAAAGCTTCTTAAAGTCCGGAGTCATGGAGAACGGAAGTTTTCACCTGAACGAGCAAGGAAGTCCACAGGGTGGGGTTATTAGTCCGCTTTTGGCGAATATCTACCTAAACCCGCTGGATAAGCTCATGACTGAACGGAAGCACCGTATAACACGGTACGCCGATGATTTTGTGATCTGCTGCAAATCCCAAAAGGGGGCAGAGAGGGTACTCCAAGGTGTTATTCGTCTACTGGAACAAGAGCTTGGGCTCAAAGTACACCCGGAGAAAACCAAGATCGTGAACAACTTGGAACAGTCCTTTATGTTCCTAGGTCATGAGTTTAAACCGGGATTTTGGGTTACTCCATCCTCGAAAGCCAAACAGAAATTTAAAGAACGCGTGAAAGCAATTACGCGGCGGAACCAAACGGTGAATGTGGAACAGCTGATCCGAAAGAAGTTGAATCCATATTTACGTGGATGGGGTAGCTATTTTGGCTGGGGCAACGTAGGAAGTCTGATGAGAGAGTACGATGCATGGATAAGGAGAAGGCTCCGGATGGTACAGTTGCGGAGCTGGAAAAAGCCGAAGAACTTCTACAGGGCACTAAGAAAGAATAAGTGGAGGGGAGAGCTTCCCAAGATGCGTATGTTCGCATGGAGAAGCTCGCTATCCAAGCCAGCCAGTGTTGCAATGCCAAACGATTGGTTCAGAGAAAGAGGTCTCGTTTTTCTCGTAGACATCTATAATGAACATCATCCCCAGCGGGGATAAGCGCGGAGGAGCCGGATGCGATGACCCGCACGTCCGGTTCTGTGAGAGGCCCATGAATTCATTCATGGGCCTACTCGATTTACGTGATGCATGGTGATTAAGCGAAGTGTACGGAATCGTGCTGGAGAAGCGTTAGCGGTCACCTTTGTGAACGGATTTCTACCGCCGAATGGCGTGATGATTAAGAAATCCGAGAGCAAGAGTGATCGGAAGCACGATCCGAGACACGCAGCGGGACGGTTCACCCTGCCTCTTGCAAATTACCTCCTTCTACAAAATTGTAAAACTATTTTAATAGATTCCTAATATTTACCTCAAACTTATTAAACTTTTCTTTTTTAAGATGAGATTAATAGGTTAGGAGGTGAAGCATATGCAGGAAGTGCAGCTGCAATACGGAGGTATGTCGTACCGGGGAGGAATACTGTGCGACGAAGCCGATTGGCTGGAGATTTGCCTGTTTCAGCCGGCTTTTTTTCGCTGCGGAGATGAAGTTACCATCAGAAGTTTTAACCGCAAGCATACGATGCGCGTCATACAAACGGAAAAAGCCAAGGTCACGCTGATCCCGGCGGATTCCGATTTGTTTAAAATATACACGGACCAATTTAACGAAGACGCGCTGGATTCCGGCGAAGTCTGCGCCAGCTACAAGATCAATGCCTTCGCCACGATCGCGCGGGAACGCAAGCCCCAGCCGGTGCGTGTCGTCGATGTCAGCCGTCTCGGCATCGGATTTGTTACGAACGACTTGTCCGTTCAGTTTCACACGCTTTACAACGCTACCATCGCTTTGGGGCGAATCGTAGTGGCGCCGACTCTCGTTGTCAAATACGCCCACTTTATGGAAAAAGGCATTCGCTACAGCGCGGAAATCCGCTGGATTTCGCAGCACGATTTGCAGGAGCTGAGGTATTTTCTCGCCTGCCGGTTGAGGCGGCAATTTAGCGTGGTGTGAGGCAGGAAGGCCCTCCGGAAACGGGGGGCTTTTTTTTTGGTTCTATAGACCTGACAAAAATACAGGTCAATAGTTATAAATTCGTTACTTTTATACTAAAAATTTACGAAAAATTGCAGAATCTCTTTAAGAAATAATGTAGAATGAGGACATGCAGCAGAAAAAAATGAAGGAGGGTAGGGATTCCATGTTCCTTGAAATCAAAGAAGGTCGTCTGTCAAACGGATTGCTCGCCAGGCGGAAGACTTTCCACATCATAACAATCATGTTTGCAGTGTTCAGGGCGGTCGAACGGTTCTGTTCGCGTGCGATTGAGAACGGTTTCCGTTTGCCGTCAGCGATTGCCATGAGGAAACTGGGGCTCTTTTGTTTCTTGGCCATAGCCGGCTGCTTCTTGTTTACTGCGGAAGTTAAGGCTTCCTCGTTTGGCGATCAAATGTGGACAACATCAGGACCTGGAACGACTTCGGCCACTGCGATTCCGGATACGAACGGGGTGTCGCTGTACTACGACGCGAGCGGAATCAATTATCACGGAATCTGGGAGTTTAAAACCACATCTTCGGTAACGGAAACGGTTTACTTCAAGTGGCGCTATAACGGAATTCACGATTGGTTTATGGCCCACGCCACACTTACGGCATACGTGAATGATTCGAATGGCAATCGCATCGATACCAAGACGCTTGTCGACAGCGGTGTTTGGGATTTTTTCAGCTTTAAGGGATATCTTTCTCTTAATGTGAGTGCGGGCGATACGTATGGATTTATTGTTGAAGGCAGAAATTTTGACGCAACCGACTGGTTTCACGGAACTTTGGAGATTGAACCCCCTTTGGAAGTTACGCCCGTTGTCACCGGAACTAAAAATGCCGCCGGTTGGTATACGTCCAATGTCAATGTCAACTGGACGTCGGCGGATCTGACCGGACTGCCCATTACCTCATCTTCCGGCTGCGATCCGGCCTCCATTACCTCAGACACCACAGGCACTACGCTAACATGTATGGCGACTTCCGCCAACGGTACGGGAAAAGGAAGCGTGACGATCAAGAAGGATACGCTGAAGCCGGTAACCAGCTCTTCAGCTCCCGTGATAGACGGAAGTTATTATTATATTTCGCTGACCGCTTCCGATGAAACCTCGGGTGTGGAGCATACATACTACTCCGTCGATGGAGGACCTGAGCAAACCGGAACCTCCATTGCCGTTCCGAAACACATTGCTCACACAATCGAATATTGGAGCGTCGATAACGCGGGGAACGTTGAAAGTCGTCAAGCTGTTACGACAGCAGCTGTCGTTGGGGCATACCTGAGCAGCCTGACCGTCGGCGGAACGAATCTGCCGTTGACGGTGAACCAACCGGTGCAAAGTTTCACGCTGAGCGTCCCTTATACGACGACCAGTATCAATATCGCAGCGAGTGTTTCGGTTGAGAATGCGAAGCTGAAGGTGGATGATGCGGATACGATCAGCGGTACGACCGTAACGAAGTCGGTATCGGTGGGAAGCAATACATATATTGTCACGGTTGAAGCGGAGGATGGAACAACCTCCACGTATACGATTGTCGTAACCCGAGTCTCGGCGTCGAGTGAAGCAAACCTGACCCTTAGTTCGGGAACGTATGAGGTCGAGGCAACCGGCGCGAACGAGTACACGATCAACGTGCCGAACAGCGTGGAGACGATCACTCTTGGCTTAACGGTATCGGAGTACGCTACGATCGGAACCGTTACGGGGGCGACTTACAGCGGCGGAAATCTGGCGCTGCCGACGCTCGACATCGGTACGAACAAAGTTGTGATGCAAGTCAAGGCGCAGGACGGCACGTCGAACATGTATACCATCAAAATTAATCGTGAGGTCCCTCCGTTGTCATCCGAAAACAGACTCGTGAATCTGGAGGTTATCGGCCGCTCCTTAAACCCTGAATTTAGCCGTGATATTACCACGTATACCGTTACAGTGTCGGAAGCCGTATACAGCGTTACTTTCAAGCCGACGCTACCTTCGGGGGCTTCGTATACCGTGACCGGCGCTACCTATGACCGCAATTCAGACAACTCCTTTACACTCAGACCGATAGAGCAGGAGACCAAGTTCAAGCTCAATATATTTGCCGCTGACAGCACAGCCAGAATCTATAATTTAACGGTAACCAAGGCAACGTACGGAATTCTGATACCGGAGCTTACAAACGTGATGCTGCACGATGGGACAACCAGCTCATCCATACAGTTCTCGACTTCCGATTCTACGAACTATCAGAAGGATGTATATGTTCGCCTAGGGGCTTCGGGGGAAAAAATTACAGGGTCGTTTCCTCTGGACGCACAAATTAAAATCACGGGGGCGGCCGGCAGCCAAATAGATATGGGAACGAATCCAAAAACATTCGAGTTTACGGTTCCTTCCGAAAACGGGAGTACAGTTACCGTGAACGTGTATAACGTGATGGCCGGCAGAAACTACATGTTCAACATTAAACGGACAAATGCTGTGGAAGTGCCGGAAAATACACCGGTTGATATATCGGGTCCCGGTCCTAAGATTTTTAACGTTTCCGGAGGTGTCAGCATTGATTTATCGGGAGCTTCCATCCCCGCGGGCGCCACGTTTAAGGTGAATAAGGTAACCCCGGCGAATAAACCGGCCTCGATGAAGTCAGTCGGAGCAACACTCGAAATCTTCTTGACCGGCGGCGTTTCTTTCAATCAACCGGCCCGTCTGGAGTTCCCGCTGGATGCTGCGGCGGATTCAAGTAAGGTGGGGGTATTTTACTACAACCCGGACAAGAAGCGATGGGAATACCAGCGAACGAATGTTAGCAACGGTAAAGCGGTCGCCTTCGTAAATCACTTCTCCACTTACGGCGTATTCGAAGCGGAACCGACCGTAGTTACTCCAAGCATCACCTACAAAACGGACTTGAACGCGGAGCTCGGCTACAGCAACCTGCCCGATGGAACCGTGATCTACTACACGTTCGATGGCACCGAGCCGACAGAGAATAGCCCGCAATTTGATGTGACGAAGAAGCTTACGGTATCCGCCGGGCAAACGTTTAAAGCGTATTCGGTCAGCCCGGGGAAATTGGGTGGCTTGCAGGAGCCTTTGCCGATAAAAGCGAGAATGAGCATCACGGATGTGGTGAAAGCAATCGGCAGCAAGCAGGATCGGAACAGCGATAGTATCTTTAATGTGGAAGATGTGAAGTCGCTGCTTGGGGATATTATGCCGTTTACGGTGTCGCCTAATGTGACGAACTAATCATAAAAAGAGCCTTTTTCATGGCAGATATCTGCAAATGGAATAGGCTCTTTTTATTGGCAGAAGATATAAATATTAATATTAAAGTTAAATTATTGAATTTCAAAGTTGCGCAGTTTTGCATGATGGACACGAGAATGGCCCGGCACCATGACGATTTTGCCGTCGGGATAAGTCGTGACAGCTTTCCGTAGGAACATTAGAAATCTTTCGCCTGTACATTATTCATCTTCCGGCCAAACGATGCACCGCCGTATACCGATCGGTACGTATGGTGTGTGGGAGGTCGGATACTCAATTAATGGGTAACCGCCTACCCGATTGTAAAATTATAAGTAATCTTACGAAAATAGTACAAAGGTCTCGAAAAAATTGGTAGAATAGTTTAGAAATCTTCTATTTTTTACATATCGAAGCAGGGGATTTTGTCGTTTTTTGTTGATATCATACTTGGATAGTAAAGGGAGGCCTTTAAAACGGTGTATAACAAAAGATGGGGAGTATTAGGATTTTGCATATTTCTGGTTTTATCAGCAGTATGCATTATGCCCGGCCGCATCAACGCTTCGGCTGCTATTGAAAAGGTAACACCTATGATTAGCGGGGGCGAGAATCATGTAGTCGCTTTAAGGGCGGATGGTACAGTCTGGGCGTGGGGGACGAACGCGGGCGGGCAGCTTGGCGATAATAACGCAACTGCCGGCGCTGTATATCCCAAGCAAGTTAACTATCAAGACGGGAGCGCATTGACCGATTTCGTTGCAGTAGCTGCAGGTCGAACACATTCCCTTGCTTTAAGATCCGATGGCACCGTGTGGTACTGGGGCGAAATTCGAAATGCAGACGGTACTTTATCCTTCCAGCTTGTTCCCAGTCAGGTTGATGGACTGGGTCATGTGAAAGACATTTCGGCGGGATTCTACTCTTCTTACGCTCTAAAAGATGACGGGACTGTTTGGGCGTGGGGCATGAACAGCCTTGGCCAGCTTGGAAACGGTACGACTATCGACAGCAACGCACCTGTTCAGGTGCTGGGTGTAGGGGGGACCGGTTATTTATCCGGGGTCAAAAAAGTGGTGGTAGGCGATATGTTTGCTGCTGCCCTTAAGAACGACGGAACCGTCGTAGCTTGGGGGGCAAACGGTTCGGGGCAATTAGGGATTCCTTCTACAGGCGTGGACCATTACGAATCTGCTCCCGTCGTTTCCACTGTGGTGAATAACGAAATACCGGGACCCATTAAAGATATCGGTGCAGGGATGTACTTCACCTACGTTGTTACACAAAGCGGGCAATTATGGACGTTTAACTGGCCTTCATCTCCCACTCGAATGTTGTCGGAAACGTGGTCGGGGAAACCCGATATTTCCGACATCGTAAAAATAAGCGGCGGTTACGCTGCGACCGTTGCGCTTCGTCCGGATGGCACCCTTTGGTCTGCAGGACTGAATGCATACGGGTCATTGGGGGCTAATTCCATTGCTCATCAAAATAACCAGCTTCAAGTGGCCGGCCCCGGAGGGTCGGGTTACCTCGGCAATGTCCGCGATATTGGAAGAGGCTGGTACAATATGTTTGCCGTTCTTAATGATGGCACTGCCTATTCATGGGGATTAAACTCCTATGGGCAATTGGGCAATGGGGAGACCGGCAGCGGGGATATTGCGAAACTCAGCCGAATGCCGGTTCAGGTCGTCAAAGAGGACGGAACTCCATTCCTGCTCGGTTCTCCCGATTTGCGGCTCGATCGGATTATGATCAATACGGATACTTTTGAAGCACCTGACCCGGTTGATGATTCGACAACCGTCATTTATGTGTCGGTTCCTTATGGGGAACCTGCTGCGACGCTTTATCCATACACGAAGACCAGCGGCGTAACCATGGTCTGGGATAATGTTTCGCATGCCAATGGCGATTCCATAACCGTTGACGTGATGAGGGGAAGCCGGGTTGCAGTTCCTGTACGAATAAGAAGTGCGGACGGAGTATTTTACAGAGACTACAGCATCGAACTATCCGAGCGGGCTTTGGATAAATCTTATCTGGCGAGTATGATCGAAAACGCTCAAGCTGTATACAACATCGCGGTGGCAGGGGAGGAACCCGGACAATACCCTACCAGCGCCAAAGCTGCTTTGCTCGATGCCATCAATTCGGCTAAAAACGTATACGAATCGGCGGATAACGCGTTAACCCAGGCGGCCGTCAATGGCGCCAGAGAAACGTTGAGTTATGCGTTGAATGTATTTGCCGAATCGGTCAATAGACCGGCCGACAAAAGATCGTTGGCAGCGCTGCTTCAAATGGCCCAACAATTGCTCGTCACAGCAGTTGAAGGGACTAAGCCAGATCAATACGCAGCGGGCTCCAAGTCTGTTTTTCAAAGCACCGTCAACTCGGCAGTGGACGTTATGAATGCTTCGAACGCATCGCAAGCAACTGTGGATTCCGCATTATCGGCTCTGCAATCTGCGATAAACGCTTTCGACATTTCAAGAATTTTGCCGCCTATTATTTATCGGGAAGATTTTGAGAATGCCGATAAGGGCGGATTTACCGCCTCAAGTTCCGCCGAGGGCGGTCCTGTTTCATGGGAATGGGGAACTCCGACCTTTGGGCCCGCTAGCGCACAATCGGGAACAAATCTGTGGGGAACCAATCTTTCGGGAAGATACAGTTCGAACGAAAACAGCTACCTTATATCCCCGCCTATCGATACGCGGGCAACAAATGTAAAGAAGCTTAAATTGTACCTGTGGAAATGGGAAGCGACAGAAAGTGGTTATGATTACAGCCGAATTGAGGTCAGTAATGATGACGGAAAAAGTTGGGCGAAAATCTATGAGCATACCGGAGGGGAATACTCTCAGGACGAGAGCGTCGGCGAAGGTGAGGGTGGTTTGTTAGCACCGCCTGCTTCGGGAATGAAACTTCCGTGGACCAGGTTCGAGTACGATTTGGATCCATCCTATGCCGTAGAAAAATTCAGAATACGGTTTAACCTGCAATCGGATAGTTCTGTCGTAGATGCCGGATTTTATGTGGACAATATTAAAATAGGGCTATTTAAAAAAGATATAAACGAAGTCATCGCGGAGTCAAAAGTTCTACTCAACGCGTCCAAAGAAGGGTGGTATCCGGGGCAGTATCCTTATGGCTCCATGGCTGTTCTAAGTGAGGCTATCTCAGCGGCAGAGAAGATCAGCTCCGATTCTGCGGCGACCGAAAGTCAGATCGATGCCGCTACCACCGCTTTGACGAATGCCATGAATCAATTCAAAAGTCTCGAAATCAAGTCCCCCAATACTTTAAAGGGAAGTTCAAAGGGAAAAATCGTCACAATTGGGGGAGTAAGCTGGATTTTGCTGGACCCTGCGACGGGAATGTCCATAACTTACGAAGACCAAGTCCGCGATGGAGGGAAGCAATGGAGTCCTGACATGGGAGACATAGCTTTCGATCCTTCCAAAGCCGGTACATTGGCAAATTATTTGAACGGAACTTTCTACGATTCCTTAAACGATTCCGGGTTCATTTTATCTCATGATTGGGATGTAAAAGACGAAACGGGAGCCGTTCTCTATGGTGCAACCGGAACGGTGACTGCCAAGGTCGGATTGCTTAGCGCGGCGGAGTATCGAAAATATTCTACGTATTACGGAGACAAAACGATCGGAACGCGCGAAGGGGATGTAAGCTGGTGGCTGATTACTCCATATTCGTCAGAGGGTACGCTTCTCATTGATTTGGTACGAGGAGGCAGCGGCGAACTGTTTTTCAATCATCCTCCGTTCAGATACGGGGTGCGTCCGGTCGTTTATCTAAATCCAGATGCCTATATCGCCCAAGGTGACGGTTCGTTGGGAAATCCGTTTCAGCTGCTTAGCTCGCCTACAGATGAATTAGCGATTTCGGAGGCGCAGAACAACCTGACTGATCTAGTAATTAAGGGAGCTAATGCATCGCTTTCCGAGGTGACATCACCGATGTTTTTGCCGAAAAGCTATGCTTATGATGTAGCAATTGATTGGGCTTCCAGCGGTACGGCCATCGACGCTGTTTCCGGGGAAATCCATCGCCCGAACGATGCCGATGCGAAGGTGACTATTACCGCCACAATCCATAGAGGGGCGGCTTCGGTGCAAAAGACATTTAATGTTACGGTGCTGAAACAAAGCTCGACTTCGGACAACGCGAATTTAAGCAAGGTTACTTATAACTCGTCCGATTTGCCCTTTCTTAATGGCGAATACTTTTTGGAAGTGCCCTATGCTCTAACGGATGTAGTGCTTGGTTTGCAAAAAGCGGATGCTTTGGCGAAAATAAGCTCGGTGACGTCGTCTTCAACGGTAACTATAAACACCTATAGCGAAACTTCCATTTATGTATCTAACCTTAAATTAGGCGATAATTTGGTATACGTCACCGTTATGTCCCAAAGCGGAACATCAAAGACGAGTGTGATTCGGATCAATCGTCTAGCCGGTAGCGATACCGATGTGGCTGAAGTGAGATACAACGATAGAATGCTCGATCGGAACGGCAACAATTTTATGTTATCTGTTGACAATCAGATTACGGAGGTAACGCTGCAAGTCATTACCAACAATACTAATTCCACAATTAGTGTCCCTGCCACGGTAACAGGGGTAACTTACAGCGGCAAGATTATTAGCTTTACAGATTTGCCCGTAGGTATGAAAACGGTCAACATGTCGGTCTATGCGGAGGATAAAATACACGTTGGCGAGTACACGATCAGTGTGGCCAGAAAATCATACGCGGAGCCAAGTTTAACGGCGGAAACCAATGAGGGGACTGTTACAGCCAGTGGAACGGAAATTACGATTCAAGCTCAGGCCGGTGTAACTTCGCTGCGAATTTATCCGTCCGTATCGCCTGGGGCGACCATTGATACGGTAACGGGTGCCACTTACAGCAACGGGATTATAACTGTGGTTCTTACTCCGGGTAAGACAACGACGATTCAGGTTCCGATTAAGGTAAATGGTTCGGTTGTCAAGACATATACCATTTCTGTAAACAGCCCTGAATCTTCCGGAGAAATTCCATTGCCTGAAAATAAGCCTGTTCCCATACCGACATCAGGTTCCAAGGTATTTACGGCCCCAGGCGGCGTTACTATCAATTTGACGGGAGTTTCGATACCTGCGGGCGCCACGATTACAGTGAAAACAGTAACTCCAGCCAATCTTCCGGCATCGATGAAATCGGCAGGAGCGACGTTGGAGGTTACTCTCTCCGAAGGAGTTACCTTCGGGCAGCCGGTGCGCATCGAGTTCACGCTGAATGCAGCGGCGGATTCGACTAAAGTGGGGGTATTCTACTACAACCCGGATAAACAGCGATGGGAGTACCAGCGAACCAAAATTGAAAACGGGAAAGCGGTCGCCTATGTAAGTCACTTCTCCACCTACGGCGTATTCGAAGCAGAGGACACCGTAATTGTTCCGAGCATTACCTACAAAACGGATATGACCGCGGAGATCGGCTACAACAACCTGCCCGACGGAACCGTCATCTACTACACGCTTGATGGAAGCGAACCGACCGAAAGCAGTCAGCAATTCGATACGACGAAGAAGCTTTCGGCAACCGCCGGTGAAACGTTCAGAGCGTATGCGATCAGTCCGGGGAAAAAGGGCAGCTTGCAGGCGCCTATACCGGCCAGAACAAGCATTTCGGACGTGTTAAAGGAAATCGGCAACAAACAAGATCAGAACGGCGATAACATTTTCAACGAGAAGGATGTCGCGTCTTTGCTGAAGAAAGTTATGCCGTTTACGGTGCCTGTTACAGTCACAAACTAATTCTGAAAACCTATTCCACTGCAGATAACCTGCTTATGGGATAGGTTTTTTGTTTTTTTAGAAGTTAACGGATTGAGAAAAAGGTAACTCATTGTGAACATGACTTTTATACCATTTTTTAATATTTTTTTGTGCCATTTGATACAGAAAACTAAGGTAACCTTCTGTAAAATATTGTAGAATGAGTCTAGGCGATAACAAGAATAAGGAGGGAAGAGGATACATGCTCTTTGACAGCAAAAAAAGCCGTTTGCTGAGCGAACTGCGGGCCCGGCAAAGGGCTTTTTATCATGTATTGGCCTTGGTCTGCATTTGGTGTGCGGCTGCGGTTATGTTTCCGCATGTCGGGTACGGTTATGGAAGCAGCGGAGGGAATGTGAATTTTATAGCGGTCTCCGCAAGTCATTCTCACACCGTCGCATTGAAAAACGACGGCACCGTATGGACCTGGGGAGCCAATAACCATGGACAATTAGGCTATGATACATCCGGATTGGACCAAGTCGTGCCTAAGAAGGTTGCGGGATTAGACCATGTCGTTTCCGTTGCGGCCGGCGGCGATCCCAACGACGGCAGCGGCTTTACAGTGGCTCTGCAAAGCGACGGTACGGTATGGACCTGGGGCAGCAACTCGAAGCGTCAGCTCGGGAACGGCGGGGCTTCGGACACCGGCTCCCCCGTGAAAGTCATGGAAATGGTTTCCGGCTATGGAGTTGAATTGAATGTTGGAACTGCCGGTTCCATTGCTTCGGTAGCTGCCGGCTTTAATCATGCGGCTGTACTTACCGAAAACGGCCGTGTTTACGTTTGGGGCGACAACCAATACGGTCAGCTCGGACTTGGCAGCGGCGTGACGAATTCGCAATATGCCAAGCTTGTAGTTGATAACGCGGGTACCGGAACATTATCCGGCATCAAGCAGATCAGCCTGGGCGGTTACCACAGCTTGGCGTTAACTGTCGACGGGAACGTATGGGCTTGGGGAGAAAATTCACGAGGTCAACTCGGCGTAGGCGATACGAACCTCAGAACTAAGCCTCAGCTTGTGCTGCAGCCTGCGGCAGAGGGTTCGAATGCATTGGCGGGGATTCGGCAAATTTCCGCAGGAAGCTATCATTC
This sequence comes from Paenibacillus hamazuiensis, assembly GCF_023276405.1. Taxonomy (NCBI): domain Bacteria; kingdom Bacillati; phylum Bacillota; class Bacilli; order Caryophanales; family Paenibacillaceae; genus Paenibacillus; species Paenibacillus hamazuiensis. The sequence goes on from NZ_JALRMO010000001.1 coordinate 8,312,523, forward strand.
TGTGGCTATCTACGAAAACGATTCTACTCGCTTTGCGCTTGGTTGGGGAAGTAATCAGTACGGCCAGCTTGGAATTGGCGCGACATCCCTGGCAGTCCCATTGCCACAATATGTGATGGTAAATGCAGCGGACCCCGAGACGACGGCCGTAAGGCTGGCAGCCGGTGGAGATCATACTTTGATTACGCTTGGTTCTGCAGGAGCTGAAACACTTGCTTCCTTTGGCAGAAATGACGCAGGCCAACAAGGTCGCCTTGAGATGGATGTAAACACGACAACGCTCACGGCAGTGTACGACCTTCCGATGGTAAGCGGTGTGGCCGCAGGAGAAAAATCTTCTTTTGCTCTTGACTCTTCAGGCCGCTTGTACGCTTGGGGCGACAACCAGCATAGCCAATTGGGTACCGGCGGTGCTCTGAAGTTCGGTACGCCGACACCTGTATCTTTCGATGGCGTAGTCGTTGCCGCTTCCAATTATAAGGAAGGTGCTTCGGGAGTGAGCTACAAAATCAGTTTTACGCCGAAATCGGATATAACGTCGAGCAATAGAATCGTGTTATCGATCCCTGATGAGTTTATGGATAGGCGCGCAACTCTGAACGAGACGGAAATTGCACTAAACGGCCAGTCGATCGAGTCGATAAGTAACGACGACTATTTGTACATAACACCAAAGAATACCGTTAGCGCGGGAACCCTGGCCACATTAACGTTTAATTCCGGCTCAGGATTGAAGACAGTGAACAGCTACGGTGCGTATGCTTTTAAAGTCAGAACTGACAATGATGCGTCCCCGGCGGAAGGTTATCTCACGGTGCTTCCCTTGTTACCGAAGCTGATCTCTCTTTCGGTTTCCGATGTGCCGATTGACCTCTTATCTTCGAACGACCAACAATATAAGATCGATAAGGAAAGCACCGTCAGCAGCATCGTAATCAAGGCTGCGGCACAGGACGGTGTTATCTTCGTCAATCATTTGCCGTATGAATCAGCCGGAATCAGTCTCCCCCTTGAGCCGGGGACTAATGCGGTCACGATTGAGGTCAGGGCTGCTAATGGAAACATTGAGTATTATTTCTTACGGGTCAATAGAGGCTTTGAAACACCGCCTCCGAGTCAAGAAGAGAATGGATTTCGCGATTATGATTACCGTGAAATGGTAGCTGTTCGGCCGACATCGGACGGCGGTTACATTATGATTTTGAAAGGCAGCACCTATGTTTTTTCGGACAATACCTACAAAATCGGCAAAACCGATGCAAGCGGAAATTTGCTCTGGGTCCAAACATACCCCGACAATGTGGCGGATGTTTTGGAAACGTCGCCTGGAAAATATTTACTGATGGTCAACAATGATTCCGGGGTTAGCGTGGTTCCGATTGTTCTAAAACCATCTCCTTCCAACGAAAATTTATTTCAAGTTCTATCCTCCAATCTGATGGAACCAGGAGCTGCCGGGTGGTCACTTGCCTCAACGCAGGACGGATTCATCGCTGCGGCAACAGCGGCGTCACCGGACGGGAGAATGATCGTCATAAAAGGAACATTAAGTTCTGACGGCTCGGTAACGAACATAACAAAAGACTATTTCTCAGCGCCGACGGGTTGGAATATCTCCCGGATTTCCGGGATTAAAAAACTGGCCCATCATGGTCCGGGCGACCAATATGCAATAGCAGCCAACATTAACGTTCCGGATATCGAAGAATACGCTGTTTATTTGTGGAAAATTACAGCAGGAACAACTTCTCTTATTAAAGAAAATGAACTTATAATTGGTAATTCAGACTCCGACACGGACTATAGTTCCAAAAGTGCTTACGGCGTGACGGAAACCGAAGCGGGAAATATCGTTATTGCCGGGTCAGACAGCGTTTGGTTACCCGAAATTTATCAGAATTTTAACATCATGTGGGTTGCCCAATTAAAGTCGGATTTTAGTGGTACCGAATGGCAAAATATGTACATGCCGGGCGAGGTTCATTCGATTGATGCTGTGAAAGATGGCGGCTTTATCATTGCAGGTCAAGCTGCCGGCCTGCGAGGGCTGGCTATTAAGTTGGACAGATATGGCGGTATCGTGTGGGCGTATTCGGGTGTAGAACGATTTAACGCTGAGTCCTATTATGATAGGGCGATCCAAACGCAGGATGGCGGGTATTTTTTAACGGGTCGGATGTTCAGTGAGGTTATCCGGGCATTTTCCGAAAAGCTGAAGGGTCCCGATGTGAGCCTGTCCACATTGTCAGTGACTCCGTTAACGGAAGCGCTCAGCTTTAATTCTGAAACTCTCACTTATAACGTAAAAGCCGCAGCTGAGACTAGCAGCGTAGTGGTAACTCCAACCCTGCAGCACGGTTCATTTGCCAGCATCAAAGTAAACGGAGTATCCACGGCTGACGGTACTTCCCAAACCGTCGCGCTAACAGGCAGTGTAACGCCGATTTACGTGGAAGTGACGGGGTACGATAACGCAACGAAGAGGACATATACGGTGAACGTACAACGTGCCGCTTCCGGCGAAACCGGTATTGAAGGAATTTATTATAACGGAACAACGCTTTCCAGAACTGAAAATGCATTTAACCTATCGGTTCCTTACAACACGACGAGCGTCACATTAAATGTGACCACGAAGGATGAGAACGCGCAGATTGGCTTGCATTCTACGGTCACTGGGGTAACTTATTCCGGAAAATCGCTTATTTTCAGTGGTTTGGTAGCTGGGGAAAGCAAAACGGCAAATCTTGTAGTGTATGCTCCGAACGGCACAGCGTCACAAGAGTACCCGATCACCGTTACGACTGCGCCCGACCCTAATAGCAGCATGGTATCGGAAATCAAGTACAAGGACGGCGCGATTTCACGGGCCGGCAGCAGTTTTACGTTGTCCGTCCCGTATGAAGTCACGGCGGTAGCTCTCGACGTTGGGCTGAACAATGAGGCCGCAGCAATCAGCGTTCCGGCGGATACGGTGACGGGAGTCACGTATTCCGGCAGGACCATCACGTTCCCTTCGCTTACCGTTGGGACCAATTCAGTCACTATGTCGGTTTATGCGCCGAATCGGGCTATCGAACAGTACAAGATCGATATTTTCCGGGCATCTATGCAGCAGACGGTGAATTTGCCGAAACCGGATATCAGCTACGTCTCGGATACGATCAAGGAAATCGGATTCAGCAATATACCGGACGGGGTATCGATTTATTATACTCTCGACGGCAGCGTGCCGACATCGTCAAGCTTACTCTACGATAAAACTAAGAAAATCCGGCTTGAAGCCAAGGTGGTTTTCAAAGCGATTGCGGTAAAACAAGGTATGAAAAACAGCGACGTATATACTTATACGTTTGATCGCCGTACAAGTGCAGAAGATATTTTATCCAAGATCAAAGGCGGGGCAGATGTAACGGGGGATGGCGTGTTTGACGTCAAGGACGTCGAATATTGGCTGAAAAAAATCGAACCGGTCAAAATATTTACTTCGGAGTAAAAGGTTATTAAGTCAAAAAAAGTGGCGGTTTCCCGGCATGATTGCCGGAAACCGCCACTTTTTTGGTAATGAGGAATATTTTTTCATATTGTTGCTGCAATCATTCGCCCGGTTCTTCGTAGAGCCTCACGGCATCCCCAAGTAAGAAGTGCCCTTTCCGTTCGCCTATACCATACCTGAGGTACGGCAGTACCGAAAACCGCGGCAGATCGGAGCAGCAAAACTACTCAAACAGCTTCCGCAAATTTTCCTCATAAGGCGCGCGGACGATGCCCTTCTCCGTAATGATCGCCGTCACGTACTCGCTTGGCGTAATGTCGAACGCCGGGTTGAACACCTTGATGCCCTGCGGCGCCGTACGTTTGCCGAAGCCTTGCGTGATCTCGTCTTCGTGGCGCTCCTCGATCGGAATTTCGGCACCGGTCGGCGTCGTCAGGTCGATCGTCGACATCGGGCACGCGACGTAAAACGGAATGCCGTGAGCTTTGGCCAGCACGGCGACGCTGTACGTGCCGATCTTGTTGGCGACGTCGCCGTTTGCGGCAACCCGGTCCGTGCCGACGATGACGGCCTGTACCATGCCCTTCGACATGACGTAGCCGGCCATGTTGTCGCAGATCAGCGTCACATCGACGCCGGCCTGCTGCAGCTCGAACGCCGTCAGGCGCGCGCCCTGCAGCACGGGACGCGTCTCGTCGGCGTACACCTTCAGCCGCATGCCGCGCTCCTGCGCGAGGTACATCGGCGCAAGCGCCGTGCCGTAACGCGCGGTGGCGAGTCCGCCGGCGTTGCAGTGCGTGAGCACACCCATGCCGTCCTCGAACAACGATAGCGCGTGCTCTCCGATGAGGCGGCACGTTTCCTCGTCCTCGGCTTGAATCTGCTTCGCTTCGTCCAGCAGCGCCGCCTTCAAAGCATCCGGCTGCACGCCCTGCTCAGCCAGCGCCGCAGCCCGCGCCCGCATCCGGTCGAGCGCCCAAAACAAATTCACCGCCGTCGGGCGGCTGGTGGCCAAATAATCGCACTGGCGGCCGACCTCCGCCACCAGAGCGGCGCTGTCCCCGGCGGCATCCCGCACGCCGAGGTAAACCCCGAACGCCGCGGCGATCCCGATAGCCGGCGCCCCGCGCACCTTCAAATGCTTGATCGCTTCCCACACCTCTTCGGAGGTGGTCAGCTCCAAATAAACGATTTCCTCCGGCAGCAGCCGCTGATCCAGCAAATCGAGATGCTTTTCGTTCCAGCGCACCGATTGCAGCCAGCCTTCAGCGGGAGACGGCGCTCCCGCAGTCGTGTCCGTTCCAGTCCCATTTGTCATAACAAATCCTCTTTCTTCATAAAGTCATGAGCAATGTAAATGGAAAAACTCCAGTTAAATTTGCCCAAGTCCTGTGCAGTCAACTTCCGACCTATCACTGCGGAGAGGGTCATCAGGCGGCAGGCAGAAGGTGGTGTTGGCATAAGGCGGCTTGCAGGTTTGCTCTACAAGCTGCGATAGCCTCACGTCCCGCTTATCCGCCACTTGCTTGGCCGCTCCCTAAACTCCGGTCTACTCCAACGCCCGCTTCGCCACGTTCAGCAAATCGTCGATGCTGCCTGCCTGGCGATGCTGCTTGATCAGCGTCGTGCCGATAGCAAGCGAGATGCGCTGAGCGCGTTCCTTCGCCGCGGCGTCCTCCAGCTTGTTAATGTCGGCGACTTGAGCCAGGCCGTACACGCGGCGCACCATTTTGCAGCCGGTGTAACCGAGCGTATCCTGCAGCAGCTGCTGCATGTATACGTCCTGGTAACCCGGCGTTTTCGCCATCCGGTCGACGACTCGCTCGTTCCACAAAGCGCGGAATTCGCGGTCGAAGCCTGTCCATACGTCGCGGATCGTATCCAGCAAATACCCCCGGTAATCGGCGCGGCTCGCCGCGTCCGGGCTCCATCCTTCCTGTGCGGCGAAATTCAGCAGCAAATTCGCAAAAACCGCGCCGATATCGAAGCCCATCGGGCCGTAGTAGGCGAACTCAGGGTCGATGACCTTCGTCGAATCCGCTTTGATGAAAATACTTCCCGTGTGCAGGTCTCCGTGAAGCAGCGCCTGCGCATGGGTCAGGAAGCTTTCGCGCAGCCGCGCCACTTCCAGATGCAGCTCGGTATCCTGCCAAATTTGTTCAACCGCATCCTGAATGCGCGGATCCACATTGTTCGTGTCGGCGTTTCTATAAGGGTCGTCGAAGATCAGATCCTCGGTAATTTTGCAAAGCTCCGGATTGACGAACTGCTTGACGCGGTTCTTTTTCTCCTGCTGGTTCATGCCGAAGTCCGACGTGAAAAAGAGCGTGCGCGCCAGAAATCGGCTGATGTGTCCGGCAAAAAGCGGATATTTATTGCGCTCCATGAGGCCTTTGCGCATGATTACGTGGTCGCTGAGATCCTGCATCACCGTGAGCGCCAGGTCCGGTTCGTACGCATACACATGCGGCACGAGGTCCGGGCACAGCGATTCCTGGATCATCAGCGCTTCGCTTTCGATTCGGGCCCGGTCGAGCGTGAGCGGCCACGATTCGCCGACGACTTTGGCATATGGGAGCGCCTGCTTCAGAATAATGCTTTTTCCCGTAGCCGGTTCGCTGATATGAAACACCAGATTCAAATTGCCGTCGCCGATTTCGCGGCTGACCAGCTCGCCGCCGGGCGTGAACAAATCGGGCAGCTTGCGGGCATATTCGATCGCTTCGGCTTCCGTCAGAGCATGATATTTACCCATGGTTCAATGTTCCTCCATTAATCCAATCTGAAAACTACCATTCTTATAGTATATAGGAAATTCGAATCCAGGGGAATAACCGGGCGAAAGCGGCCGGACCTCTTTTACAAATAATTCACACCCCGATAATACGGCTTTAATTTTTACACACTAAAATAATAAACAAATGCAGGCGAATACGGAGGTCGAAAAAATGAAAGTGTTGAGCCGCATCCTGATGGCCGCTGCCGCTCTTGGCGTCGTTGCAACGCTCGGTTTGTACGCTCCGGAGACTTCGCCGGCGACTGCGAACCCGATGAAAGCGAATTACGCGCAGTATGAACGGATTCAAACGAATATGTACGTGGACCGGAAATAATTTTAAAATATAGGGAAAAAGGGATGGCGGAAACGCCGTCCCCTTTTTTTTGCAGACAGCTTAGCGAGGCTGACTGGAAGACAACCACCGTTAAAACCGCTGTCTGCGATGCTCCACCAAATCGATCGCGCCGAGCACCATATGGGCAAGGCCGAAACCGGCTACGGCTGCGGCCGCCATCGGGTATTTACCTCTTAAAACGACGCCGGAAGCAGTGACGGCAGTTCCAAGTACGGCAGGAATGAGTCCTTCGCGCATGGCATATCAACCTCACTTTTCGCGTGGATGTGGTGTTGCCTTCTTAGGGTTGTTTGGCGGGGGCGGAATTATACTTGCCGTGTCACATTGCATTAAATTGCCTGCACCCCGTATAATTATCGACATAATATTAGTAATGAAAGGCAGGGGACGAAGGTGAACATGCCGATAGCGCTGAAGGAGTGGGCCGTGGCAGTGCAGGCTTTGCGTCAAGGGAAGCAGATCATCATCATGCGAAAAGGGGGAATCCGTGAGGAAACGAAAGATTTTCAAATCGAAAGCGACGCTTTCTTCCTGTTTCCGACCTACGAGCACCAGAAAAGCGGGCTGCTGAAGCCGGAGCATGCGGACAGCCTGCAGGACACGCTTAAAAGCTGGGAGCCCGGGCAAACGACGACGGTGGTGGATACTTATGCCGAACTGGCGGAAGATATAGAGATAAGCGACCAGGCCGATCTGGACAAGCTGGCCCCTTTTCACATTTGGACGGACAGCTTTGCCGAGGAGAGGTTAAAGTGGAAACGAAATAATCCGCTTCATGTGATGGTCCTGCGGGTGTATTCACTCGAACAACCGGCAACACTTTCAATAGAGGAATCCTATAACGGATGCAAGTCATGGATACAGCTAAATGCCGATCTGGGCGGGATAAAAAGAAGTCCCGTGCTGAGCGATGCGGAATTTTCCGAGGCTCTGGCCCGGATAAAGCAGGCATTACGGGGTTAGTTTACTTTTTATATAAAAATGTATAAAAAATGAACTTTTAGTTCTTTATTGATTTCAACTGGTAAGTTATAATAAAATTATTATTGAGAATCACTGAGAATCATTTAGAATGATTCTTATGTAATATAAGTTACAACAATAAACTCACTAAAAGTGGTTGGAGGCATGAATTCAATGGCAAATGCACCGAAGTTTACTATAGACGGTTTGAGGGCGACTGTCGAAGGGAAAGAGATTTTGAAAGGCCTCAGCATCGAAATCAAAGGCGGCGAAGTACATGCGATCATGGGACCGAACGGTACCGGTAAAAGTACGCTCGCATCCGCGATCATGGGCCATCCGAAATATGAAATTACCGAAGGCAGCATCTCGCTCGACGGCGAAGACGTTCTGGAGATGGCCGTCGACGAAAGAGCGCGCGCAGGCCTGTTCCTCGCAATGCAGTATCCGAGCGAAATCGCCGGCGTGACGAACGCGGACTTCCTGCGCAGCGCCATCAACGCCCGCCGCGGCGAAGGCAACGAGATTTCCCTGATCAAGTTCATCCGCCAAATGGAAGCGAAAATGAAGGAACTCGAAATGAATCCGGAGTTCGCGCACCGTTACTTGAACGAAGGTTTCTCCGGCGGCGAGAAGAAGCGCAACGAGATTTTGCAAATGATGCTGCTTGAGCCGCGCATTTGCATTTTGGACGAAATCGACTCCGGTCTCGACATCGACGCTCTGCGCATCGTGGCAGCCGGCGTGAACGCGCTCCGCAGCGAAGACCGCGGATTCCTGATTATCACCCACTATCAGCGTTTGCTGAACTATATCAAACCGGACTTCGTTCACGTCATGATGCAAGGCCGCATCGTCAAATCCGGCGGTCCCGAGCTCGCCGAGCGTCTGGAGAACGAAGGCTACGACTGGATTAAAGAAGAACTGGGCATCGTCGATGAAACGGTAGGCCAAGATACGGAAGAATTCAAAGTGCCGATGAACACGACTGCGCCGAAATATTGATAGGGAGGAGACGATACGAAGATGAGTACACAAACCGCTCTTCCCGTAAATCGCGATGCGATCATCGCTTTTTCGAAAAGCAAGCAAGAACCCGCATGGATGACCGATCTGCGCGCCGAAGCGCTTGATTTGGCCGCTCAGCTCGAGCTTCCGGCACTTGAGAAAACAAGAATCGACCGCTGGAACCTGCAATCGTTCGGGTCCTACAAAGCGGCTCCGGCCATTCAATCGGTGGACGAACTTCCGGAATCCGTGAAGTCTCTGCTCACCGAAGAAAACGGCGGCCATCCGGAAAACCTGATCGTGCAGCGCAATTCCGGCGTCGTTTATCATAGCGTGTCTGAAGAGCTGTCCAAGATGGGCGTTATTTTTACAAGTTTGGAGCAGGCGCTGCAAGATCACGGCGATTTGGTGAAATCCTATTTCCTGAGCGTTGTGAAAAAAGACGAAAACCGCTTGACGGCGCTGCATACCGCTTTGTGGAGCGGAGGCGTGTTCCTCTACGTGCCGAAAAACGTCGAGGTAAAAGTTCCGGTGCAGGCGCTGTTCCTGGCCGAAGATGCGGAAGCGAGCTTTTCCCCGCACGTGCTGATCGTGGCGGAATCGCATTCGTCCGTCACTTACGTGGACAACTACGCATCCGTAGGCAACCTGAACAACCTCGTGCAAAACGGCATCGTTGAAGTTGTCGTGAAGCCAGGCGCCACCGTTCAATTCGCTTCGATTCACAGCCTGAACGAAAGCGTGACGGACCTGACGTTCCGCCGCGCGAATATCGAAAACGACGGCACGATCCAGTGGATCATCGGCGAGATGAATGACGGCAACGTCGTATCCGATACGACGTCGATTTTGAAGGGCAACGGCTCGAGCTCCGACGCGAAGGTCATTTGCGTAGGTACGGGCGAGCAGAAGTTGAACATTACGACACGTGCGATTCACTTCGGCAAAAATTCGCCGAGCGACATGATCACCCGCGCGGTTATGAGAGACGAAGCGACAGCTATCGTCAACGGCATTACGAAGATCGAAAAAGGCGCTACCGGAGCGAACGGCCAGCAAACGGAGCGGGTGCTGATGCTTAGCCCGAAAGCGCGCGGCGACGCGAACCCGATCCTGCTCATCGACGAAGACGATGTAAAGGCAGGCCATGCGGCGAGCGTAGGGCAAGTGAATCCGGATCAGCTGTATTACCTGATGTCCCGCGGCATTTCCAAGGAAGACGCTTTGCGGCTGATCATCTACGGCTTCCTCGCCCCGGTTGTGGCGGAGGTTCCGCTGGAGAAAGTGCAGCAACAGCTGCAACTTACCGTAGAAAGGAAGCTCGGACAATGAATACGTCTGAGATACGGAAACTGTTCCCGATACTGAACCAGGAAGTCAACGGGCACCCATTGGTTTATTTGGACAGCGCGGCGACGTCGCAGAAGCCGGTCCAGGTTATCGAAGCGGTCAAGCGTTATTACGAATGGGATAACGCAAACGTTCACCGCGGAGTACATACGCTCGGTTCCCGCGCAACCGATGCGTATGAAGGGGCTCGCGAGAAGCTGAGAGCGTTCATCAATGCGGGGTCCATCGAGGAGATTATTTTCACCCGCGGCACGACGACCGCTCTTAATCTCGTAGCCTCCAGCTATGCGCGGGCCGTCTGCGGCGAAGGCGACGAGATCGTCATCACCCCGATGGAGCATCACAGCAACCTGATCCCTTGGCAGCAGGTGGCCAAAGCGACGGGAGCGACGCTCAAATATATCCCGCTGCAGCCGGACGGTTCGATCGATCTGAAAGATGTCGAAGCGACGGTCACGGACCGGACGAAGATCGTTTCCGTCGTGTACGTATCCAACGTGCTCGGCGTCGTCAATCCGGTGAAGGAAATTGCGGCGATTGCGCATCGTCACGGCGCGAAAGTGGTCGTCGACGGCGCTCAGAGCACTCCGCATCTGAAGATCGACGTGCAGGACCTCGATTGCGATTTTTATGCGCTGTCCGGCCATAAAATGTGCGGCCCTACCGGGATCGGCGCGCTATATGGCAAGAAGGCGCTGCTCGAGCAGATGGAGCCTATCGAGTTCGGCGGCGAAATGATCGACCACGTCGACCTGTACGAGTCGACGTGGAAGGACCTGCCCTGGAAGTTCGAGGGCGGAACGCCGATTATCGCCGGGGCGGTCGGTCTTGGCGCCGCGATCGATTTTCTGCAGGAGATCGGGCTGGACGCGATCGACAAGCATGAGAAGAAGCTGAGCGCTTATGCGATGGAGCGGATGTCGGAGATCGAAGGCATTTCGATCTACGGGCCGCGCCAAAACCGTGCAGGGCTCGTCACGTTTAATCTGGGCGACGTGCATCCGCACGACGTAGCGACGGTGCTTGACGCTGAAGGCGTCGCCGTACGGGCCGGACACCACTGCTGCCAGCCGCTGATGAGATGGTTGAACGTGACCGCGACGGCTCGAGCCAGCTTTTACTTGTATAACACCGAAGAGGACATAGACCGCCTGATCCAGGCGCTACTAAAAACAAAGGAGTACTTCGGTCATGCAATTGGATGATTTGTACCGCAGAGTCATTATGGATCATTATAAAAATCCGAGAAACCGCGGCAGTTTCGACAATGAAGCGGTAACGATCAACCTGAACAACCCGACCTGCGGAGACCGCATCACGCTCCAGATGCAGGTTGAGGACGGAAAGGTCTCGGCAGCGAAGTTTCTCGGTGAAGGCTGCTCCATCAGTCTGTCCTCCGCGTCGATGTTGACGGAAGCCGTCAAAGGCAAGACGCTGGACGAAGCGCTCGAGATGGCGGAGAAGTTCTCCGGGCTGATGAAGGGCGAACCGGTCGAGTTCGAATATGAGGATCTGGAAGCATTGTCCGGCGTAAATAAATTTCCGGCGCGGATCAAATGCGCGACGCTGGCGTGGAACGCTTTGCGCAAAGGGATTGAGCAGGCGAAGCAGTGAGTTTTTTAATACAGGAGGGATAAACGATGGCTAAGAAAATGCCTGAAATGGAAGAGTATAAATATGGCTTTAGGGATGAGCATAAAGCCGTTTTCCAGTCCGGTAAAGGCTTGACGAAAGAAATCGTCGCGGAAATTTCCAAAATGAAGGGCGAGCCGGAATGGATGCTCGACTTCCGTTTGAAGTCGCTCGAGCAGTTCACGAAAATGCCTATGCCTCGTTGGGGCGGCAACCTGGACGATCTCGATTTCAACGATATCCAGTACTACGTAAAGCCGTCCGAAAAGCAAGGGAAAACGTGGGAAGAGGTTCCTACGGAAATTAAAGAAACGTTCGACAAGCTCGGCATTCCGGAAGCGGAGCAAAAGTTCCTCGCCGGTGTATCCGCTCAGTACGAGTCCGAGGTCGTTTACCACAGCATGCAAAAGGATCTCGAAGAGCAGGGCGTTATCTTCATGGATACCGACTCCGCGCTTCGCGAGCATCCGGAAATTTTCCGCGAGCATTTCGGAACCGTCATTCCTCCCGCTGATAACAAATTCGCGGCTTTGAACAGCGCCGTATGGTCGGGCGGCAGCTTCATCTACGTGCCGAAGGGCGTGAAGGTGGAAATCCCGCTGCAGGCATATTTCCGCATCAACTCGGAAAACATGGGCCAATTCGAGCGTACGCTCATCATCGCCGACGAAGACAGCTTCGTGCACTACGTCGAAGGCTGTACGGCTCCGGTCTACAGCACGAACTCGCTGCACAGCGCGGTCGTTGAAATCATTTGCAAGAAAAACTCCCGTGTTCGTTATACGACGATCCAAAACTGGGCGCCGAACATTTACAACCTCGTTACGAAACGTGCGGTTGCGGAAGAAAACGCGACGATGGAATGGGTTGACGGCAACATCGGTTCCAAACTGACGATGAAATACCCGGCCGTCGTTCTCAAAGGCCGCGGCGCGAAAGGCATGGTATTGTCCATCGCCGTAGCCGGCAAAGGCCAGCACCAGGATGCAGGCGCTAAGATGACGCACCTGGCTCCGGACACGACGTCGACAATCATTTCCAAGTCGATCAGCAAGCACGGCGGTAAAGTAACATACCGCGGTCTGGCATCGTTCGGACGCAACTCGCAGGGCTCCAAAGCGAACATCAAATGCGATACGCTCATTCTCGACAACCAGTCGACGTCGGATACGATCCCGTACAACGAGATCATGAACGACAACATCACGCTGGAGCACGAAGCTACCGTATCCAAGGTGTCCGAGGACCAGCTGTTCTATCTGATGAGCCGCGGCTTAACCGAAGCCGAAGCGACTCAGATGATCGTCATGGGCTTCATCGAGCCGTTCACGAAGGAGCTGCCGATGGAATATGCGGTTGAGATGAATAGATTGATTAAGTTTGAAATGGAAGGGTCCATCGGTTAAAATTCCGCAAAGCGGCGGGATAGACCGATGGGCGAAGGAGCGAACCGATATTGTTCGATCCTTGCCTTAACAACCAAAAACGTGCCCGAACGGCTGGAACGCTCGCGTGTTTCAGCCGTTCGGGCTTTTTTCTCCAATTTGCAAATCCTCCGGGCCTTTACTACTGCCACCCGATTCTCCTTTAATACACCATCGTCATCTGATAAGGCGGAAACGACTCGTTTACCTCCCAGGATTCCACAATACACCGAGCAGTGTAAAAATCAAAGCCGCTCCCCATCAAATAAGAGATTGCGGAAATCTCGTACATGGAGTGTGGAACCGATGTATGCTGAGCTTCATACAGTCCGTATTGAACGACCGGAGAGACGGTCCCCAGAACAAAATTTCTTAAATCGATATCGAGCATTACCTCAACCTTCCTTTGTGTAATATAAGTTAGGCAGATGCCACAGTCACATGCTATTCATCATGTGGCGAGGGTGGACCATGAATATGCGCCCAATCATTTGCTATAAATCGACAAAGTTAGACATATCCAAAGATTTGTGGTTCTTTATGACTAATTTTGCAAAATTGTGTGAACGCTGAGAGGATTTTGACGGATTTTGCAGAATAATTCCATTACCTTTGAACGACATCACAGAACCAATGACCTACATGCCAAGTAAATGAAAAAGGCAAACCCGTCCGAAAGGCGGGGGCGCAAAGCCATGGGCCTAAGGCGTACAGCTCTGTTAACGAAATGTTTTGTTTCGGTGCTGCTGTCGCTACGGTTGCCAGGTTGCCAATGTACTTGGCATTTTTGCGTCTAACTGAAGGTGAAATTTACAATCGGAGGAATTTTATGAGAAAGTGCTTGAAGACGATTTCGGGATTGCTGGTATTCATGTTGTTGGTGCAATATTTCATGGAGTCCGGGCTCGGTCTGTTTGACGCGAAAGCATCGGCGCAAAGCCAGCCTGTCCGGGTTAAAATCCATTTTCAACCGCCGGCCTCCCAGGTTCCTGCCGGGGATATTGCCGATTATGGACAAGTGTACGGTTCAAGAAACGGGTTCACTTACGGATGGAATATAGATCATACGGATGTTACTGTCCGCAGTAGTACATATCAAGATGCGATGCTCGATTCTTCCGTCTGGCCGCATCGTGGCGGGGTATGGGAAATAGCGCTGGAGAACGGGAGCTACGACGTCACGGTCAGCGTGGGCGATGCCGTTTACGGCAGCACGAATACGGTGAACGTAGAGGGCGTCGGCATCTGGAGCGGAGCGGTTCTCGGCGGCGGCTTGCATTTGCAGCAGACGAAGACGATTCAGGTAAGCGACGGAAAACTGACGGTCGATCACGGCAGCCTGGACGACGGGATGACGGCGCTTAATTTCATCGAGATCGTCGGGAAAAATCCGGCCGATACGAATCCGCCCAGTATCCCCCAAAATATAACATCTGAAAATGTGTCGGCAACCGGACTTACGGTCAAATGGGACAGTTCAGCGGATGACAATGCGGTTGCAGGTTATAAGGTGTACAGAGACGGCGCAGAAATCGCGACGGTGACCGGCAGCGTGTCTTATACGGATACCGGGCTTTCTCCTGCTGCGTCGTATAAATATGAAATTGCAGCCTTCGATGCGGCCGGAAATTTTTCCGCCAAGAGTTTGCCGCTGACCGTGACGACTTCCGCCATGTTCTCCGCCTTGGCCGCATCGGGCCAAGGCCGCGGGGTACGCGCCGAATATTTCAGCGGCACCGGTTTTACGGATTTGAAGCTGAGGCGGCTGGACGATACGATCGATTTTCAATGGGATGACGAGCTGACCGCAGCCGGACTGGATAACGGTACGTTCACGGTAAGGTGGAGCGGGAAGCTGCAGCCGCGGTATTCCGAGTTGTATACGTTGTACACCGAGTCGCACGGCGGGGTTCGCTTGTGGGTGAACGGACAGCTTCTGATCGATCGGTGGGACGCCAACGGCAGGGTACATGAAAGCGCAAATATTTCTCTTAAATCCAACCAGACTTACGATATCAAGATGGAATATGTGGAGGAACACGGCGTCAGCGCAGCGACACTGCTCTGGTCCAGCAGCAGCCAGACCAAAGAGATTGTGCCCAAGAGCCAGCTCAATCCGCCTTTCGTGCCGGAGATACCGGGGAACTTCCGCATCGCTTCGGCCTCCAGTACATCCGTTTCGCTTGCTTGGGACGCTGTAACGGGAGCTGCCTCCTATGAGGTCGAGGCTGACGGATCGATAGTAAGCAGCGGATCGGGGACCACCTTCACGCAAAATAATTTGGCCCCGGGTTCCAGACATACATACCGGGTTCGGGCCCGGGTGCCGGAGGTAGCCGGCGATTGGAGCGATCCGCTGCAGGCGGAAACGAAGGTTTCCGTTCCGGCGAACGTTCGGGCAGTCGAATCGGACATGACGATTACGGTGACCTGGGATCCCGTTGCCGGGGCGACGGGCTACGACGTCGAAGCGGACGGGTTCACGATCGACAACGGAACGTCCACGACCTACGTTCATAGCGGTCTCATGCCGAATACGCAGCATACATACCGGGTGAGGGCGAAAAGCGCAACCGGAGCAAGCGATTGGAGCGCCATGATCACCAAAGTGGTTTTGACGGAAATTCCGACCAACGTGCAGGCGGTTAATACGAGCCGGAGCATCACGCTGTCATGGGATGCCGTGATCGGGGCGACCGGATATGACGTCGAAGCCGACGGTCAGATCCTTGACGGCGGCAGCGACACAGCTTATACGCACAGCGGTCTTATGCCGAATACGCGGCATGCTTACCGGGTGCGGGCACGAAAGGCGGACGGACCAAAAGCATGGAGCCCGTTTGTCTATAAATCCACTCTTCCCGAAACAGGGCACGGCATCGGGCTGAAGGGGCAGTATTTTGACAATGAGGATTTGACGAATCTAAAAACGACGCGCATCGACGATACGATCGACTTTAACTGGAACCAGGCGTCTCCTGCTCAGGGCATTCAAGATGGCGTATTTTCCGTACGCTGGACCGGACAAGTCGAGCCGGCGTTCTCGGAGACGTATACATTTTATACGGAAGCTCATGGCGGCGTGCGGCTGTGGGTGGCTGACCGGCTTCTGGTCGACGATTGGCAGTCGCATAATAGCAGCACCGGGCAGGGAAGCATTACCCTCGAGGCCGGTAAACGCTACGACATCCGCATGGAATATCGGGAGACAAACGGCACGTCGCGGGTCCGGCTGCTTTGGGAGAGCGCGTCCCAGGCCAAAGATATTATCCCTAAGATTGAGTTGTATCCGATTGGAGTGCCTGCGGGACTGACCTCCTCATCTACGGAAACGACGGTTTCCTTGCAGTGGAACCCGGTTACCTTTGCCGACGGTTACGATGTGGAAGTCGATGGAACGGTTGTGGATGCCGGCTCCGCTCCCTCTTTCGTACATAACGATGTGATGCCGGGAACGCTGCATACGTACCGGGTCCGAGCGAGAAGCGGCATCGTCATTGGAGAATGGAGCCCGTCCATAACGGAAGCGACAAAGCTGGGGACAACCTCCATTCGGGAAATGACGGCGACGGAAACGGCGATTCGGGTCGATTGGGAGCCTGTGTACGGAGCGACCGGCTACGATATCGAGGTGGATGGCGTTTTTATCAATAATGACAACAATACGAGTTATTTGCACGAAGGGCTTTTGTCCGGCACGGTGCACAGCTACCGGGTGCGGGCCAAAACCGAGGCGGTCACGGGAGATTGGACGTCGCCGGTCAGTAAATGGACCTTGCCGGGGATCCCGGAAGACATCGTGTTGTCTTCGACAAGCGATACCATCACTTTGAAATGGTCTGCGGTAAGAGGGGCGACGGGTTATGACATTGAAGCGTACGACACCGTCATGGACAACGCCGATTCGACCGAATATACGGAGTCGGGGCTGACCCCGAACAGCCAGCATACGTACAGAGTGCGGGCGAAAAACTCCAGCGGCGCCGGCAAATGGAGCGCCGTTGCGGCGGAAACGACGCTGCCCGGAGTGCCCGGAGGCGTAACCGGCACCGCGACGGATACCTCTGTCGCGGTCACATGGGACGCTATTGCAGGCGCTTCCGGATACGACATCGAAATCGACGGCGACTTGGTCGAGGCAGCTTCCGCAGCGTATCTGCATTCCGGCTTGCAGCCTTATACCGTACACACTTACCGGGTCAGGAGCAAAAACAGCAAAGGAACGAGCGCCTGGAGCGGGCCGGTTGAGATCGTTACCCTTCCGTCTGTACCGGGAAATCTGGCGGCTGCAGTTTCCGGACCGAATATCACCGTGTCGTGGAATGCGGCACCCGGAGCTGCCGGATACGATCTGGAAATCGACGGCAAAGTGACGGATATCGGAACCCGGACATCTTACGATCATACGGGAGCGGGATACAATGCCGAACATACATATCGGGTACGGGCGAAAAACGGACCCGTCACCGGGCAGTGGAGCGAGCCGGTCACGAAGCTGACCCCTCCGGGCGTACCGACCGGCTTGCAAGCGGCCACGGCCAGCACCTTCATTACGGTGTCCTGGGATACGGTCGTCGGAGCGGCCGGATACGAGCTGGAGGCGGACGGAGCGATTGTGGACACCGGGCTAAATACGTCTTATGAGCATAACGGCCTGGAGGCAAATTCCCGTCACGTTTACCGGGTGCGGGCAAGAAACGCCGGCGGAGCGGGAGAATGGAGCGCCGTCGTGGCTCAGGCAACGGGATTCGGTGCGCCGCAAAACGTTCATTTGCAGACGGCGACGGATTCCATCACGGTCACCTGGGACGCAGTGCCGGGAGCGTCGGCATACGATGTTTTTGTGGATGGAGAGGTGCACGACAACGGGGCTTCCACGACGTTCGGGCATACCGGCTTGCAGCCTTATTCCTGGCACGTTTACCGGGTCAGGGCGAAAACGGCCGAAATGACCGGCGAATGGAGCGAAGCCGCGACGACAGCGACTATGCTCGGCGTACCCGCCAATTTGCGGGCCATACCTTCCAGCTCATCCATTACGGTCACTTGGGACGCGGTGCTGGGAGCAAGCGGATATGAGATAGAAGCGGACGGCGTCCTGAAGGACAACGGGGAATCGACGACATTTACCCATACGGGACTGACTTCCAATTCGAGACATACTTACCGGGTCCGGGCGAAAAACGATAATGTCTACAGCGACTGGAGCGATCTGAGCGAGTGGAGCGTCCGCGTGGATCAGGTGACGGCCCCCGGCGTACCCGCCAATTTGACCGCCACAGCAACGCCGGACTCCATCACGCTCAAATGGGATGCGGTCAGCGGAGCGGATTCATACAACCTGGAAATCGACGGACAAGTGGTCAGTTCCTCCGGCACCACGTACACGCATAGCGGGCTGGAGCCAAACACGATGCACGTATACCGCGTCAGCGCGGCTAACCGCGGCGTGCGCGGCAGCTGGACGGATAAGCTGCAGAAGATCACGACGCCGCAATTGACGCTGAATATCGCCAAAGATACGATTTTCAACTTCGTTTTCGTCGTGCCGAAGAAAAATGGGTTGACCGAGCGGAAAGTGACGGTCGTGTACGATCCGGGCGCTATCGAGGTGCTCGATCTGAGCGCGGTCACTCCCGACATCGAGAAAGCCCCGGGGGCGATCGTCGGCACCAACCTGAAGGTCGCCGAGTTCGTTCCGGGACGCATCGTGTATACGATCCAGAACGCCGACAAGACGATTGTGAACAGCATCCAGCTGCAATCGCTCACGAACGAGTACTCGAAGGTGACGTATACGGTGGAGTAGGTACGGAGGAGGAGCCAACCCAAGTGATGAAAAAACGATTGTTCATGAGAAGGCTGATTTTAAGTTTATGCTCGTTTTTGCTGGTATTGACCATGATCCCGCCAAAAGCCGCATACGCAAACAGCAAGGTCGATATTGTGTTTGTTCTTGATGTTTCCAACGATATGCGTCATCAATGGAACTATGCTCAGCCCGGTTTGTTGAAATTGCTCGACTTATTACTCAACGAACAGGGCATCGATTATCGAGTAGGATTCGTCACGTTTGACAACTCGAATATGGGCTGCAGCGGAGAATTCGATGCTAATCTTGCTAACCTAAGAGGTTACTTTGCATATATCACTACTGCGAATTTTTCGAATTATCAGTCCGATTATGGCTTGGATGCTGCATACTGTGCAGCAAATTCATTCCATTTCGACAACCAGGCATCCAACCATATTATTTTCATATCGGCAGCAACAACTTTGGACAGCAAATATAACAAGACTATCCAAGAAACTGCAGACCTCATGAATTCAAAGCATATTACATTTTCTTCTTATTCCAATCACTTCGGGTATGGTTTGGAATCGAAGACCGGCGGGATCAGTGGAGTTATCGACATGTTTAGCAGCACTTTCCCCCAAGAAGCTTATGAATTAATCATACCGGATCCGGTACCGCCGACCATTGAAGCGGTCGCTCCGACGGCAAACCAAATCATAGGAGGCGCTCCATTCATCCCGGCCGTCAGAGTAGCCGACGGAAACGGAGATACGCTTAACGTCAACTATTATCTTGATTCGGAATCGTCACCGCGAGAAACATTAAGCATCACAAACACAACTACCGCTCAATTGGTCAGCTTTAACGCGTTAAACGTCGGGCAATTATACGAAGGCGGCCATACGATACGGTTTACGGTCAGCGACGGAAAGGCGACGACGGAGCAGACGGTTGGTTTTACAGTCGATCATTCCGGACCCAATTTGCAAGCTGTCGAATTTTCTTCCACGGATACGTCGATTCAAATAACCGGGTCGGCCAATGACCCTGTCGGAGGATTGGACGCCGCTCCTTATCGCTATACGGTAGGGCCGGAGGTGTCCCCATGGACGCAGAGCACTTCCTATGCGAAGGCTTATTTGACACCTAACACCGCATACTACACCAAATTCGAGGCCAGGGACGCGTTCGGCCAAATTTCGGCTCGGGAGCAAACTACGTATACGAAGGCCCAGAGGCCGGGTTTAACGGCTAATTCCGTTACAACAACGAGTGCGGGGCTTTCATTAAACGACGGAAATCCTTCAGGCACCCGATACCAGATTACGACGAACGGGCTTTATGTAAACAACGCGGGCCAAATGTCAGGGACACCGGAATGGATCGCCCCAGTGGGCAAATCTGTTATGGTGACGGGGCTGATGCCGAATACGGCATATACCTTCCAAGCTCAAGCGATAAACGAAGCAGGCGCCGTTACGGGCTTTGGAACGGCCATGACTGCTGTTACTCTCCCGACACCGCCTGTGAATATAACAACAGAAATTTCGCAGCAAACGATCAAGCTTGCTTGGCCGGCTTCCCCTGGAGTAAGCGGATATGATGTGGAAGCCGACGGCATCGTCAAAGATAACGGGACGTTAACGTCCTTTACAGACAGCGGGCTTGTTCCCAATTCGCAGCATACATACCGGGTCCGGGCAAGAAATGCGGGCGGTACCAGCGTCTGGAGCGAGTACATTACGAAACAGACACTGCCCGACCCCCCGCCGACGCCGGGAAATGTGGAAGTCACAACCACGCAGACCGTGATTACGATTACATGGGATCTGGCCGTCCGGGCAACCGGCTACGATATTGAAGTGGACGGTGAAGTCGTCGACGTAAAAGCGAGTAAAAGTTACGTTCATTCCGGGTTATTGCCGGAAACCGAGCATACCTACCGAGTCCGTGCCAAAAACTCGGGAGGAGCGAGCGAATGGAGTCCAATCGTGAAACAAAAAACATGGCCGAACCCGCCGCCGGCAGTAACTAAAATAAGCTCGCAGCCCTCTATCCACAAAATTACGCTGAATTGGGAACCTGTTGAACGAGCGACAGGTTATGAAGTCGAAGCGGACGGATACATTAGAGAGAACGGCAACAGCACGCAATTCGTAGATGAAGGGCTGGATGCACTAACCGATCATACGTATCGAATCAGAGCCAAAAATATCGGAGGCAAAGGCCCATGGAGCGAGCCGCAGAACGTAAGGACGCACCCGGAAAAGCCGATTACACCCGGAAATGTGATGGGTACCTCCGAGGAAACGGCCATAACCTTGATGTGGTATCAGGTGCCGCATGCCGACAGCTACGATGTGGAGGTGGATGGCACAACCATCCTCAACGTACAAGGGAATCAGTTGGTTGATCCGAACTTGTCCCCCGACAGCAAACATTCTTACCGGGTAAGAGCAAAGAACATAAGCGGGGACAGCGAATGGACGAGGCCGATCACACTTATGACGCTGCCTGCCGGCAGTGGAAAGAACTTGTCCCTGACGAATATGGTAGCTGTGGTCGCACCCAGGTCAATCATGATTTCCTGGGAGACGGTGGCGCCGGATGCCCAGTATGACATCGAAGTGGATGGAGAATTGCAGGATAACGGAAAAAACACCATCTACAATCATACCGGACTCAATCCCAATGAGTTTCATACTTATAAGATCCGGCTAAGAAACGGTCAATCCGGAGAGTGGGTTGCGATTCTATCCTTGTCCACCTTGCCGGACCTGCCGGATGCACCGACCGGCCTGAATGCTTTTGCCACAACGAATACGATCGAACTGAACTGGAATAAGGTTGCGGCGGCGGATGGTTACGACATTGAGGTGGACGGCACAACCGTAGACATCGGAGCAAATACGAATTATTTGCATACCAAGCTGGCTCCGGGAACATCCCACACT
The DNA here is from genome assembly GCF_023276405.1 of Paenibacillus hamazuiensis. Classification (NCBI taxonomy): domain Bacteria; kingdom Bacillati; phylum Bacillota; class Bacilli; order Caryophanales; family Paenibacillaceae; genus Paenibacillus; species Paenibacillus hamazuiensis. The sequence continues at coordinate 8,334,281 of NZ_JALRMO010000001.1, forward strand.
TACAGGGTAAGAGCCAAAAATATTACCGGAGCCGCTGCCTGGAGCGAGGCGATTACGAAAAGCACGACCAGTCCCGCATACACGGTGAATGCCCATAACGGCATGCAGTTTGATTTAATATTATTCGCCTACAATGTCCAGGACTTTAACGAATCGCAATTTGTGGTGACGTATGATCAGAATCAGCTGGAGATTGTCGACCTGTACAACTTTACGCCGGCTCTAGACACGAAGTCGGGGAAAATTCCGGGCTCCAACCTGGAAGTGACGTATGCTGCCGGAAAAATTGTGTTTCGGAACAAACTGAATATCGTGCCGGGAACGTCCTGGTCGGGAGAGATTACGACCCTTAAATTCAAATCCAAATTCGATGGACAAGCTTCTATTGAAGTGACGGCACAGTAAGGCAACCTTTCCTAGAGGTGAAAACGATGAGTAAATTGTTGATGAGGTATAACAAGCATATTGCGATTTTATTAGCCATTGCGCTGCTTGTTCAAATGTTTGTTGTATTCCCGTGGGGAACACTCGGAGTGCGTCAGGCGTTCACGGGCGGCAGTACATCTGAAGACGGGAAAATTGCCGCGGACATCTCCAATCTGACTGGGGTTACGGTGCAAGAAATTATGAAGCTCAAGCAGTCGGGAAAATCGTGGAACGAAGTGTTGGAAGTTTTGAAAAATCGGCCTGCAATCGGGCAAACGGATAAAGAGAGCAGGGACAAGCTGCTCTCCCAGTCCGGTATTGGGGAAGATGACTTGGATTCTCTGCTGGCCCAGGGATATTCGAATCAAGAGATTAAGGAAGCCCGGTTCATCGCCGAGAGACTGCAATTTCAGCTTAAAGAAATCGTGGAACAATCGCCTTTAAAGCAAGTGGAAATACCTTCAGCGGAATCGATGCTTAATCTGAAAAATGATGCCAAAAAAGAGGCATATGAAAAAATCGCTGAAGGGTTCAGCTTGAAGACAGCCGTAACCTTGATGCTGAAGCTAAAAAAGGATTTGGGAAGCTTCGAGGCAGTGCTTGACGAATATTTGCTGGCATTGCAGATCGGGCTTGAGCTGGAAGATTACTTGAAGGACAAAGCTCAATACGCCAAGCAAAAAGAAGAGAAAAGCATGGGCATCATGCGAAATGCCCTCATTACGTTATCAGTGCTCGAACAGGACTTGCTGGATAAAATCAAAACGGAAAATATGTCGGTGAAGGAAGCTTTCCCCGATACCCGAAAGACGACGGATTCTGTATTGCAGGCGAAGGAAGCAAATATGCCTCTCCCGGACGTGCCGCTGCCGAAGGTAACGGACGTGAAGCCGAAAAATCCAACGGAAGAAATTCGCAATGAAATCCGGAGCTTAGACCCTAACAAACCTTAAACAGAGGAGTCATCGTATGAAAATCAAATCTATCGCTAAAGTTGTCATTGGGGCACTTTTGCTCGGTTTTGCGCTGCAAGCGGGTGTTGTTGTGTTCGCGGTTACCGGAGAGGGCGGCGCTTCATCGACATCAGATACGGCGGCGCCTGCCGCAAGCGCTTCGGAATCCGCGGCCATTGCAGAAGTTCAAATATCCCAAGACGTATTAAATAAAATTAAGGAATCGGATCCGACCCATTACGATCGCAATGTAACGAACTACAAAACCGTCGTGATAACCCGGGATGTTCATCAGAAATTCAAAAATGAGATAGATCGCCTCGTGCTGGCCGGACATCGGTTGCCCGATATCCTTATCGCTTACGAGTATTTATATCACAACTATGGGGATATGAGCCGGTTGGAGTTTTTCGTAAACCAGAAGAAAATGGGAAAAACATGGGAAACTATTTTTATGGAGTATAAACAATCGCGGGGTTCCTTTGTTCCAAGAGATTTTGACTCGGGAGAGCTGGCTGCCTTCATATCGACACCGGGAATATCTCCGGACGACATCATGCTGGCCGACCGGGTTTCGTTTGAAAGCGGCAAGCAGATCGATGAGCTGCTTCGTTTGAAAACCGATAATCCGGGACGAAGCTGGAAAGACATCAATGCGGAGCTTGGCATCTTGAACAGTGCATCCGTCTTGCCCCGAGTGAAGATCACGGCGGAGGACATGGAGTTATATTTGCAGTCCGGGGCGCTCTCCAGAAAACAAATCGCCGAAGCTTTTGTGCTGGCCAATAAGCTGGGCGTACAGCCGAAAATCGTGATCGGACATGTCGGGAGCGGTTTGACGGAAGAGGCAGTTTTTGCCGAAATCCTGCAAAGCAAACTCGATTCATAAGACGAATCATGGAGTTCTATTATTTTGAACCGGCATGGGAGGCGCTTCTGTGAGGCATATATATAGAGTAGCGGCAGTATGCTTTTTCTTCTTCCTTATTCCTTTGCGTATGGCACACGCCGAAACAGTGGAAGATCTTATGAACCATATGATCGGGCCCAAGGAGCAGTACGATACGATGCTGTCTCCGGTTTATTTGAAAACAAACCAACTGGAAGAACAGATCAGCCCGCAGAGCGGCCAATTGACATTATCGCAGACGGATTACGTGCTGCCGGGCAGAAACGGAATGGATCTGGAAATCAAGCGCATTTATAAAAACAACGCAAGCAATCTTGAAGGACTGCAGGTCAGATACATTGACGGCGCATGGGTTGATTACCCTTACCCGGAAGACTATACATCTTCTTTTTATGAAGATCGGTATAATCTCGGCATTGGCATGCGTTTCTCCTTTCCTTCTATTGAAATGAAGGGTAGTCAGAAGTTTTTGCATACGGAAAGCGGCGATGTGTATTACTTGAACAAATCCTATTTAAACCCGTCCGAATATATCGTCGAGGGGCAAACGGTTAAAGATGTAACGGTTAGAGAGACTGCGGAGTATTCGAACGGCCAATCCGACGGAACATCGAAATTTGTAATGACTACGAAGGAGGGCAAGAAGACTTATTTCGCCGATGACGGAAGAATTCTCGCCATGATGGACCGGTATGGCAATACGATCAAGTTCGAGTATGCGACGTTATCCTACGAAATTGACAGACGACCGGTGAGCAAGAGGTTGATCTCGCAAATCACGGATTCGTTGGGCAGGGTTACCACCATAGAGTACAAAGAGGACCCTTCCTTTACAGTGGGGCCAATCGCAAACATACAATATGGAGCCGACGAATCTTATAAAACGTCCCAAAATCCGAATAATGTAGACTCAGGCGATCTGAACGGCAAGTTCCAGGTTATCGTTCATTTGCCCGGAGATAAACAGCTCGTTTATGACAAAACGGCGCTGCTTGTCAGCTATTCCAAGCATGTCATCCGGACCCGGCTGCAGCGTGTGTTCGATACGGACGGGAAGCCCAAATACCATTTTTGGTACGAGCGGCCGTCTCTTGGTTACACGTTTACCGGCAACACCGACTACTCTGCATTCGATCATTACGAAAATTTGGTGCAGGTGGACTACAGCAAAACGAACCGGATCAAAAGATATACTTACGAGACGTACATTAAGAGTCTTGGCTCCGGAACGATGCAGTACCGCAAAATATTCGAATCTGCGGATTTGTCAAAAAGCGGGTTCGATGCTTCCCGGCCGTCTTTCCTGGAGCGGTTTATTACAGAGGTTAAGGACAAAACAAACTATAAATATACGGTTGAACCAAACGGCTATGGTACGGACGGATATAGAGGGAATGACGTCAATTACCTACGGGACACGTTCAGGTATTACTCGGAGGCAACCGAATCGAATGGGAATACGACAAAATACATCTTCGACGGATTGCATCAGCTGCTGGTTACAGAGAAGCTTGGCAAAGAGCATAAAGAAGTCATCACCCAGGAACGGGATGAAATGAAGCTGGTCAAAAAACAGGAAACCGTCATGTATAATGTCGTGAACGGTCAGGTCACCGGCAATCCCGTGAAGAAAATCGAAAATTTGCGCTACGACGAATACGGAAACCTGACAAACTATACGGGACCTGAGGCGGAAAGGGATGCGAGCGGGTATCCGACCAATTCGGAGCATACGGTGATTTATTCCTATGCTTATGATAAGTACCACGTTCTTTCGCAGAAAACCTGGAAAATAAATAAGGATACCACCGGCCAAGTCATTTATTCCATCGATAGCAGAGGGAACGTCGTCCGGTCAACCAAAGTAAATGCCGGCGGCGATGTGGTGACCGAGCATCTGTACGACAGCTATGGCAATATGACGAAAAAAACAACGATGTCCGGCAGCGATTCCTTTGTTACGTATTATGAATACGGTACGGATGCAAATGGAGTCGATATGAGGGGAGGTTACCTCACCAAGGAGTACAGCCTGCTGGACGGACAAGAGATTGCCAAACGGTACTCCTACGATTTCAACACGGGTAATCGTTTGGCGGAAATCGATGCGAGGGGAGGCCGAACTTCCTACGAGTATGATGCCGTAGGCCGTCTTGTAAAAACGACGCTGCCGGACAACGGCATCAAGGAATACAGCTACGAAGACAATCCTTATGCCAATTTCAAAATCCAATACACCGATCCCGAAAAAACGGCATTTTCGTATGAGTACGATATCAAGGGCAATTTGCTGAAAAACAGCGTATTCGATCGAGGAGCGTGGAGATTACTCAAATCGTTTGAGTTTGACGCCAAAGGGAACAAAACGAAAGAAACCGATGCCAACGGACACAGCATTCGTTTCGAGTATGACAGCAAAAACCGAATCGTCAAAAAGAGCTTCTGGGAAAACGATATCACGGATAAAGGCTCGATGAAGGTCAGCTACACGATAGGCGACGCACAAAGTACGCCTCTGCTCGTTACGATTACGGACGAAGAAGGGTACATTGAACGATTCTATTACGATGTATTGGGACGCTTGACCAAATCGGAAAGGACGCCGGATAACGCTCAATTTTATACCAACTTGTTCACGTACGATTATACCGGCAACAAGCTGAGCGAAACCGACGGGAACAATCATACGACCCGATTTACCTATGATTCCTTGGGGCGTTTGATAACCAAAACGGACGCCCTCGGGATGGAGACGAAATACACGTACAATGCGCTGAACAAGGTTACGCTTCAGAGGGAGCCGGACGGCAAAACCACGGAATTTATTTATGACGGATTAGGCAGATTATCCCGGAAAAAATTGTACAAGCAAGGTGCGGAAGCGGACTATATCTATACTTCATATGTTTACGATCCGGCAGGAAACGTTTTGAATACCAAGCAAGGAAGGATAATCGGAGGCGCCGATTCCCCGTCTTCCGACACCTCCTATGCTTACGACGCCATGAACCGTGTCATTGAAGAAGCGACGAAAATGGATGAATCCAGAACGGCTGTCGTCAGCAATCAGTACAACCGTAACGGAAACAAAACCCAGGTCGTCCAGTACGCCGATGCGGATAAGTCGAAGTTTCGTGTATACTCCTACGGTTACGATTACGCCGGTAAAGTAAGCGAAGAGACGGGAGCCTACAAGGAGCAGGACGGCAGCGGCAGCGAAATCGTCTACGGCAGTTATCTCAAGCGGACCGAACGGGACTATGCGGGGAATACTGTAAAAGAGATGGCTTTCAATGGCAGCGGCTGGGATACGACGACCTATACGTTTAACTATAGGAATAAGCCTATCCTGAAAACCGAACCGTTTGCAGGAAGTTCCGGCGAGAAAAGAACCCAGTATCAATATGACAAAAAAGGGAATCTTCTGACAGAGACTCTGACGATTCAAGGTGCGGATGCAACGACCTCGTATAAGGTCGACGGACTTGGCCGAACGATTGTCAAAGTCGATCCCTTGGGGAATATGATCAAATCTCTGTATGATGCGGCCGGGAATCTGATCAAAGAAACCGATCCAAGATACCCGACACAAACAGCGGAGCAAGCACCGGGTAAGGAATACAAATACGATGCGCTGAATCGCTTGGTGAAGACGACGGTTTTTGACGGAACAGCGAGAACAACTGTCGTTTACAAGGAATATGACGGCCGCGGCAACGTCGTCAAGGAAGCCGACGGCGAAGGTTATAACGCAAGCGAGCCAAGAAATTCGATCGGCAGTGTGTTTGAGTACGATGTTAGCGATAAGAAGATCACTTTCATATCGGCACAAACGGCTGCGTTGAACGCATCTGGCGGGACAAACAATGTAAGCAATCGCTACACGTACGACGGATCGGGAAATGTGCTGACCGAAACCGATGCCGCTGGGAATGTAACAAGATATTCCTATTATTTGAACGGCTTGCTCAAGGAGAAAACATTCGCCGACGGTTACAGCGAATCTTACGATTATGATTTGACGGGGAAAGCCTGGGTTCGAAAAAAGGACCGCGCCGGCCGAATCACGACGACATTCCAGACCATATTCGATAAGCCGTACCGGATCGATTATCCGGATGGGACAAGCGAAACGTTCCGGTACTCCGCCAAAGGCGATTTAATCGAAAGTGTCGATCAGGCGGGGAATGCCAAATATATGGCCTACGATCCTGCCGGGAACCCAGTGTGGAAGAAAGAATTTATTCGTTCGGACCAAGGGTATACGTATCATAAAGTAACGAGGATGCGTTACGACGAGGCGAATCACCTGATCAGCAGCGAAACGTTTCTTGAAAGAGCGTCCCAGTCTGATGGAGCCGATGTGTCGGAAACGTCAGCAGGGGATAAGACCGATTATATCTATGATAAAGCCGGCAGACTTACCCGGATTTCCGGTCCGTTCGGAAGAGAAACGATTCAGGAATACGACAGGGCCGGCAATATGATCGCCAAGCTGCAAAAGGTAGAGGAAGGAAACTATGACGTCAGGCGATTCGAGTACGATATACGTTCGCTCGTGACGAAAGAATCGCTGCTCGTTCGTACATCCGGGCTGAGCATCGATTCCTTGGCCGGAGCCGAGTTTGACAACGTATACGCGGACCGCGTCAAGGCAACGACAACCAGCACCTATTATAAGAACGGCAAGCTCAAGAGCAAAGCGGATGCCTATGGAAAGGCGACGTTTTACGAATACGATTATGATGGAAGGCCGGTTAAGAAGACGGACCCGTTAAAGGCGGTAACTACCTACGGCTATGATCTTAAAGGCAATCTGGTCAGAGAGACCAACAGCAAAGGAATAGCTACGGTATACGATTACGATGCGATGAATAAGCTTATTCGCAAATCTGTTCCCGCCGCGGGCGGGGGAACGGCGACGATAAGGTATTTGTACGATGCCGCGGGCAATCTCGTCAAGCAGATCGCACCGAACGACTACGATCCGGCTAAGGATATTCCGGCTTTGCTGGAAACGCTGGCAGGCATGATCTATGTCTACGATGCGATGAACCGGCGTACGGCCACTATCGCTCCTGACGGTCAAGGTCTGGAGTATATCAAGTATACCGGCAAGGGACAAGTCGAGAAAATCGTCAACGGTGTACAGTATAACGGAGATGTCGCCGCTTCCCCAGGGACATCCTATGTATACGACGGATTAGGCAAGGTGCTCGAGTCTACCGATGCTCTGGGCGGCATCACCAGGTTTGCCTACGACGTGCTGGGGAACCTTGTAACTAAAACGGATGCCAGAAACATAACGACTACTTATGCTTATAATCCGGACGGAACGTTGGCTCTTACGATTAACCCCGACGGAGGAAAGATCAGCTACAGCTATGACAAGCTGGGGAGAAAAACATCGGAAACCAACCCGTTAGGAAGTACGACCACGTACTCATATAACGCATTCGGCAAGGAAAAGACGGTAACGGACGCGTACGGGTTCACAGTCGAATCGAAATATGACTTGAACGGAAATGTCGTGTTGATGAAAGATAAGCGGGGCAGCGCCACGCTCATGAAATACGATGCGAACGGCAAAATGGTCGAGAAGAGGCTGCCTTTAGAGCTTGACGGCAGCGGCAATGTCGTCTATGCCGTAGAAACGTATGTGTACGACTCTTTGGGCAACCTGCTCAAGAAAAGCGTCACCGATTCCAAAGATAAATCTTTCATCCGTGAGACGACTTACACTTACTATGATAATAACCTGCAAAATACGACATCAGATAACGGCGGCGGATACAGCAAGAAATATTACGATCGAAACGGGAACGTCATCAAGCTGGAGAAGCAGCGGGACGCCGGAGTTATGGATATCGAGAAATACGTGTACGACAGCCAGAACCGGATGATCCAGCGAATCCGGCTTGCCGACGAAGGTAGCTTCGCGCCTGAAGCCGGCTTCGCTTCTATCGCGGATCTGAGGGATAACGAATATCCAGGCAAAATCCGTCTCATCACCGGATACGCCTATGATGCGGCGGGCAATAAAATCCGGGAAATCGATCCGAGAGCGTACGCTTATCCGGCAACAGACACGGCCAATCGGGATGCCTTCACGTTTACTTTCACGTACGATGCTTTAAACCGGTTGGAGAAATCCGTCCGTCAGTGGAATGGGACTGAAGTGTACAAGCAATACAGCTATGACGAAGTCGGTAATAAAATCGCAGAACGCAGCGAACGCGGATTCGAGACTCGCTACACGTATGATTACGCAAACCGGGTGCTCACGGTTACGGACCCGGAACAGCAAACGTTGATCTACCAATATGACCTGGCAGGTAATAAAATATCGGAAACGAACGCCAAGGGATACGCCACGACGTTCCAATACGATAAGCTGAACCGGCTGTCTTCGGTCACGGACCCGAATCAAGTCGTCATTCAACATCTCATCTACGATCCGAACGGCAATGTGGCCAAGAAAATCGATGCCAAGGGCTATAAGTCCGCCGATACGGATGAAGGCAGATACGGGATTTTGTACGAATATGATTTGGGCAACCGGGCCATCAAAGTCACCGATCCGGAACATGCCGTCACCAAGACAAAGTATAACGCTGCAGGACAAAAGGTGCAGGAAACGAACGGATTGGAGCAAACGTTCACCTACGCCTACGACGCGGCGGGCCGCTTAATCCGGGTTACCGACCCGCTAGGAGTGGCCGTCACGTATGAATATGACAATGCGGGGAATAAGCTGTACATGACCGACGGACGGGGCAAAATCACCCGTTACAGCTACGGCGCCTTCGGATGGCTGCTGGAAACGGCCAACGCAGAAGGGCTGTCGATCCGCTACCATTACGATCTGGCCGGAAACGCAGCGGCAATGACGGACCGCATCGGCAATCACACCGTGTACGCGTACGACAACCGGAACCTGCTGCTGAGCAAAAACGTCAAGGAAACCGGGGATTCCGTAAGTTATACGTATGACGAAGCCGGCAACCGTCTTACCATGACCGACGCCAGCGGAACGAGCAGCTACACCTACGACAAGAAAAATCAGCTGCTGAGCATCGCCAAGGACGGCGCCGCGCAGATCTATTATACGTATGATGTCTTGGGCAACATCGAATCGGTAACGGACAAAACCGGCGTCACGACAGCCTACAGCTACGACAAGTTAAGCCGGGTGGAAACGGTGTTGTTTCAGGGAAAGAAGACGGTATATTCCTATGATGAAAACGGCAACCGCACGTCGATCGCTTACGACGGCGGCGTCACCGAAGAATACAGCTTCGACAAGAACAACAAGCTGTTAACTTTAACGAACAAAAAACCGGACGGCAGCACGATTTCGTCCTACAGTTATACGTATGATGCCGCAGGCCGGCAAACGTCCAAAACCGACAGCTACGGCACAACGAACTACACGTACGACGCGTCAGGCCGCATCGAGAAAGTCGAGGCTCCCGGCAAAACGACGCTGTACACGTACGATCGGTCCGGCAACCGGCAAACGCTGAACGAAACATACACCTCGGTGCAGCCGAGCGGTTTTATGGACCCGAACACCAAAGCGGAAGTACAATACAAGCTCAAGAAAAGCGAATATGTGTACTCGAGCACAAACGAGCTGCTGAAGCTGGTTGAAAAGATGTACGATGAGGCGGGACAACAGCTTCTCGAGAAAACGACCAACTATCTGTATGACGCAAACGGGAACGAAATCCGTCAAATGGTCGCCTATCTCCATCCTCACACCCGCAGCATGAGACAAGTCATGGGGGGCAACCTGTACGGCGACGAGATTACGGATGAATTAAACACCCTGATTGAAAAGGTCAGCAGCACCTACGACGGCTTTAACCAGTTGAAGCAGATGGAGAAGATCAAGGGCGGAGACCGGGTAACGGTAGACTATACGTACAACGGCGACGGATTGCGAACGAAAAAGGTCGTGCGCAGCTCGAAAGACGCCTATGCGGAGAAGGTCACGAATTATCTTTACGATCGCCAAAACGTCATTCTAGAAACCGATGCGGCGGATCAGGTGATCGTACGTTACGTACGCGGTATCAACTATATCGCCCGGATAGATAGTACGGAAAAACTATCCTATTACCTGTATAATGGACATGGGGACGTCGTGCAGACCGTAAGCGCGGCGGGAGAAGTGGAGAACCAGTACGATTACGACATCTTTGGCAACCCGACCTTAACGGTGGAGGAATACGGCAACGCCATCCGGTATGCCGGGGAGTTCTTCGACGATGAGACAGGGCTGTATTACCTAAGGGCGCGTTACTACAATCCGTATACGGGACGATTCACCACCGAGGATACGTATGCGGGGCAAGCCGAAGATCCGTTATCGTTGAACCGCTACACGTATGTGCTGAATAATCCGCTGATGTACAAGGATCCGACGGGGCACTGGGAAGAAGGCGACGAAAATTTAAGCCCGCAAGCGCAAGATAAGATTATGGAACTGACTGAAGCTTATTACAATGCAACCACGGATGAAGAGCGAGAGGCTATTCACGAGCGAGCGGAGAGTATCCGCAACGGCTCGGGTGGAATCGTAGAACCCCCAACGGATTCTGAAGCTGGCAAATCCAGCAACGGCGGGGAGCATACGTCGAATTCCGGCGACAGCAGCAAATCCGATTCGACGAAAAGCTCCGAGTCGGATGATTCGGGCTCAAGCAGCGACGAGCAAAAAACTCTGACGAAAGATCCGAAAGAGGCGGAAGCTCAGGCTAAAGAGGACAAGAAGGATAAAGCTGCTAGCAAGCCAGTCTCGGATGGGCAACCTATGTTAGCCTATCAAGTGAATAATTATGTACAACTTGATCAGTCTAATTTAAGCAAGAATCCGAATGAATTGAAGGAAAACAGTTTTTGGTCATCATTAGGTAATATGATACTTGATGCGGCTAAAAAAGGTATCACTCTTATTACACCAATAACTGTTTCCGGACCCAGTATCCCCAGTATTCAAGTAACACCTATTACTAGAGAAGAAGAAAAGCCATTAATACAGACACCGACCCCTGAGAATGAGAAGGTAACAACAATAAAGGATCCGGTTATTGTTCAAGAAACCACTACAATTAAAGACCCTATTGTTCAACCAGAATCGTCGCATGTTGTATATGATCAGGCGGAACAAACCGAGGAGACGGATGATGCTCCGAAATTACCAAACCAAGGTACAGTGACTGGGAATGTCGAAGGAGCACCAAAAGTTGATGCTGGCAAACAAGGAAAGCATGTTCCCGGACATAATAATTTTGACCCCAATAAGTCCTCATGGGGTGAGGGACAGGATGGGGTCGACTTAACTCAAGAAGCTTGGATGAAAGGTACACCAACAAGCAATTCTGATAAAGTAAGAGTTTGGGATGCAGGAGAACCAGTTGGACCTAACGGGGAAACGGGTGTTCGAGTTCATATGGATAGTAAAGGTAATATACACGGTTATCCAGTAGACCCGAATCAGTACCTTCCATAATGGTAAAAAGGAAGTGTTATATGGATATATCGTATTCATTAGAAAGTGAATTAAAGCAATTTTGGAGTTGGCTTGGAACAAGCAGTAAAGAATATGAATTATTAGGTACAAAAACTAACAAAGAAGAGTTCATGTATCCCCGTTGGAATGAACTAATAAGACTGACTTGTATTGCAATAGCCAATTTAGAAATTGGTGAGACATCTCAAACAAATTTGATACTAGAGGTAATGGCTTTAGATAATGAAGAAGAGGCCATACTTACTGAATGTGAAAACCGATTAAGTAAATCTAGCTTGAATATTATTATAGAGAAAGGTCATTTATTCCCTTTATCTAATACTAGATGGCAAATTGCTGAGTTAATAGGTCGAAAACAGGATAAAGCATGGGAAAAGTACTTGATAATTTTAACTAACGATTGTAATAAGTACGTTCAAAGAAGAGCCCTATTATCCTTAGCAAAAATCAATCCACAATTAGCAAACGAAATATCTTTTCAAAAGTTAGAAGATGATGACGAAATGTTAAGACTAATTTCAATCAGAATATTAAACCAAACATCATCTGGCTTGTTGAAAGATGCAATCAAAAAGCTAGATGGTGACACAAGTTCGTTAATTTTAGAGGAACTAAGCAAAATAATTCATGACCAGTGATAGTTTTGCTTAGTATTCATTTTGACCTTGATTGGCCTCGTGCCTTTCAAGGTTTCTTTTTATCCGCCGCGATATCGCAAACAACAATATTTGCGAACAACTCATGAACATGAAGATTTAATATGATAGTGAAGGATGAATGCAGCAAAATTACAGTGCTGCACATTGAACTCATGATGGTAATTTTTTCGATTGAACTCATGATGGTGATTTTTAGGTGAAACTCATGAAGGTGATTGTTTAATGTGAATCTATGGGTAACGGTAGGTGTAGCATGCTTCTATATTCCGACCAATGCAAATACGTCGAGATGACGTTTTCTAACGGCAGAGTGTACAAACTCCCGGAGCATGAAGAAGAATGTCGCAGACGCAAAGTTCGGTGGTTTAATCATTAGGATTGACCGCCAGACGAGAGTGTGTCATAATCTTCGTGCAGACAGCCTGTGCGGCTGCGAGCAACTTCGTAAACTTTCGGCACTTGAAATTTCACTGTGACAGTGAATTCAGGTGCCTTTTTGCGTTTGGACGATCATCCGGAAGGGGTTGTTGGCTGCGGGAATATAATTAAGTACTCAACTTTCGCAGCTAAGATTAGTCAGTAAACCCTTGATATAGTTGGGCAAACCAGCGATCCATTGTTGGACTTGACTAATAAGTGCAGACCTCTCCCTATTGGTCTTGGTCTTGGTCAACTCCAAGAAGAACACCACAATTTGTTGTAGCGCCGATTTGAAGTCAAGTTCCCGAACTTCGTCTGCAAACAGGAAGAAGAGACCTCCAAGTGAACGAGCATCCTGATTCGCACGGCGTTCCCATTCTAATAACAAGTAACGACTGAACACAATCGTAGTATGGCAAATCAGCGAATCGAACGATCTGCCTCGGAACTCCGTCCCAAGCTTCAAATGGGATTTGGTGAATTTAAAGAAGGTTTCTATGCTCCACCGCATTCCGTAAATCCTCACGATTTCCGTGTCGCTCAGTTCGGTATCGGTGCTCAAGATAACAAGCCATTCCCTACGACAGTTACGGTTTTGCACAAATACGAGTCGAATCGGCAGACCACAAGCTGTTTGAACAAGAAACGAGCCGAGTACATCCGTTTTGGTCGATCACGGCAGCCTTTGGTAAAGCTCCTTCAACGTGACGAGGTCTTCACCCAAGACATAGCGCTGCTTCATCTCCTTGATCATCCCGATGACGTGAAGCCCTTCCGACATAAGGCTTCGCAATAGTGGCGCTTGCGTAAACCAGCTATCCATGAGCACAAATTCAGCAGCAAAACCAGCCCGAATCGCACGTTTGAGTAATTCTACGACCGCATCTGGCTTACGGGTGAATGCTTCCAAGCGACGCTTATATCCTTGGGTCCGTTTCGACAAGTTATCTTTTATTTCACAAAAACGGTTGGTGATCTTAGCGGAACTGAGCATGACAAAATCGATCGGTGAAAAGCTGAAGCCATCCGACCAACCCAGCGTGAGCATATTGTAACCGCGGACGAATCGGCCAGTCGTATGGTCATGAACGCGAGCCAACAGTTCTGCTTTCTTGCTTCGATTTCGCTTCAAAAACAGAATCGTCTACGACAAACACGCGAGTACGAGAACTTGAAATGAGAGATTCGAAGCGCCGAACAACCAAGAGACTTAGGCTGTGAAGGAATTTACGCCACGCAAAGCCGGAATGATTAAGAAAGCGATAGATGACGTCCTTGCCAGGCACCGAGGAGCGCTCACTCTCTAACAGGCGATACCAATTACGCTGCTGGAAAACAAGCGTGAACAGAAGCTGAAAAACTTCCAGCGCTGGCATACCGAACGACTTACGAATGCCGGCCTGGCGCAGCAAGTGGCCGATTTTTAAAGTAACAAACAACGATGTAATTCGATGCAAACTCTTTTCAGACAGAGCGTTCTGGTGTACCATGAAGATACGCACCTTTCTGTTTGGAATGGGGATCTGGACAATTTCCATTTTACCAAACGAAAGGTGTTTTTTCTGTCAATTCAAAGAATTAATCGTCCGCAAACCGCACCACATCTGGCTTAGGTTAGATTTTCAAGATGCGAAAGTTGAGTTAATCATCTAAGAATGATTAATGGCTCTTCTAATTCTTATGCTGTTATGGAAAAAAAGCAGACGGAAGTTATATACAAGTGGGCGGCGGGCCATTAGAATTTACGGTAGAGGTAAGGGAATATTCCCCTAATGGTAGTTTTACTCATAGGAAAGCAAGGCAAAAGTATTCCATTTATTCTGGGAAAACAAAGATAATAATTTCTGGTTTATTAGTAGAGGTCCAAACAAATCAAGTTCTGGATTTAGAAACGGTGATCCTTTTATTCAAATCGTTTTTGAAAGGTGAGAATTTCCCAACGAGTGTTGAATGGGATGATATTACAAATATGTTTTAATGATTTTACTTACCCTTGATATGGCTTTGTGCCTTTCAAGGTTTCTTTTTTTGCGAGGTTACCCGGTACCGAATAACCCCCTTATCTTTGAACGTGCGAAACAATTCGGTTATATTTACGAGAATATACAGCCAGTACAACCCGGCTGGGGAGAAGATCAAGGAAACCGACGCTTTGGGCAATACGTCCACATATGAGTATGACGCGGCAGGCCGTTTGATCAAGGTGACCGACCCGCTCGGCGTCGCTGTGGCATACGATTACGACAAAGCGGGCAACAAGCTGTACATGACCGACGGCCGCGGCAAAGTGACGCAATACGGCTACGGCGCCTTCGGCTTGCTGAAGGAAACGACGAATGCCACAAACCGCGAAATCCGCTTCCAATATGATCTTGCCATGAACGTAACCGTCATGACTGACCGGATGGGGCGCCATACGCGGGTACCGCTACGACAACCGCAATTTCATCGTAGAGAAAGCAGTGGCGGAAACCGGCGACCGAATCCTTTACATCAATGACGAAGCGGGCACCGCATCTCGATGCAGGACGAAAGCGGCACAAGCAGCTACAAGAATTAGAGTATCGATTGACGATGCTTGACAATCGTACGATAACCGATCTTGACCGAGAGTTAAGTAATCAGTCGTTTGGCGAATTACTTGGTGCGGTACAGCTAAATGCGATCTTTAAATCAAGTATCATGATAAATCGTACAGCCGCTATCGAAAGTGGTGCGACGAAAACTTGGAACGATCTGGTCAAAAAGGGCGAAGTGCCTTCTAAGGAAGTGAGAAAATTTGAAAAACCAGTTGCCGGAGATGCTCAGAGTGCTGGTTTCCCTAAGGGTACGGGTAAATTCAAAGGGGTTGAAGTTGTTGCTCCCAAAAATCAGTTAACGGAATTAGATGATATTGATTTAAAAAGTAAAACTATTTTTGAGGATAAAAACGCTTCTGGTTTATACATGGAGAACCCGACTGTACCACAAACAGAACAACAATGGGCGAAAAAGCAGATTTATAATAAAACGGTAAATAGAATTGACACCATTCAAAATGCTGAGTCAACCAGACCTACAACAAATGGAAGTCAAAGTGTTCCATCAGTCAGCGATATTCAAAACATAATAACTATGTTTTTAGGATAAATGCTGATACTCCTGCTTTAAGAACAGCGGTTCAAAATGAGATTAATCAATTACAAATCAAATATCCGAGCTATAATTTTTCAGCTCAGTTTGGAGGCCAATAAATGTCTGTTAGTGTGTTTAGAATGAATCCAGAGGATGATTCATTTGAAATAGGTTTTGAAATGCCAATATCTCGCGAAGAATTCTTTACAAAGTTTTGGCAACCTGCTATTGAGGAGTTACAAATTTCTGGGATTCAGAATGGAATAGAATTAAGAAAAGAGCAGTTGGAATCTACACTTCTGGAGTTAGAAAAATTGAGAATATGGGCACAATCTAATCTTAAGAATAATGATTTGGAATATATGGTCGCTAGGATTGATTTGCTTATAAAAGAATTGCCTTTAGCTTTTAAAACAGATGATACCATTTTGTGGATTGGATAGGCAAGACATTCTAATGGACTTGTTCATACCGATGTGCACGGCTACGATGTTACTGGCAATTATGCAATCGACGATGATTCGAGGGTTGCGTGGATTCCGGGCGGCGTAGGTGAAGTTGTTGTCAATAGTGACACGGCGTTGCCCGATGATGCCCATTATATCAACTAGGGGGATAATATGATTGATATTTTGAAAATGTATCAAGAATTTCGTAATTCTGATCGTCCGGACCATCGTCTTGCTAAAATTACTGAAATTGCTGACGATCTTGAGTACTACAGAGTCAATGTCAATAGAGAAGCACTAAAATTGGTTGTTTATGAAATGATGAATGACTCTCTAAGAGAAGATGATGAGGCGATCAAAGAAGGGTTATTTGATGCATTATGTGGTGCTGCTACTTTTTATGATATTGTGGAAGAGATCGATTGGGATCCACTAGCTAATCAAATCTCAAATATTGATGATAAGTATCTTGAAGTTGTGTTCATTTGCCTTGGTTTTTCTGGTAAAGCGAAATATCTTCCTTTACTAGAAACCTATTTAAGCCACCCTAGACAAGATATTGTCGAAGACGCAAAAATGGCTATTTCAGAAATTAACCACAGAAACAAGCAGAATGAAAAAAAAGAGATGTAGTCCGCAGAGTGATTTGATAATCCGGGGCCAAAACTCTCTGTTCGACAAGTTCTGCTATAAGCGCCTTTCGGCGTGAAATGCAGGAGATTACAATGAAAGAATCTCAACTTTACAACCAAGGATGGGAATGACGAATCCATGTTTTCCGAAACCATCCCGCCAATACTCCTGCAGGCATCATGGCTGACAGGTCATGGGGTTTGAAGATTTATAAACAAGTGGGCGGCGGGCCATTAGAATTTACGGTAGAGGTAAGGGAATATTTCCCTAAGGGTGGTTTTACTCATAGGAAAGCAAGGCAAAAGTATTCCATTTATTCTGGGAAAACAAAGATAATAATTTCTCGTCTATTAATCGAGGTCCAAACAAATCAAGTCCTGGATTTAGAAACGGTGGTTACCCGGTACCGAATAACCCCCTTATCTTTGTACGTGCAAAACAATCCGGTTATATATTTACGAAAATGTATCAGCCAGTACAACCCGGCTGGGGAGAAGATCAAACAGGTGCAAAGGCTTTGGGCAGCAATCTTTTACAGGCGCCGCTGCCTCTCATCCCGTTCAAATTCGATCTTATATCCTAATTCTCGATAAATTTTTTAGGATTTTCGTAAAGATGAAGCAGGAAATTATTCCTATGCGTAGAACTATAAGACTAAACAAGCGAACTGAAAAAAGGCAAACCTCGCCGAAAGGGAGGGACGCAAAGCCACGGGCCTGAATCTTTGGGATCGTTACGGTTAGTAGCGAGACTACGAAGAATGGCAGCCGGGTTACCAGGATGGGCTTGTTTTTTGTCGTTTTAAAAGGGGATATCCATTTGGGAGGAGAGGTCGAGGGGGGCAAGGAGCAAGTAGAAATAACCGCAAGCCTGTCGTATTGTCGTATGGCCATTACGGTCGGCGTGCCGACCTGCCTGTTTCTGGGTATCGATATTCAGGAAATCAAACGGTAGCTCTTCAAACCGACATCCAAGAAGGAGAAATGTCCAATGAAAAAGTCGATCACAGCTGTAATTGCAGCCGCCGCTTTTATTTTGAGTACGCCGACGGTAACCAAAGCGGATGAAGCGATCCCTGTTTTTATCAACGGTGAAAAGATCTCGTTTGAAGTTCAACCGTTTATAGAAGAAGGTACGACGATGGTACCGTTTCGCCCCGTATTCGAAAATTTGGGCTTAACCGTCAGTTGGGACGGCGAAACGCAAACGGTGAAGGGGACGCGGAATAACTTAACGATCGAACTTCAAATCGGGAGCACAACCGCCAAACTCAATAGTGCGACAGAGAATCTTGCCCTGGCGCCGAAGATAGTGAATGGAAATACGTTTGTTCCACTTCGCTTTATTGGCGAAGCGGCGGATAAATATGTAGTCTGGGACGAGAAAAAGCACTCTATTTTTCTGCGAGACGATGTAGCTACGTACATGCAAAATACGCTTTATTATACCGATAAGCAAGTGACTTATGTCGGGGATATGAAAGACGGCCAAAGGAACGGGCGGGGTACACTTTATGCCGATAAAAAGCTTGTTTTTGAAGGGGAGTTTAAAGATAACCGAATCAACGGCACCGGCACCCTTTATTGGCAGGGAGGGCAGAAGCTTTACGAAGGGCAATGGTCTAAAGGGTTCATGAACGGCTCCGGTAAGCTGTACAAGGAAGATGGAAGGCTTTGGTATGACGGCATCACGATGGTCGATAATTCCATTCAAGGTACAGGGACGTTTTACTACAACAACGGCGCCTTTTATAAGGGGGAACTGGTTGACGGGATTGGCTCCGGGCAAGGGAAATTTTTTAATGAAAATGGGAAGTTGGTCTACGAAGGTCAATTCAAGGAGGGCTTGTTCGAAGGAAAAGGGAAAATGTTTTATGCCGACGGCAACTTAAAATTTGAAGGAGAATTTCATGAGGATGAAGCAAGCGGTATGGGCAAACAATACAGCCCGTCCGGTGTTATCACATACGAAGGCTACTTTAAGAACGGAATAAGAAACGGACAAGGTACGCTTTATAATTCGGATGGAACCGTGAAATTCAAAGGAATGTTCAAAGATGGGAAACCGGTTCCGGACTCCAAATAAACGGGTAGTATCCGAACAAGTACATAAGGGGAGATTTTCGTGAAGAAAAGTATTAGCATCCTGTTTATGTCCTGTGTCATTTTCACTTCCATTCCGGCTGTTAACGCCGAAGAGAAAGAGATTACGGTTTACATTGACAAGAAACTTGTCCAATTTGACGAACCGGCAACGATTGTCGATGGAACGACCATGGTTCCGTTTCGACCGATTTTTGAAAGGCTCGGTCTTCAAGTTTCGTGGGATGAGAATACTCAAACCGTTTCGGGCAAAAAAGACAAATGGAGCGTATCCTTGACTATCAATCAGCAGCAGGCAAAGGTGAATGGAGAAACAAAGATTTTGCCTAAAGCTGCACAAATTATGAATGGATATACGTTTGTTCCCTTGCGTTTTATCGGGGAAGCCACCGGCAGAAATGTATTGTGGGATAACGATACGAAAACGATCGACATTGTCTCCACGCTGCGTTCCCAGACGAATGACATGCTCTATTCGAATGGTTTGAAATACGAAGGCGATCTCAAGGGCGATATGAAAGAAGGCAAAGGAACATATACCTATAACGGCGCTGTTTGGTATGTCGGGGATTTTAAATCCAATAAAATGGAAGGGCAAGGCAAGCAGTATGATCCGGACAGTCCTCAATCCTATTATGAAGGACAGTTTGTAAACAATTTGCCTCATGGCCAGGGGAAATTAGTATTTAATGATGGTTCTTATTATCTCGGTGAGTTCAAAGAAGGGGTAAGAGAAGGATTGGGTAAGATTTACGCTAAAAACGGGAAGCTCTGGTATGAAGGCACTTATGTTAATGACGAAAAGGAAGGCGCGGGGAAGAGTTACTACCTTGATGGCAGTTTGCTTTATGAAGGGAATTATAAGGGGGGGCGACAGCATGGCTTTGGAAAGATCTATTACAAAGGACAAGTAACTTACGACGGGGAGTTTTACAAAGGAAAAAAGCAAGGAAAGGGGAGAATGTACAACCTGAAGGCATCGCTGTTGTATGAGGGCGAATTTTTTAATGATGTTCCTCACGGATTTGGCAAGATGTACGATGAGAAGGGCCGGCTGACTTATGAGGGAGAATTTAAGTATAACAACGAGACGGGAAAAGGAAAAATGTATTACGAGAACGGCGAAGTTTACGAGGGAGAGGTTTACAATAATAAACCGGAAGGACTGGGGACATTAACGGACGCCTCCGGAAAGGTCATCTCGAGCGGGTATTTCGAAAACGGAAAATATAAGGCACCGGGTCTGGATGAAAAAGATGAACAATATAACATCGTCCGGTTGAAAAAAGCGTTTCAACAAAAGGTCATTGATGGCATCTCTTCAAATCCATACGGTTTAAAAATCACAGAAGCGATCATGTTCCTGGAGCTTCCGACCAAGGACTCCTTAAATCAATTTCAGCAGCTGTCGGAATATTCAAAGAAGCAATTGATCAACAGCTATGTTCAGGAACATTGGAGAAGTGTTCTGGGTGTGAAGCACTGTTATGCAAAAGTGATATTCCAAAATACCATTTATGCGGAAGCGGACATTAGTCATCAAATGTTCAATGACGCGGTCAATCTTGAAGTTCATGCCAAGTGAAAAAGCGTGCCGGAATCCTGCTGACAGGAATGTTTACGGTGCTGCGCGGAGAACGGAAATACCCCAATTTCTGAAGCGGATCGTCTAACGCTGGAGCACACCCAGCGTCGGATCGGCCATAAGCGGCACAAACAAGCTGATCAGCCAGACAAGCACGATAAAAAACGAAACGCCGGATGCGAGCAGACCGCCGAGGCCGAGACGGTACCGTTTGCGGGCAAGCAGGCTGAAGATGAGGGAGAGGACTCCGGCGACGAAGCCAAGCGGAAGCGTGATCAGCAGCGCGTTAAGGACGATGGCGATAATGCCCAGCACAAGGCCGGCCGTAGCCGCTGCGGAGGTTCTCGGTCTGCGGGAATGATAAGGATCGTGTATGCCGCTTGTGTCCAAATAGTCCATAAATGACCATCCTTTCAGGCTTTTATTACCAAAGCTTATTATACCACCCGCGGCGCATTCATGCATATTTCGGATAAGCTTTCCTCATGCTATGGGAAGACCTCTTCATAAAGGAGACTTCTTATGCATCCGAGAAGCCGCAAAATCATTATGTTCTCCACAGCTGTATCTTTAGCCCTGACCACCGCTTGTGCAGGTAAGCAAGGGGCGGTTCCGGCACCGCAGCAGACGCCGTCGCAGATGGAGCAGATCAAAATGCAGCAGGCGCCCTCGTCCGATTACCGCGCTTTGGATGCGCAGGACAAGGAGCTGCCGATCGTCACCATAGCGGGCGTCAAATACGTGTCCGCCCGGGATTTGGTCGATACGCTGCAGTACCAGTCCGATTGGGACGCCGCGACGAAGACGCTGGCCATAGGCGATAACGACGCCTCCTACGAACTCGTCGTGGATTCCACCAAGGCGCGCAAGGAAGATGCCGAAGTGGTGCTCGCGAATGCCCCTGTGCTGCAAGGGGATACGGCTTATTTGCCCGTCAGCGCGGTGGCCGATTTGTTCAAGGAAGACATGAGTTATGACATTTCAGACGATCGCATGATCGTGCATGCGACGAACGATCCGGTGGCGGAACGCATCGACGAGGATGGCGTCGCCCCGGCCGAGCTGGATTTTGCCGACGACCCGAACGATCCGTTTAAAGGCGGGGACGAAAATGCGGCGGAAGCGCCGGCGGCCGTGACGGACGTTCCCGAGGAGCTGCCGGTGACCACTCCGGTCTCCTGGCAGGACGAAGATGCGGTGCCCGTGATCAAAAACGTCGATATAAACGCGTTAGTGCGCAAAGGGCGCCAGTATATGGGGGTACAATACAAGTTCGGCACAGGGTCTTATGCGAAAACGGGGTATTTCGACTGCTCGACCTTTACCGGCTACGTCTTCGGCAAGTTCGGAATTAATTTGCCCCGTACCGCCCGGGCCCAGGCGCGTCAAGGCGTGTGGGTAAGCAGAAAAAGCCTCCGCAAGGGAGACTTGATGTTTTTCGCGGTGCCGGGCCGATTCAAATCGAACAAAATCGTCGGCCACGTCGGCATCTATATTGGGAACGGGCAAATGCTGCATGCGTCCCCTGCGCCGAAAAACGGCGTGCAAATTTCGAATATCAATAAAGCTTATTGGAAAAAGACGTTTCTGACTGCGAAAAGGGTGGCCTTTTAGCGTAAAGCCTTCAGAGTGAAAATGCTACATCCCGACGTAGCGGCTGTACAAGCTTTTGGCCGCGGTGATGTCGTCCGTACCCTGCACGATGCAGCGGCCGTCCGGGAACAGGACGAGCTTCATCTCATCGCTGACGTGAAACTTCAGCAAAAACGGATTGAGCTCCACCGTTCCGAGCGGCTTCAGCTTCTCGGCCCATTCCGCCAGCGGCAGCCGGACAGGTTGGACCGGGTGAATCTGCACGGAGTTGCGGCCGCACAGCGACTGGATCGTTTCCCCTTCGATCTCCGCGTCGAGGTAATCGTAGCGGTGCTCGCCGCAGGCCGGACAAGCCGGCTTGCGCGCGCCGCTCACATCGACGGCGGAAAATTGGTTGTACCACAGGTCCCAGTGCATCATTTTGCGGTTGAGATGGGCCTTG
Source organism: Paenibacillus hamazuiensis (assembly GCF_023276405.1). Classification (NCBI taxonomy): domain Bacteria; kingdom Bacillati; phylum Bacillota; class Bacilli; order Caryophanales; family Paenibacillaceae; genus Paenibacillus; species Paenibacillus hamazuiensis. Next base: position 8,357,105 of record NZ_JALRMO010000001.1, read on the forward strand.
TCGCCGACCAGCAGCTTTAAAGCCTCCGCCGCCTGGTGCGAGGCGACGACATGGATGATCGCGCCGATAACGCCGGCGGTGTCGCACGTTTCCGTCGTGCCCTGGGCGGGCGCCTGGCCGAACATGCAGCGCAGGCACGGTGTCTCCCCCGGCACGACCGTCATCGACACGCCGCGGGAGCTGACCGCGCCGCCGTAAATCCACGGGATGCGGCGTTTCACGCTCACATCGTTGATCAAAAAGCGGACGGAGAAGTTGTCCGATCCGTCCAATATCAAGTCGACATCGCCGAGCAGCTGCTCGGCGTTTGTCGCGTTCACGTCCTGCACGATCGGCTCGATCGTGACCGCGGAATTCGCCTGCCGCAGCCGCTCGGCCGCGGCGATCGCCTTGGGCGCCGCGGCGGCGGCATCGGCTTCGTCGTACAGCATCTGCCGCTGCAGATTGCTCGCCTCGACGAAGTCGCGGTCGATCAGGCGCACGAAGCCGACTCCGGCACGGACCATATGGTTCGCGAGCACGGTGCCGAGCGCGCCCATGCCCACGATCGCGACGCGCGAGCGGGCCAGAGCGTCCTGGCCTTTTTCCCCGATCGGGGCGAACAAAATTTGCCGGGAATATCTGTCGGCGGCAGCCGGTTTGGTTTCCATCCTCTCCATATGCGAACGGCTCCTTCTGTTTAGTTGTCGATGGCCGGAGCGGTAGGGTTCCACGGACCGAGCTGGTGCCCCTTCCATTCCGAGCCGTCCTCCCAAATTTCTTTTTTCCAGATCGGCACGATCTGCTTCAGTCGTTCGATCGCGTAGCGGCTCGCTTCGTAGCATTCGGCGCGGTGCGGGGAGGAAACGGCGATCACGACGCTGATTTCGGCGATATCGACCTTGCCGAGCCGATGGCTGATCGCGCACAGCGTTCCCGGCCACCGCTCGGCGATTTCCCGGCCGATCTGCTCCATCGTCTTCAGCGCCATCGGCTCGTACGCCTCGTATTCGAGATGCACGGTGCGCTTGCCATGGGTGAACTCCCGCGTCGTGCCGGTAAAGCTCAGCGCCGCCCCATGTTCCGGCCGGATCACTTTGGCCGTCGTTTGCTCGACGGAAAGCGGGGCGTAGGTCAGCTCGTACATCGTTTCACCGGCTGTCGTCATCTCCGCTCACCCCCCGGATACGGGCGGGATCAGAGCGATCTCGTCCCGCTCGCGTATAAGCCTGTCGCCGGCGGCATATTCATGGTTTACCGCGGCGAACGCCTGCCGGACCGCTTCCGCGGCATCCGGATAACGCTCGGCGATCAGCTGCTTCAATTGCTCTATCGTCATATCGGGGGCCGGCAGCTCGAGCGTGAGCAGACGGCTGCCGATCGTTTCGGCAAGCCCCGCAAAAAGGTGGATTTGAACGTTCACTTGGCGTCCCCCTTGCTTTTCTTTTAAGCATACCATATTTTTAAACGGTAATGGTATAATAGGCATATGTTTGCAGGGGAGGAAGACGACCGGTGAATATTCATATAGGGGATGAAAAAATCGGCGGCGGCGTTTATTCCGTCGAGGAGCTGAAGACGCAGGCGCCGCAGCATATCGAGCTTTCGCAGCGGGTGCCGGGAACTTATGGCAGGGCGTTCGACGTCGCTTCGTGGTACGAAGCCCGGAAGAAGCAGGCGGACGCCGCCGCAGACCTGCGGCCGACGCATATGAAGGTGGAGGCGGCCGACGAATTTCAGGCGTGCATTCCTTGGGGGCAGCTCGGGAGCGCGGCTTTTTTATATGAACAGGATGGGGCGCCGCTTAAGAAAGGCTTTCCGATCCGGCTGTATGTGCCGGATGGGAGCAGCGAATGCCTGAATGTGAAAAGCGTGGTTCACGTTTGGTTTTTATATGACGAATCGCTTGGCGAAGAGGCGACCTACGGGTTTAAAAATACGTTCAGTCCCGAGCAGCTGAGGAAAAAGTAAATGGTTACAGGGAAGAGGCTTCCCGCCGCAGTTAAAAGGAGAAAAGGAAGGAGGGGAGCTCATGAGCGATCTGCGGAAGCTGGTTATCCTCCATACGAACGATATTCACAGCCATTTCGAGCAGATGCCGAAAATCGCCTCGTTCATCGATCGGCGCAGAGAAGCGGAAGGAAGCGACCGGCTACTCGTGCTGGATATCGGCGACCATATGGACCGGATGCGGATGGAGACGGAAGGGACGGAAGGCGCCGTCAATGTGGCGGTTTTGAACGAAACCGGCTATGACGCGGTGACGCTCGGCAACAACGAGGGGCTCACCTTTTCGAGCGAAGTGCTGGCGGAAACTTACGCCGGAGCGCGGTTCGCGGCGGTTTGCGGCAATTTGCCGCTGGCCGGGACGGGGGAGCTGCCTTCATGGCTGGCACCCTGCCGGATAGTGGAGAAATCCGGCATCCGCATCGGATTGATCGGCGTGACCGCCTATTTCACCGAATATTACCGGCTGCTCGGCTGGGACATTCGCGAGCCTTTCGCCACAGTCGCGGAGCTTGCCCGCGAGCTGCGCCCGCAGGTGGATGTGCTCATTGTGATGTCCCACCTCGGGCTGAAAAACGACGAGCGGATGGCGGAGCAGATCGAAGGGATCGACATCATCTTGGGCGGTCATACGCACCATCTGCTGGAAACCCCGCGGCTCGTCCGCCGCACGTACATCGGCGCCGCCGGCAAATACGGCCGTTACGTCGGCGTGATGGAGCTCGAGTTCGACATGGAGCTCCGCCGCATCTCCGCTTTGTCCGGCTGCTGCCGGGATATCGCGGACTACCCTCCGGCGCCGCGGATTGTATCGCTCATCGAAGCTTACGGCGAAGCCGCGATGCGGAAGCTGAGCCGCAGCGTCGCCACGCTGCAGGAGCCGCTCGGAATTGACTGGCATGGCGAATCCGCGCTCGGCAACTTGCTGGCGGCAGGCATCCGCGCATGGGTCGGCGCCGAAATCGGCCTCGTGAACGCCGGGCAGCTGCTCGGAGGGCTGGACGCCGGCAGCGTCAGCGAAGCCGAGCTGCTGCGGATTTGTCCGTCGCCGATCAATACGTGCCGCATGCGGCTGCGCGGGGACTTGATCCTGCAGTCGCTCGAGGAATCGCTTGTGCCGGAGTACCAGGATAAGCAGCTGCTTGGCTTCGGATTCCGCGGCAAAATCCTCGGTACGCTGTGCGTCGACGGCATGCGGATCGAATATGACCCGCAAGCGCCGGATTACCGCAAAATCCGCTCCGTCACGGTCGGAAGCGGGCTGCTCGAGCGGGACCGCGAATACGATGTCGCCACGATCGATATGTTTACCTTCGGCGTCGGGTACTTGTCGCTCCGTGAAGGAAAGGACATCCGCTTTTTCCTGCCGTATTTCCTTCGCGACGTGCTGGAGCGCGAACTGCAGGACCCGGAAGCGATCGCGTCCAGCCGTGTGGCCAGATGGCACCGGGTGTAGCATCTGCGGGCGCTGCGGTACGCCTCGGCCGGTGCGCCCTGTCCGATGCGGCTCCTCCCGGGCGGCAGGTTGTTTCCGCTCCTCCGGCGTGATACATTAAGAAAGGCTGGCGATCAAGCCTATATTTTTATATTGGAGGCAGTTATGTACAGTTTATGGGACGCACTCATTATCGGCATCGTGGAAGGACTAACGGAATTTTTGCCGGTGTCCTCGACCGGACACATGATTTTGACGCAGTCGCTCCTTGGCATTCCGGAATCGGACGAAATGATGAAGACGTTCGAAGTGGTCATTCAGCTCGGCGCGATTCTCGCCGTCGTGCTGATCTACTGGAAGCGGATATTCCGCTTGTTCGGCCTGGCGGGGCGCGAAGAGCAGCGGGGACCGAAGCTCAACCTGCTGCACATCGCGATTGCGATCGTGCCGGCATTGGGTCTTGCTTTTATCGGCCGGCATTTCATTAAAGATTATTTGTTCTCGCCGACGACGGTGCTGATCGGTCTTGTGCTCGGCGGCGTCTTCCTCATTATCGGGGAGAGGCAGCAGCCGAAAGTGACCGCAACCGACATGGATCAGCTCACCTACAAGCAGACGCTGTTTATAGGCATCGCGCAATGCTTGTCGCTATGGCCGGGTTTCTCCCGTTCCGGGGCGACGATTGCCGGCGGCATGCTGGCAGGGGCAAGCCGCGGAGCGGCGGCCGACTTTACGTTTCTGATTGCGATTCCCGTCATGGTCGCGGCGACCGGTTACGAGCTGTTGGACAGCTACAAAGTGCTGCTGTCGGGGTCTATGGCGTTTTTCGCGGTGGGCTTCGTCGTATCCTTTATCGTGGCGCTGCTGGCGGTCGTCACCTTCATTAAGCTGGTATCAAGGCTGTCCCTGACGTATTTCGCCTATTATCGGTTTGCGGCTGCGGTGCTTTATGCCATCTGGTTATTTTCGGGCAAATAGAAGCATATTGACTGCACTTTCCAAATATCCCGGTTTACGGCTCGTATCGGCCGTGCACCGGGTTTTTTTCTCGGAAATTGTCGAATGTGGATTGCTCTTTTTTTCATTATCTTATACAGTATAAGAAATAGCACCAATTTACGGGAAAGAAGATGTGGTTTCGACTATGCGGTTAATGCCGATCGGCACAGTACGGCCCGGCATGCGGCTGGGCAAGCGGATTTACAACGAGGATGGCTTAACTTTGCTCGGCGAGCGCGTGGAGCTCACCGAAAGTCTGATCCAGCGGCTGGCTGAACACGGCATCGACTTCATATATATCGACGATCCCCGGACGGATGACATTATGGTTCAGGAGCTTCTGTCGGACGAGACGCGCATTCGCGCAACGGCGGAAATCCGGAATGCGTTCCGCAAGATGATGGACGACTCCGTCAGGCGAAAATGGGTAAGCAATTACCATCTCGGGAAAAATTTCCGCGATGTGCTGTCCATGATCATCGACGATCTGAGCAGCCATAAAGATGCAATGATCATGCTGGGCAACATTCAGGTCATGGACGACTATTTGTATCAGCATTCGCTGAATGTGTGCATTTATACGACGATGCTGGCGATGTCGCACGGATATTCCCGCGAGGAGCTGATGACGATCGGCCTCGGTTCGCTGCTGCACGATATCGGCAAGACGCAAATTCCGACCGATGTGCTGAAGAAACAAGGCAAGCTGACCCGCGAGGAATACGAGATCATCAAACGACATGCCGAGTACGGCTTTCGCTTCCTGAAGGACGAGCCGAACATTCCGCTGCTGGCGGCCCACTGCGCGCTGCAGCATCACGAGCGGCTTGACGGCTCCGGTTATCCGCGGGGCCTCAAAGGGTCGGACATTCACGAATACGCCCGCTGGATCGGAATCGCCGACTCGTATGACGCAATGACGACGCACCGGGTGTACCGCAGCGCCATGCTGCCGCACCAGGCGCTGGAAGTTTTGTTTACCGGCACGGGGACGCTGTATGAAAAGCAGAAAGTCGAGATATTCCGCGACAAAATCGCCATTTATCCGATCGGTGTGAGCGTGCGTATCAACACCGGCGAGTCCGGTGTGGTGGTCGATTTGAACGCGTCGATGCCGATGCGTCCGATCGTGCGCATTTTGCAGGATGCGGACGGTCAGGATGTGGCCGAACCGTATGAAATCGATTTATCGAAAAAGCTTCACCTGATCATAACCGATGTGAACGATATAAATCCGAATTCGCTCTAAATACATAATAGGGAAAAGGCAGCCCGGTCCGGATGACCGGGTTTTGTCGTACTGCCGGGCCTGCGGCGATAAAGGTTTCCTTTTCCGCTGTCCTGGGCTAAAATGAAGAAATAAAAAATTCATGCATAATCGGATGTGAATGGACAATATGATCAAACAAACAGCCAATTCTCCTTTGCGGCCGCTTTCTCCCGAATACGATCCGTGGGATCCGATCCGTTCGCTGGACGCATACGGCAAACACGTGATTACAAGCGTGGAACTGACGGTTACGAACTTGTGCAATATGCGCTGCGAGCACTGCGCGGTCGGCGACTCGCTTACGCTGGCCGATGCGCCGAGAATTCCGCTGGCCGACATTTTGCGGCGGCTCGACGAATTGGAGCAGCTTGAGACGATCAGCATTACCGGCGGTGAGCCTTCCTATCATGAGAAAACGGTAAGGGACTACATCGTTCCCATTTTAAAATATGCCCGCGAACGCGGCGTCCGGTCGCAAATCAATTCCAACATTACCCTGGATCTGTCCAGGTATGAGATGATGGCGCCTTACCTCGACGTGATGCATATTTCGTTTAACTATTTAAACGCCGACGACTTCCACGAGGTCGGCTTTGTCCGGTCGGACCGGCCTGTCGGCAGGGAAACGGCGGTCAAGCTGTACGAGCGGATGGTGGAAAATGCGATCGCGCTCAGTAAAGGCGGCATGTTCGTATCCGCCGAGTCGATGATCAACTACCGCACGCACGAGAAGCTTCCCGGCATTCACCGGCTGATCGCGGAGATGGGCTGCAGGCGGCATGAGGTGCATCCGATGTACCCGAGCGCCTTTGCGGCGAATCTCCCGCTTCTCACGCTGGAGCAAATCCGCACGGCGATTCATCGGCTACTGGACAGCCGCAAGCAGGACCTGTGGATGCTGCTGGGCACGCTGCCGTTTTACGCCTGCAGTCCGGATGAGGAAGACCGGAAGCTGCTGGAGCGGCTGCGCCGGGAACCGAACGTGACGGTCCGCAACGATCCGGACGGGCGCAACCGCCTGAACGTCAACACCTTTACGGGTGACGTATATGTCACCGACTTCTCCGACGTGCCGGCGCTCGGCAACATTCACCGGGATGCGCTGCAGGACGTGTTCCGGCGCTGGACCGAGCATCCGCTGAACCGCGCGGTGGGCTGCCACTGCCCGGCCGTCCGCTGCTGCGGCCCGAATTTGCTCGTCGTCGACTCGTATTACCGCGACGTCGATTTTACCCGGCGCAAGGCGATTGTATAGGACATCCCGCCGGAAAAACGTCATTTTTTGCGATTCGGATGCTTAGGATGGCGGGTTTCGGTAAAAGCTGATAATGGGTTCGTTTCCCATGAGCCTCGCATTCAACGTGGGAACGGGCTGTTATGTAGCGAAGGAGATGTCACGGTGCAAACCCCAGCTTTCGAACTCGATCAAATCATCTATAATATGCTGCTCGTGCTGTTTCTGGTGCTGCTTAACGGTTTCTTCGTCGCGGCGGAATTCGCGCTGGTCAAGGTGCGCATCAGTCGGCTGCAGCAGCTGCAAAACGAAGGAAACACCCGCGCCAAATACGCGCTGGCGGTGACGAAAAAGCTTGACGCCTACTTGTCGGCCACGCAGCTCGGGATTACGCTCGCCTCGCTCGGGCTCGGCTGGGTCGGTGAGCCGGCGGTCGCCCATCTGATCGTGGATCCCACACTGGCGCTGTTCCATATGGAAAATGCGGTGTTCAGCAAGCCGCTGTCGTTCGGCGTTTCGTTCGCCGTGATCACGTTCCTGCATATCGTGCTGGGAGAGCTGGCCCCGAAATCGCTGGCGATCCAAAAGTCGGAGCAAACCTCGCTGTGGCTCGCGGCGCCGCTGCTGTTTTTTTACAAGGTGTTTCGCCCGGCGATCTGGCTGCTCAACGGCGCGGCGAATCGTGTCCTGCGCTGGCTCGGCATCGCCATGGCCTCGGAGAAGGAAGCGGCTCACACCGAAGAAGAGATTCGCCTGCTGATGGATGAGAGCGCCCGAAGCGGCATCATCGATAAAGACGAGATGGCGCTGTTCGACAACGTCTTCGAGTTTTCCGACCGGCTGGCGCGCGAGGTCATGCTTCCCCGGACCGACATGGACTGCCTCTTTATCGAATGGAACTGGGAAGACAATATGGAGCTGGTGTACAAGACGAAGCACACGCGTTATCCCGTCGCCCTGAGCGACAAGGACAACATCGTCGGCTTCGTCCATATTACCGACCTGCTGACCGCCGACCCGGATGAACCTCACGAGCTCAAAGATTTTTTACGGCCGATTTTGACGGTTCCCGAATCGATGGAAGTAAGCAAGGTGTTGAAGCTGATGCAAAAGCGCCATTCCCAGCTCGCCATCGTCATCGATGAGTACGGCGGCACCGCGGGACTTTTGACAACGGAGGAAATATTGGAGGAGATCGTCGGGGAGCTTCATGACGAATTTGACGAAGACGAACGCCCGCCGATCGAGGTGAACGGCGACATCACCACGGTCGACGGACGCATGCTCCTGGAAGATATCAACGACCTGATGCACCTGGATCTGGAGGATGACGAGGTGGACTCGATCGGGGGCTGGCTTTTCACGAAACTGGAGGGCACGCCGGCCAAAGGGAAGAAGGCCGCACACGGGTCCTACATATTTGAAGTGGCGGAAGTGAAACGTTTGCGGATTTTGCGCGTATCCATTTATCGTAAGGATTTGCAGCATACTGCCGAGAAGCTGGAGGAAAGCTCTCCGAAAGTGAGGTGATTCATCCGCTATGTCGCTTCGCACCATCGCCTTTTTGGCGCTTGGGATCGTTTTTTTGTACGGCCTCTTTACCGTCGGCGCTCCTTTTCTGCTTGCCTTGCTTACGGCTCTTTTTCTCGAAGGGCTGATCGCTCTGCTGATGAAATATTTGAAGCTGAAACGGGTGACGGCTGCGGCGTTCGTATGCACGTTTTTTACGACGGTGGCGCTGGGGCTGATCTACATGATCGGCTTCAAAATCGTCTCGGAGACGATCGAATTTTGGAAAAGGGCGCCCGCATATCTGAACAATGCCAATGCCTATGTAGAGGACGCCACGGAGCGCACGATGATTCTGTACCGCTCTCTTCCTCCGGATGTGGCCGACCAAGTGCAGGGCTGGATCGAAACGGGCATCAAGGCTTTGACGGATAATCTGAATCACATCGTCACTTCGATTTCCGGTTATTTTCTGAACGTGGCGAAAACGATTCCGAGCTTGTTCGTCTTTATGATCGTTTATTTGATCGCCCTTTACCTGATCTGCTTCAGCCTGCCGAGAATGTACGAGTCTTTCCTGAATTTGTTTGAAAAAGGCTCCCGCACGAAGATCGTTACGGTGATGACCGACTTGCGGCGGGCGCTGATCGGTTTCCTGTTCGCGCAGCTGATTCTCAGCATGCTGACGTATGTTGTCTCTTTGGCCGGACTGCTCGTGCTGCGGGTCGATTACCCGCTGGCAATCGCGCTGCTGATCGTAGCGGTCGACATCCTGCCCGTGCTCGGGACGAGCGCCGTTCTCATTCCGTGGGCGGCGTACAGCTTCATAGTCGGCAATACGCACCTCGGCATCGGACTGCTCGTGCTGCTGCTCGTCATCATGATTTTCCGCCGCCTCATCGAGCCGAAAATCATCAGCGATACCGTGGGCATCAACGCGCTTGCCGCGCTCGTAAGCATGTATCTCGGCTTCAGCCTCTTCGGCGCGATCGGCCTTATTATGGGCCCTGTCGCCGTCATCATCTATCAGGCTTTGCGGCGGGAACGGATATTGGAGTTTAATATTAAGGTGTAACGGTACATAGAAAAACAGGCCGAGGAGCATGTCCGAATCCGGACGTTTCCCGGCCTGTTTTTTTGTGCTGCTGTAGATTAAGCCCAACCCGGCAAACATGGAACGTTCCTTTGCAGCCGGCCTAAGCATGATCCGGGACAAATATCCGGAGACGGAATATCAATATATCCGTCTGGCCCCCAAATACTTCGGCGTCCAATAGCTGTTGTTCACCATGCTCTGCACGTACACGCCGGCCGAACGCAGCGGCGAAATAAACTGGCCGTTGCCCAAATAGATTCCTACATGGTCAACGGTCCCCGGTGTGCTTACGGCAAAAAAGACCAAATCTCCCGGCTGCAGCCTGCTTTGGCTGATTGCCGTGCCTTGCCCATAAAGCTCGGCGGACGTCGTCCGGCTCATGGAGACTCCGTGCGAGGTGAACATGTAGTAGACGAAGCCGGAGCAATCAAACCCGGTCGATGGGCTGGACCCGCCCCATCGGTACGGGATTTTTAAGTAATTTGTGCTGTCCTGGACGATGCTCTTTTTGACAAGCGCGTGCGCGACAGCTGTCTGCGTGGCTGCATCCGTGGTGCCGGTTGCCGAGAGGCTGTATGCTTTTTGAAAATCGGTCACCGCTTGAGCAGTTATCGTTCCATAGTAACCGGTTATCGTGGGGTATGTAAAGTAACCTAATGTTTTTAAATTGCTTTGCAGATTGGATACTTGCGAGTTAGACGACCCGATCTTGAGCGTCGTGTAGACCGTTTCCGCGTGTGCGGTCTCGGCAGTTTGCGGCGCCAGCACGGAAGATAAGAGAAGCGCGGAACACAACATCGTTATTGCAAGCGTTTTCTTCGGCATGGATGATCTCCTTTTAAGTGGATTCTGGCTGCTACTGCAAATATATCCGAATCTATCAAACTTTTCATTGTATAAATTATGTAAGCAGGTTTTTATCGCAGAAACAGCGGGATTCTCAAAATTCAAAACCTCCAAACCATTCACTGGTGGTTCGGAGGTTTTGAAAGTTAAAGCATATGAAGCGGAGGAGAAAACGTGTCCGAAATTCTGCCAAGGCTCCGCCCTCACACTTGCCCGTTCTTTTGTATCAATTGCAGCAGCTGCTCGCGCAGCTCGCCGATTTCTTTCTCCGTCAGTCCGCTGGCTTCCTGTTCCGCCGCCTCCAATTCGGACCAGCTGTCAACCATCCGCAGCGCTTCCTCCAGCAGCCCGGCTCGGTCCGGTTCGTCCTCAAGCGCAAAAAACAGCATGTTCTCCGCCTTCGCCAGCTGCCCGCGCTCCGAGTAATAATGCATCAGCGGCACCGTGACACGAGGCGGCAACTGCGGCTCGCGTACCTGCAGCAGCAGTCCGGCGATCCGCTCCTCCGCATCCGGCGCGAACGGCTCCGCTTCGGGAAGCCGTCTTAACTCCAGCAGCAGCTCTAGCGCCTTCAGCCGACAGTCATGGCCGGCCGCTTCCTCACCTTGTTCAAGCAGCACCTCTCCTTCCGCCTTCAGCATATCGGCGAGCAGCAGCGCCTTGCCCGCATCGACATGGCCCTGCGTCGACAGCAGCCCCAGCAGGTCTTTGGCCGACAAGGCGCGGACCAGCTTGGAGTTCAGGCCAAGCAGCTGCTTCATCGCTTGCGCGAGCAGCTCCAGGGCTTCGGCAAACCGCTGGTTGCGCCTCTGAAAAATAACCTTCCCCAGCACGACGCTGAACTGCTCGATCATGCGCAGCAAATAATCTCTTTGATACATCGGATATCCCTCCCCCTGTGTGGTTGTCTCGTGGTAACTCTACCTACTACTTTATATTCAAAACAAACAACCTGCAAATTCGCCTCTAAGGCGGATTCGCAGGTTGTTTGGTACCCGCTCAGAGGCAGGGACGAAATCGTCTACGGTCTACACGGACGCGGGCTCGTTCCCGGCTGCTTCGAGCCCGTAAAAGCGGATTGCGTTCCCGCCGAACAAGGCGTTCAACTGCTGCGGTGTCAAGCCGGCGGGCAGGGCGGCCAGCAGCGCTTCGACAACTTCACCATAGCTGCAAGTCGTCAGGCACACCGGCCAGTCGCTGCCGAACAAGATCCGCTCCGGGCCGAACGCCTCGATCACGTGATGCACGTAAGGCCGCAGATGCTCCGGCCTCCACGCCGCTTGATCGGCCTCCGTCACGAGGCCGGAAAGCTTGCACATGACGTTCTGGTATGCGGCAAGCTCGCTCGTTTGCGATTTCCAGGGTTCCAGCACGCCTTCGGCGATAAATGGCTTGGCGGCGTGATCGACGACTGCGGTCAACGTCGGGATGGCGCGCATCACTTCCAGGATATAGGGAAGAAGCCTTGGCCTGAGCTGCAAATCGATCGGAAACCGCTCGTCCGCAATCAGCCGCAAATGGCGCATCACGGCCGGGCGCAGCAGCCACGGATCGGGCAAATCCTGGATCATCGGCCGGAAGCCGACGAATCCCGGGTGGCGGCGGAACTTCCGGTAATGTTCGGGAAAATCCGGCGAATCCAGGTCCAGCCAGCCGACAACGCCGGCTATGCTGTCATATTGCTCATATAACGACAGCATAAATTCCGTCTCCTCCATCGTAGGTGCCGCCTGAACGACAACGGTCCGTTCAAAGCCGTATCGTTGCAGCTGTTTCTCCAACTGCTCGGGCATATAATCGGCGTACAAGATTCCCGTATCCGGGGTCAGCCACCCATAATCCCCGCGTTCCGGTTTCCAATAATGCTGGTGGGCGTCGATGCGCATCACGTGCTGCAACCTCCTAAGTTTTCTATTTGCCGCCTCTAGAGTTTAGTGACGAGACTGCTCAATCCGTTGACCCAGCAGAAATGTCGCGGGCTGCGCGGCACCGATTCTGCGATGCCTCCATAAACTATGTCGTAATACGAATCATAGCTTACGGTTCTCATGGTTGGACCCCTCACCGGTTATTTTACGGATCCCGACGTCATGCCGTCTTCGAAATATTTTTGCAAACATAAATACAGTACAACGACCGGAATACTGATCAGGACAAGCGCCGCGAAAATTTTGCCCGTATCCGACGAATAAGTGTCCGTAAAAAACTGCGGCGCCTGCGTGATCGTCTGCATCGATTCCTTGCGCATAAAGACCAGCGCCAAAAAATATTCGTTCCACGAATTGAGAAATCCCCAAATGACGACCACGACCGACATCGGCTTGCACAGCGGAACGAGAATGAACAGCAGCGCCTTGAACGAACCGCAGCCGTCGATCCGTGCGGCATCCAGCAGCTGGTTCGGCAGATCGTCCATAAAATTTTTGGAAAGCAGCAGCGTAAAAGGCAGCGTAAACGCGCAAATCGGTCCGATTAACGAGAAATAATAGTTAAACAGACCGAGGCTTTTCACAATTACAAACAGCGGTACGATCAAGGCGACCGAAGGGATCATGAGACCCGTCAAAATGAGATTGAGCAGCACCCCCTTGGCCGGCAGCTCCAGCTTGGAAAAAGCGTAAGCCGCCAGCAGCGTAATGCAAAAGACGAGTACGATCGTGCAGGCAGAGATAATCAGGCTGTTCAAAAAAAAACGCGGAATCATAGGATGCGTCAGTACCGCGGCATAATTGGCCAGTCCTTCCCCCTGCAGTGAAACCGCAATCATGATGGCCAGCGGAGCGGCGAACAGGGCGGCCAGCGCAGTGAGCAGCAGTTGGGCGAGCGCCGTAGTCTTCGCCTTCGATTTGGATTGAGTCAGCATAGGATCCTCCCGGATATTTTCGTTACGAGCTGCGGTATGCGCGCAATTGTACGGCGGTCAGCAGCAGGGCGATGACGAGCAAAATGACGGCCATCGCCGACGAATAGCCCGCGTTGTACTCCAGAATCGCCTTTTTGTAAATGTAGGTGGACAAAAGCTCCGTCGACCGGCCGGGACCGCCGCCCGTCGTCAGGAACACGTAATCGAACTGCTTGAGCGAGCCGATGACGCCGAGAATGATCAAGGAAAAATGCGTCGACCGCAGCAGCGGAAAGGTGATGCCGATGATCGTGCGGACCGGACCCGCTCCGTCGATTTTGGCCGCCTCGTACAGCTCCTTGTCGATTAACGTCAAGGCCGCGTAATACATCACAAAGCTGAAGCCGGTCCAGGCCCATATATTGATGACGATGATGGCGTAGAGCGCAATATCCGGATCGGCAAGCCAGGACGGCGCCAGCGCGCCCAGCCCTGCGGCTTCGAGCGCGCGGTTCAGACTGCCGTCATTGGCATCGTAAATATGCCGGAAGACGTAGGATACGACGGAATGGGACAAGACGACCGGCAGGAAAAACACGATTTTATATAAAGTTTTCAGCAAGACATTCGTCTTCAGCAGCAGCGCAATCAGCAGCCCGAGAACCATCTGGACGCCGATCGTCAGCACCATGTAGACAAGCGTATTGCGGATCGCCTGGTAAAAGATCGGGTCGGCGAACAGCTGCGCAAAATTGCCGAGCCCGATAAACGTTTTATCCTCGCTGAAGCCATTCCATTTGTACAGACTCGTCTTGAACGTATCGAATAAGGAATAAAAAATAAACACGCCCAGAAATAAAAAAATCGGTCCTATATACAACGTATTCAACCATCGGTGCAGCTTCTGGTTCATAGGTGTCGTTCCTCCTTGCAGCATGCCGGCGTTTCGGGCCAAGGCCCGCCCCCCTTGCGGCGGACCCCGGCGGAAAACCCGGATTGTTAGCGGCTAACTTTGTCCGCGGCCGCCTGCACGGTCTTCATCCCTTCCTCGGGCGACGTTTTGCCTGTCGCGATCATTTGCAGCGCGTCGCCCAGCGCCGTTTTGATCTCCGGATAAATCAGCTCTCTGCGGCCGATGCTGTTCTCCAAATCTTTCATCTGTTGCTTTATATTGTCCTTCTGTCTATCGGTCAGCACGTCGGAGTCTTCGATGTCGACTCCTTTGATCGCCGGAATCATCAAATATTTGGCATTGATCTTTTGCCCGTCGGCCGATTCCAGCCATTGCATGAACTTCCATGCCGCGTCTTTCTTCTTGCTGTTTTTGTTAATCGCCAGCGCAACGTCGGGGCCGCCGAACAGCCGGCCGGGTTTGCCGTCCCCGTTCATATCGGGGAACGGCGCCGCAATAAATTCATAATCGACGGTCACACCGTATTTTTGCCGGTGCGTCTGCAAAATCGTCTTGGTCATCCGGTTGTCGTTCCACGTGCCGAGCAGCGTCATAGCCGCTTCGCCTTTGTTGAACTTGTCGTACGCATCCGGATAAAAGCCGATTCCGAGTGCGCCCTTTTGCATGATGCCGTTTTCAAACATTTCTTTCCAGACGGTTGCGGCTTTAACCAGGCCGGCTTCGGTCCATTTGGCCTTGCCTTCCTCTGCGGCATAAATTTTGCCGGGATCGAATTCGTTGGCGAGCGCGATGAACATGTCGAGGTTTTGCCAGGCATCCTTGCCGCCCTGAATGTACGGCGTCACTCCTCTGGTCTGCAGCGCCTTGCTCACTTCAATCCATTCCGCATACGTGGACGGAGGCTTCAGTCCTTCCTTTTCCATAATCGTGTTGTTGTAGAACAAATAGCCGGCCGCCGAAACGAACCATGGCAGCGCGGGCGTTTTGTCGCCGGATATCAGCTGCTTCAAGCCGAGATCGAAAAACCGGTTTTTCCAATTCTCGCCCCATTCTTTCTTCGCGTAAGGAGTCAAGTCTTCCGTAAATTCCGCGTATTCCTTGATCATCCCCCCGGCCTGCAAGCCGAACAGATCGACCTCATCGCCGGAAATCATCGCCAGCTTTAGCGTTTTGACATAGTCCGTAAATTCGTAACGCTTGTAATTGACCTTGATGTCGGATTGCGAGGCGTTAAAGGCATCCACATACGTTTTGGCCTTATTCTCGTCCGGGTTCCACGACCACCAATTGATCGTGACCGGCCCCGCATTCTTGGCCGACGACTTGTCCGCAGCGGTACCCGGCTCGGCCGGGCCGCCGCCGCAGCCCGACAGCAGCGCAGAAGCGGCCAAAGTCAACGCAGCCACCACACCGATTGATTTGAACATATTTGAATCGCTCCCCTTTTTTAGTGTCAAAAAGTTTAAGTTTTCATTTACAAAATTTAAGTAAACAACACATCGGTATAAAAATAATAAGGTCCCGGCGTTTTCGTCATTTTCATGGAAACGGGCAGCACGTACAGCTCGAGAGGGGCGTCGCCCTTCACTGCTTCGATCTCCAGCCGGTGCTCGCCGTCCGGCAGTTTGAATTCTGCCAGCTTGTCGGGAACGGCCCGGTGGAAGGCGGGCATGAATTCCGTCTCCCGCTCGTCCTGGATCAATAATTTCCCGTTCAAATACGCTTTGACCGGGCCGGCCGTCGCCACGATCAGCCGGATTTGCCGGCTGTCGGGGCTGCACAGTGTAGTCGCCGCACGGTAGATGCCGGACTCGGAGGTTTGCAGCGCGCCGGCGAAGTCGATCCGGTTGCCCGGCATGACCGCCTCCCGCCAATCGCTGTCCGAAGGTCCGCGCAATTGCCAATGCGTCGCGCTGACCAGATGGAGAGGAACCGACTCCGCGTTCCAGAAATGGCCGTCATGATGGCGTTCGATTTCGAGCTGCAGCGCATAATAGGGCTTGATTTCCCTATCCGAGAAGACCTGCAGCGTCCATGACGCCTCCTGACCCGGCTTCAGCTCAAGCTTCTCGGCCGCTGGGCCGCGCCAGCCGGCCGGCACCGACAGCCGCAGCAACCCTTCCCATGCTTCGGCGGAACGGTTGATCAACGTGACTGCGATAGGCTTGCTCTGTCCTCTGCCGATCGCCGGCCCCTCGTCGCCGTAATCGACGATCAGCTCGACTCCCATGTTGCTGCGCGTCCCCTTCGGCAGCAAGTAACGGTTCGAGCGGAAACTGAGCTTCCACAGCCAACGCGGATCGTAAAATTCGGCCAGCTCCGATTGCAGCTCCGGCGACGTTTTCTCCTGTCCGAACGTGATTGGAATGTTCCAGACGGCAGCTACTTCCTTGCCGATTTTGAGCGTTCGTGCGGTCAGCTCGTCGAGCGTCTCCGGAATCGCGAAGCCTTTGATCGGCGCATTCACTGCGATTCGGTCGCCGACCGGCTTCAGCCAGCGCTCCGGCAGCTTCTCAGGCCCCAGAATGATGCCGAGAATCGCGCCCAGCGTCGCCGCCGTACAGTCGGTGTCGTAGCCACAATTGACCGCTTTCAGAATCGCGTCGCCGAAATCTTCGCCGTACAGCCAGCCGAGCAGCGTAAATGCAATATTTTGCGGTGCGTCCGTAAAATTCGGATGCCCGTGATGCTCCAGAACGAGCCCCCTGGCCTCGGTCCATGTCTTTCCTTCCCGATGCCATTCGAGCAGCGCGCGCACCGCTTGGGCCGTCCGGCATTCCTCCGGGATATAGGTCAGCCCGATCTGAATGAGCCGGTCGCGGTCCGTCTCGAAAAATGCAGCGCTTTCAATCGCCGCAAAAAACATTTCGCCATAAACACCCTCGCCTCCGGCATGGTCGACAATCGCATCCTGATACGCGTAATATGCCGCGACGCCGGGACAGCCCGGAGCGATCATCGCCCAAATTTCCGAGCGGATCGGTGCTCCCATGCAATCGGCGAACGGATTGTTGAACCAGCCGGCCACCGGCGGGACCAGCCCTCTGCGCAAATTCGCCAGACCGTAGCCATACTCGTCGAACGGGAAAAACACATGTTCCATCCATTCCTGTCCCAGCTCGGTCGCGGTCAGCCGGGCTCCGTACTGCTCCAGCGCGTGCAGCCAGACGATTTGCAGATCCAGGTCGTCGTTCGGCAGCGGCCCGTCCGACAGCTGTGGATAATACGACAGATTGAGCAGTTCCTTTCGCCCTTCGACCGGATACCCCAGCGTACCGCCGATATTTTTGCCCAGCCAGCCTCCGTAAATTTTGCGATAATACTCGGTTTCGTTCAATTTACTGACTCCCATTGTTCAGCCTCCATGATGACATATTTTTGAAGCTCAACAAACAATGTACCAGCCGGGAAAGGTCGTGAACATCGATAATCTTAAGATTATTAAGCGATTTATCCCAAACTTGTCAAGGGTCGGGAGACCGCTTGGTAAAACAAATCTGACTGTGCTACGATATAAATAATTTTCGACACGAACGAATAGGGTGATCAGATGAAATATTACGCAGCTTCGCGCCTTTCCGTCTTTGACGTCAAATGGACCAAGCAGTATCATGTCGGCGAATCCTTCTATACGTATCATTACAACCCTTATTATCAGCTGATTATGGTCACGGAAGGACCGGTTTATTGGCAGGTGGAGAACGAAAAGTTCATACTGGAGGCGGGGGAAACGTTCTTGCTCAATCCGTGGGAGCGTCATATGGGCTGGAGAAGGCCGGAGGGCGTGTCCGCGTTTTTCTGGGTGCAATTTTCGTCGAACCCGCCGTTCAAGGAACTCGACACCTCGACAAAACCGATCAGCGAGTACGAAATATTACATGCCGAAAAAAACGAATTGCGCACCAAAACGACGAGCGACGCCGACCAACTGCTCATTCCGCGCCGGTTCAAGCCGAACCAACGGTTCAAACTGCTCAATTTATTCGAAAATCTGGACAACGAAATGAAGCATCCCGTCGGCTATTTCCGCTTTCGTCTCACCCAGCATTTGTGCAAAATCATCGAGATCATCTCAACCGACCTGCTGGAGCAAAACTTCAGAACAATGACGCTGCCGGGTTCCTATAATATTTACAGGCAGCTGCTTAATTTTTTGCACGACTTTTACCAGACCGATCTGACCAAAGAAGTAATCGAAAACAAAATGAACCGCAGCTACGAGTACGTCAGCCAAGTATTCAAAAAGCATTCCGGAATGAACATCGTCCATTACATCCATCAACTGCGCGTCCAAAGGGCCAAGCATCTGCTCGAGGAAAGCCAGCTGTCGATCCAGGAAATCGCCCGCGAGATCGGCATCGACGACGCCTTTTATTTCAGTAAACTATTCAAGCAAATCGAAGGTGTACCGCCCTCCAAATACCGGGAAATGCATCGCAGCTAATGCTCAAAGCTTTCAAGCTTGGCTTTTCGGCGTGACCCGCCTCGATTATGCAAAAATCGCCTGAAGGTCTTGCGGGGAGACTCGGGATGTTAGCACATCATCGGACTCGCACATATACTGATATTATAAGAACCTTGGGAAGTGATTCCGATGAAAATCAGTTTCCGAACAACCATCCGGGTTAATTTGAAAAAGGTTTTGGCGGGCTGTGTTGTCAACGTACCGGAGCAGGAGCTTTTGCAGGAAATCAAGGAAATCGTCGGCTTTTGGTCGGAACAAAGGCTTTATGATAATGATTGGCCGGTTGTAAACGAGGCGGGAGCAATCCGCGAGCATTTGCTGGAAAACGGTCTGATCAGTGAGGAAAACTCCAATGAGGCTGTCGAAGATATGCTGTATGTACAAGGGCTCACCGATTAGGTGAGCTTTTGTTTTATCCAAACGCCACACATAATGGACATCCTTTCCATCTATACATATTGGTAGATCGTTTTACGAAGGAGGATCGTCCGTGATCAGCAATGAAAAGGTGTACCACCCGTTCGTCGGTCCTTTTGACCCTTGTCCGCCGATTATCGTCAAGACGTACAGCACCCCGCCTCAGTTATTTATTCAATTTCAGCCGCCGAATCTGCCGCAATTTTCGCCCCAGGAGGCTTTGATGCGGGGAACGCTTTGGCCCGCCTTGTATAGTCATTATGAACCGAATCCGTTCAAGTAGAAAGGGGGAAATAAGCCGTGTCCAATCCGTTGTCGGAACATTATTACCAACTGCTGCAGGAGCTTCAGGCCGTCGATTTTGTACTCGTCGAGCTCACGCTTTACCTGGATACGCATCCTTGGGACGAACAGGCCATCGCGCAGTTCAATCAGATGTCGCAGCAGCGCCACAAGCTGGCCTTTCAGTTCGAGCAGGAATACGGGCCGCTCATGCAGTTCGGTCACAGTTACTCCAGAAGCCCGTGGCAGTGGGTGGAGACACCCTGGCCGTGGCAAGTATAAACGTAAAGGAGTGAGCAGGCCCTTATGTGGATTTATGAAAAAAAGCTGCAATACCCGGTCAGGGTCAGCAAATGCGATCCGCGCATGGCAAAGCTGCTGCTGGAACAATACGGCGGTGCGGACGGCGAGCTTGCGGCGGCGCTGCGTTATTTGAACCAGCGCTATTCGATACCAGATAAAGTCATCGGGCTGTTGACGGATATAGGGACGGAGGAATTTGCGCACCTTGAGATGATCGCGACCATGGTTTACAAGCTTACGAAGGATGCCACCCCGGAACAGCTCAGAGCCGCCGGACTCGACGATCATTACGCCAACCATGACAAGGCTTTGTTTTATCAAAACGCTTCGGGAGTGCCGTGGACGGCCACCTACATACAGGCGAAAGGGGATCCGATCGCCGATCTGTACGAAGACATAGCCGCTGAGGAGAAAGCACGCGCCACGTATCAATGGCTGATCGATTTGACGGACGACGTCGACTTACAGGACGGCCTTAAGTTTTTGCGGGAGCGGGAAGTGGTTCATTCGATGAGGTTCCGCGAAGCGGTGGAGATTTTGAAGGCGGGGCAGGGAGTGAAGACGGTTTTTTAGGGGGATTACCTTAAGGGGAAGTTTAGTTTTTATCTGGGATGATAAGAAGACATCCCCGCTAGCGAGGCTGGCGGGGATTTTTTGTTAGTGATTAGGCGTGTAGTTTGAATTGGCAAGGATTTTATTGACAATGTAAACAAGGTCCTCGTTTGTTACAAATTCATCGCCCGCTTGATTGACGTTATATTTTACCGGATCGGCGTTGGAGGCGTGTTTGCCGTAATAGTAAGCATCTATAGCCAGGTCAAGAAGCGTGTAATCTCCCGATTTGTTGACGTCCTGTACATCACCGATCAGTACGGTGTCCTCCAAACAAGAATTTTCGTCTAAATCAAATTCACGTTCGGTGTTCGCAATACGGCATTTGAACGCGTCTATCTTGCCGGTCCCTGCCGCTTTTGCACGCAGCTTCAGCTTTAAGATTATAGTTTCGCCGTTAATGCCATATGCCTGTCCTTGGCTTGCAATAATAAAACGAATTGTACCGTTTTGATCTATAGGGGTGTTATAAATTTTGTAGCCTGATACTTCCTCGATACCTAAATATTCGAAGCGATTATTATCATAATGTACGGAGAAATCTTCAGCATAAATGTTGTTGACGTTCTTCAATACCACATTAGCTTTAATTTCATCTCCAACTGCAACCTTGGTTTCTGCAATAGCGATGTCCAGATTAGGTTGATTGGGAATCGTCACTGAAGCTTCGTTGGAAGGATTACTTTCGCCGCCTGCTCCGATCGCAGAAACGACGTAGTAATAAGTAACGCCCGCGGCAGCGGAAGCATCCGTGTAGGTTGTTCCCGTTACGGTGGAAGCCAATAACATGTGCGGGCCGCCGGCGTAGACTGAGCGTCTAACGTTATAAGCCGCTGCATTATTTGATGCATTCCAGTTCAAAATGACATGTCCGTTGCTAACTTCGCCGGTTAGGTTCGTCGGTGCCACTGGTGGAGGAACAGGGATGCGAGGCGTGACGGATATCTCTCTTGAATACCCGCTTTCCCCACCGCTGCTTTTTAAAGCAGAAACTACGTAATAATACGTAATTCCATTGGTGACGGAAGTATCGCTATAAGATGTATAAGTGGTGGTGGTTACTGTTGTATAAGGCCCTCCTGGCGATGTTGAACGTTTTAGATTGTACCCCGTTGAACCGGGAATCGTGTTCCAATAATTATTAACTACCGAATCGCCAAACGATGTCCATTGGATCTGTGGGGTACTTAATATAGGATCTTCGGGCGTCACGGATACTACGTTTGAATCGGCGCTTTCTCCATTGGAATTAACAGCCGTTACGATATAATAGTAAGTAATACCATTTGTTACGGAGTTGTCAGTATAACTATAACTTGTTGCAGGCAGGTTCACGATAATAGCGTAAGGACCACCGGAGGTGAGACTGCGTTTTATATTATATGAATCGGCGTTTGGAACCGAGTTCCACGCAAGAGTGATTTGTGCATTTCCAGATATGCCATATACAGAGGGTGCCGTCAGGGAAGGGTTTTGAGGTAACGCTGAGACTTCGTTTGAATTAGCGCTTTCCAGGCCGGATTCAGTAGGAGGTTCCGGTGAAAGAGAACTGCTTTTGAGGTTTACCGAGATCGGCATCACGTATCGGGTGTTGATAGGTTCAGAGGGGACGGCATCTCCCTCAATCCATCCCGCAGCGTATGCGGTAACCGAAGTTCCGTCTGCGCCATCAGACAATGGTAAACTTACCGTTGCTGCCGAAACCTCTAGTGCGGGGATCAGTAGAAAAAGTGCAACCATCAGACAAATCATTTTTTTCAATAAAATCTCTCCCTTAATTTATTTGAGTTACAATAACATACATTAAAATACAAGATATTACATCTGCCGTCTAAACATAATATGGATAAAATGTAATATTATTTATTTTTTCGAGGGCGACGATTTTGACAAAAAGGACAGATCCATAAATTATTTATCATTAAAAAAAGCCGCCAAAAGGCGGCTTTCCGGCTTAAAGATGCGACCCGCCGGTGGCGTCGAGCAGCTGCCCGGTGATCCAGCGGCTATCGGACGATGAAAGGAACGCGACGATATCGGCGATGTCGGAAGGTTCTCCGATCCGTCCCAGCGCCGATATGTCCTCCGCGTGTTTGCGACCTTCCGGCGTATGGAGCCACGAGGCGTTGACGTCGGTGTCGACGATGCCGGGCAGGACCGCGTTGACGGTAATGCCCCTCAGTCCGAGCAGCTGGGCGAGATGCAGCGTGAACGTATTGATGGCGCCCTTGGTCAAATTGTACGCCATGATGTGCGGATAAGCGATCCGTGTGACGCCGGACGATATATTGATGATGCGGCCTCCATCCCGGATGCGGGACAGCGACTGCTGCACGAGGAAAAACGGCGCCTTCACATTGACGGCAAACAGCCCGTCGAACATGTCCTCCGTCGTTTCCTCAAAGGTAGACGAGGTGCCGATACCGGCATTGTTCACCAAAATATCGAAATGCCGGCTGTCGCTCCGCGTGGCGAGCTCCTCATCCAGCGAACGAACGAGCCGGTGCACGCCGTCAACGGATTCGAGATCCGCTTCGACGGCGAAGGCGGCGCCTCCATTGTCCTCAATCGTACGAACGACTTCATCCGCCGCATCGCGCCGCCTGCCGTAGTGCACCGCGACGAGAGCGCCTTCCTCCGCGAGGCGAAGGGCAATCCCTCTTCCGATTCCTCTGCCTCCTCCTGTAACGATGGCTGTTTTTCCTTCCAAACGTCTCATGAACCTCACTCCTTATCGGTAGATGTAAATCTACACTACACCTTCCCCTTAAGGGGAGAGTCAAGAGGCGATTTCAGCCGACGTTCAAGAAGATTCAGGAAACGGCGGGCACGACGGGAACGATAAGCTCCGCCGTTCTCGAGCTCCCGTAAATCTCTTTGTCCGGAGTCAAATAGGTCTCGCGGACGGGCTCCGTGTCGGAAGGGCGGCAGCCGTTTGCGGCCATCCACGAAGCAAGCTCGTCCATAGCGGGGCACGAGCTGACGTAAGGGTCGCAGCGATGCACGAGGACCGCCGCCTTCAGTTCCGGCAGCCATTTGACGCTCACTCTGTCGCTGCCGGGAATCTCCTTGGAGATGGCTACGGCAACCTCCACGTCGGAGTGTTCCCCCTCGCCGCCGCAATCGTGCCAAAGCACGGTCAGCGGGGCGTTGTCGTCTTCGCCGTGCGCACGCACGTACGCCTTGACTTCGTCCAGCAGCAGGCACAGGTGCGAACGGGGGCAGACGGCGCGTACGGATGCGACGAGCTGCGGTTTTACGTTTTGCAGCTTCACCTCCGGCTGATCCGCAGAAGGCACAGTCCGCTCAAGGCGGGCAAGCCTTGCGTCCATTTCCCCGAGCCGGCGCTCCGCCTCCCGGATGGTGCGCTCCAGCTCCGCGCGTTTGGCTGCGACGAGCTGCTTGACCTGTTCGGGGGACACGCCGTCATCCAAAAGCGGCTTGATCTGCTCGAGGGTAAAGCCCTGTTCCTTGAAAGCGGAGATCCGCTTTACCGTCAGCAGCTGTTCGGGGGAATAGTAGCGATAGCCGGTAAATTCGTCGACGTGAGCGGGCTTCAGCAAGCCAAGCTCATCGTAAAACCGCAGCGTTTTGACGGAAACCCGGCTGATTTTGGCAAAAGCGCTGATTTTGAACATGACGCCCATCATGGCTCCTTTGGAGAAAAAATAGACATATCTCCAGCATACAACAAAATGCTGCAAAGAAACATGGCCGGGCTTCGCCCGGCCGCAGAGCTGCCGAAAAGCGAGCGGGCATCAGGTTTTCCAGACGATTTGCAGCTTGCCGCCGAAGCCTCCGGGAATCGTCGTCCATAAAGGATAGACGCGGCTCGCGTCCAGCTTCAAATATTTGAAGCCCCAGCTTTGATCGGACGAGACCGGTCCGCAGTACCTGGTCGTCGAGTCGTCGCTGAAGATAAAATATTGACCGCTGTCATACGGATTTTGCATGAACGCCCGCGCCGCGCCGGCCCCTGCCTCGTCCGTGAGCAAATAATGCAGCGTATAATCGACGCCGTAATTGGCGACATAGACGGTGTTTCCGGTCGTTCGGTCAATGCCTGGCTCGAACTCTCCGGCCAGCGCTCGCGGGTTCGAATGCCGGTTGAACAGCTCGACGTACTCCGTGCCGGCGGCCGTGCTCCACGGAATATAGGCGGTGCGGGAACATGAGGGGAATGTGCCGCGCACCTGCGCTTCGAAGCAGTATTCCCCGTAGCCGACCCTTTGCCCCTTAAAGCAAGGGTCCGCATCGGGACGATCGGGCAATATCTGGTAATACGGATCGGGCTGGGTCGCCTCCAGCACCGGAGCCGCCTTTTTCCAGAACGCGTAGACGGTCACCTCAATCGGCATCGGATCGGATCGGTCGTTATGGGCGACAAAATCGACGATGCCGGCTGCCGTTTGGTCGACGCCCACGGCGCCGGTTTCAAGCAGCACGAAAGGTTCCCCGGGGTGAAGAGTCGCTTTGTACATGTCGCGGCCGCGGGGATGGTTCGTCAGCCAGGCATCCCACGCCCTGGTACCGGCGAAAATGGAGGTTGAATGAACGGCATGTCCGGTTCGGTTCAGGTACAGATATACCGCCGACGCATTCGGATTCCGTACGCGTACGCGCATGATAACGGGTGCACTTGTGTTGTTGTAATGGTAAAAAAACACCCGGGTGCGGCCGGGAGATACGTCCTGGTACAAATAAAACCCGTTGTCGGCGACGGCCTGCTGTTTGAGCTGCTGTCCCCCGAGGTATTCGGGATTGTTGCTGTGAAGAAGCGTATAACCTGCTTGGCCGAGCGTTACCTTCGAGTTGACAAGAGCTCCTTCGGCGATCCGGTCTTCGATACGGCAGGTTGGGCTCATGAGCGAGTTCATCCTTTTTATATTATGGATATGGGGGAGGTCATCGTCGCTATGACTATTTCGTACCAATGGCATACCCTCGAAATGCATTCAAAAGCAAGTTTACGACGAAATATTTTACAAATATTGTATATTCCAACGGATGGATGGGGATGGTAAAAAGTATAGCAATCGGAAGCGCAAAGAGAGGGTAACTTGGATGCACCTAACCGTTGCCGCGGTCAGTATTTTAGCGGTTTTATTAACCGGAGTATGGAGAAAAGCGCCGGAGCTCCATACATCCCTGCTTTACGTAATTGTCGGGAATCTGCTCTACAATGTCCTGACGTACGAGTGGGTTCTTTGGGAGTTCCATCCGGAAGTATTCCCCGAAGCCGTAACCGAACTGATGTATACGTTCATCGTATTCCCCTGCACGGTGCTGCTTTACTTGGCTCGTTTTCCCGAAGGGACGATTGGGAGAAAACTGCTTCATATCGTTTTTTGGATAGCCGTATACGCCTTGGTTGAATTCGTCTGGGAAAGGTTCGGGCGGATCGATTACCATCACGGTTGGAGCTACTGGTGGTCGATCAGTTTTGATTTCATCATGTTCCCCATGCTTCGTCTGCATCAAAAAAGATCGTGGATAGCCTATGTGCTGTCCTTCTTTATCACCTTGACGTTTCTTTTTCTCTTCAAGGTTCCGGTTCATATGCTTAAAACCAGTATGTGACATTTGTCCGTTTTTAACCGGGTCGATTGACACGCCCCCCTTGTTCGTGCTTGTATAGACATAGAATTCAGAAAGAACAAGGGAGTGGAATAAAAATGTCATCGAAATCCGGGGAACGGCCGGAGGCGCTTCTTTTTGACCTTGACGGAACGTTGTTTAAAACGGAAACTTTGCTGCTGCCGGCCTACCATGCCACATTTGACCAATTGAGGGCGGAAGGGCTGTTTGCAGGGCCGACGCCTCCGGAAGAGAGAATTTTGGGAAGCCTTGGGATGCTGCTGGAGCATATTTGGCAAAACGTGATGCCGGGCTCCTCGAAGGAAGCCCGTTTGCGTGCGGACGAGCTTTTGCTGGAGTACCAGCTCGAAGGCTTGCGCCGCGGGCAAGGAGAGCTGTACGACGAAGTGGCTTCCGCTTTACGGGAGATGAGAGAGCGGGGGTTCCGGTTGTTTGTCGCGAGCAACGGCCTCGAAGCTTATGTAAAGCAGGTGCCGGAGCATAAAGGGATTGCGCCGCTCTTTGAAGGCCTGTACAGCGCCGGGGAATACAAGACCTCCTCCAAGGTCGATCTGGTTCGGCTGCTGCTGGATAAGCACGGAATCAAGAGCGCCTGGATGGTCGGCGACCGTTCCTCGGATGTCGAAGCCGGACGCAAAAACGGGCTCACCGTCGTCGGCTGCGACTACGCCGGCTTCCGTAAGGAAGGCGAGCTGGAAGGGGCGCACATCGTGATCCGCCGGTTCGGCGAGCTGCTCGGGCATTTGGGTTAAGCGAATGCAGCCCCAAAAAAAAGGATGCACTTTCCGCTGCGTGCGGGGGGCATCCTTTTTTTTTAAACGGAGTCAAGGGCTTTCATCATGACAAGCCGTCCGCAGGACCGAATTCATGGAAAGGGCCTGCCTGCGAGGCTTTCGCCTTGCCCTGCTTATGAACCCAAAGCGCGTACTCCAGCGGCCGGGTGATCGCCTTGCGGTACGTCGACAGCTGGCCGATGCGGTAAAATACCTCGCGGGACGGCTTCGGGTTGACCTCCAGCAGCCAGACATGGCCGGTCGGATCGACGGCCAAATCGATGCCCGCCTCGCAGAAGCTGCCGAACCGCTTCTCAAGATGTTCGGCGACATCGAGCCCGAGCCGGTACGCTTCGCGTTTGATCTGCTCCACCTTCGCGCTTGGGAAGCGCCCTTCGAGCAGCTTCTCCATCGGCACCGCGATGCCGCCGCCATGGAGATTCGACGTGACCGAGCGCTTCGGACCGATCCTGCCGGCGCAGCCGGTGATCTCCCATTCGCCGCTGCCGTTTTTTTGCACGAGCATGCGGTAGTCGTGTACGCGGCCATCTTTCAGCTTCAGCGGAATTCCCTGCTGGACGAGATATCTTTGAGCGAGCGGAAAGCCGTTTAGCGTTCGCACAATGCCGCGTACGCTCACCTGCCGGGGCATCATGATGCGCCGCTGCTGGTCGCGGCCCTGCAGCAGGAAAGTGTTCGTGCCGATACGTTCGATGCGCACGATGCCGCGGCCGCCGGTGCCGCCTCGCGGCTTCAAGTAAACAAGCCGATGCTCCTTCAGCATGCGGCTGAGCGCCTTATCGTCCCTATACTGCACCGTTTGGGGCAAATGAGGCGCTATTTTCTCGCTTTCGAGCAAAATCTGGTGCATGGTCCATTTGTTGGCGAGCGGCTTGCTGATATAGTGCAGCTTATACCGGCTTCGGAAAGCCTGGATTTTGCGGTAATTGTTTACCCCATGGTAGCGGCAGCGGTCATAAACGATCTGTGGGAGCGAAATCCATTTGCGCCGCCACATTCCCGTACCCGGATCGTAATACTGCGCATGCACCAGCTGCCTGGAAGCATCGACATCGTCGGGAGTGAAAACGAACGGCTCGATGCCGAGCCGTTTTCCATGAATGCATAACTTGCGGAAAAACGACCGTTCCTCCAGCCGTTTCTCGCTCAAATACATGGCCAAAATGCCGAGACGTAAAGACGCCATGCAGCATCAACCGCCTTCCGTAGGCTTTAAAAGACGGACAGACGCTTTTTTTCGCTTAGGCGCAGCCAAGGGGGAACGCGTCCGCATGCGGGTGCGGATTCGTTTGCGGGCACGCGTGCGTTTCCTTTTTTTCATCCCTGCCAAAAATGCCGAGTAATTGATCAGGTTTTCCAGCGATCTTTTGCGTATCGGCGGTTCGTCGAATTTCATCGGCTTCGAGTTGGCTTCGAAAAACCACAGGTTTCCCTTCGTATCGACTCCGAGATCCATCGACATTTCCCCCAGCGTCTGTCCGGACGCTTTTTCGATTTGCTTTGCGATCGTGATGGCGGTCCGTTTCGTCCGCCGGATGATTTTCTTGGTGTCCTGCAGGCCGAAGGTAGAGGACAGCAGTTTTTTCGGATTGTCGATCGACCCGCCGCGCGGCACGTGGGTCGTAATGCTCAGCTTGCCGGCAAGGCGCGCTCCGACGCCGGCTACCGACCAGTGTCCCTTGGCGTTTTTTTGCACGAGCACGCGCAAATCGAACGGCCGGTTTTTGAATGTCGCGAGCGGGATGGCCTGCTGCATAATGTAATCCTGATTTCCCGCCAAATTGCGGATTTGCGTCCAAAGCGAGGAAATCGTCGGATAATAGGATATAATGCTGCGGGTTTTATCCTGAATCGATAATTGAAAATCGTTCGGACGCAGCTTGCTCGTGCTTTTGGCGACCTTCATGATGCCTTTGCCCGCCTTGCCGCGAACCGGCTTCAAGTACAACGCCCGGTGCTTCTGCAGCAGCTCCGCGAGATCCTCGCTCGTCGTCAGCTTCTGCGTGGCCGGCACCAGCTTGCGGGTAACGTCCGATTTGTTCAGCCATTCGAACAAGGTCCACTTGTTAAAAAACGACGGATTAAACAGGCGGATTTGCCCGTGTTTGAGGCAGGCCTGTAGCGTTTGCTGAACTTCGGGCAGCAGCTCGAACTTGCGGAACGGGATCCGGTTGTAGACGACGTTAGGAACCGGCACCTCCGTTTTTTTCCACCTTTTTGCGTTAAAATCGTAAACGTAGCCAAGCGTGTTCTTGCCGGATATCTTGAAGTCGGACGTGGTCGTCACGTAGACGTTCACGCCGAGCTCCTGGCCGGTGCGGATCAGGTCGATATAATTTTCCCGATTTCCGCGAAAAATTCTTTCGCCGTCGTCATAAGTGAGTATAGCCAGGGTGGGCCGTGGCCGTTTTTCGTGTACGACGGCGTCGATGTCGATGTCGTCCACTCAAGCTTCCCTCCTTGGGCGAAATCGGCTCAAATATTGGCAAAAGTCGAAAATGTGATTGAGCGTCGCTTTCCCCTGTCCTTTTAAGGCCGGATGTTTAAAAATCGAGCGTCCCGGCTTCGAGTTCGCTTCGAACATCCAAATCCCCTCGTTTTGATCGATGCCGATGTCAAATCCGAGCTCGCCCAGCATGTGCCGATGCTTTCGTTCGATCGCTTCGGCAAGCTGGATGACGGTCTCTTTCGCTTTATCCAGCACTTCGTCGCCGCGGCTGCCGAAAGCTTGCCGCAGCGCCTGTTCCGGCGTAAGCAGCTGGCCGCCGTTGCGCACGTGGGTCGTGACGCTGCCTTTGCCCGCCTTTTTCGCGCCGACGCCGGCGACGACCCACTCGTTGCTGCTGTTTTTCGTCAGGTGGAAGCGGAAGTCGATCGGGCAGTTATCGATTTCGATCAGGCGGATGCCCTGCTGGGCGACATAATGGTTCAGCCGTCCGTTGCGGCGGCTGATGTGGTTATACAATCCCTCGAACTTGCTGAAGCGGAGCAGCACGTTTTTGCCGGCCCTGCGGAAGCGGGCGTAATACCCTCGCTTCGGATTGTAGGTCAGCCGGTAAATGCCGATGCCAAGCGATCCGCCGGTCGGCTTCAGGTAAATGAATTTGTGCCTCTCCAGCATATCCTTGATTTGCGCTTGCGTCGGATTCATTCGCGATTCGGGCACATGCCTGAACGCTTCCGTCCCTTCAAGCAGGTTGTAGACGTCCGATTTGTCGAAAAAAGCCCAGTTGAACAGCGGAATGCCCCGGCGCAGAAAACGCTGCTTGAAGCTGTCCATCGAGGCGAGCTTTTCGGCTTTGCGGCTCGGCAGCCGGTTATACACGACGTCCGGCAAAGGCACCGTCCGGCGAACCCAACCGCCGTCCTTGCGGGGAAAGTAACCGAGCACCGTCTCCTGCGCCCAATTGACATGGCGCGGGGAGAAGGCGAACGTGAACGAACGGCCTTCGCCCGGACTCATAAATTCGCGGATCAGGCCGGTTCGCGTGCCGAAAGGGCGCGACTCGCTCGCAAGAACCCCGGTCATGATGCCGATGAGCGGACCGAATTGAATGTCTTTGCCGGTCGTCGACATGATCATGCTGGAGCCCGAAGGCGGGATTTTGATGGCGCTGGCGAGCGAGGGAGGGAAGTAGGCGTGCCTCCCGGATTTTTTCAATATTTTTAGCGGTGCGTTCGTCTTTTTGGTCCCAAGCCGAAGAGTCACGGTTTTTGTCTTGGCCAGCTTTAACGTTTTGGCGAGCTCGCTGGTGAGATAGATGGCTCTCTCCGGCCGTTGCGTCACATGAATCGTGCAGGTAGTGATACTCATGATTGTCCTCCTGTACTCCTCCTCGGAAAATAAGGAGCTTCTTCTAAGCCAAGTTTTCGTATATCTGCTCCATTCCACGTTCTCTTTATCAAGTACCCGGCATAGCGAATCGGGCTGGCCAAGGCGTTCAGCCTGGCTTCGGAATCGTTCAGCCTGGCAAAAATCGAGCGCCCCGGCTTGGAATTGGCCTCCAGAAACCAGACGCGGCCTGCGGCATCGATGCCGAAATCGAGGCCGAGCTCGGCAAGCCGGCCATGCCGGCGTTCAAGCGCCGGCGGAAGCCGGCGGGAGAGTGCGGCAAGCTCCGCTGCGATGCGCCCGGCGTGCGTCTCGCCGAATTGTGCGGCGAGAAACGGCATCATCTCCGCCACGTCGCCTCCGCCGTGCAGGTTGGAGGTGACGCTGCCGGGGCGCCCGCGACGAACGGCCATGCCGGTCAGACGCCAGCGGCCGCTGCCGTCCTTTTGCACCAGCGAGCGAACGTCGAACGCCTCGCCTTCCGGCGTCGTTAACGCGAGGTAACGCTGCAGCAAATAGCTGCGCCCGCGGATGAAGCGCTCGAGCCAGAGCTGCAGTTGGGTAAACCCGGCAATGGTCAATTGAACCGTTCGGTTGTGCCGGTCCCTGCCGTTGATGAGGTAGAGGCCGGACGCCTTGTCTTTGTGCACGTGCAGCGCGCCTTTGCCTTGGGAGCCGGCCAGCGGCTTCAGAAACGCATCGTCATGCCGCCCGAACCAAGCCTCCAGCGTTTTCGGGCCGGCGTACGGAGTCGTCTCGGGCAAATACGGCGCCAGCTCCCGTTCGCGCAGCAGCATGCGGTGGACGTCCCATTTGCCTCCAAGTCCTACCCCGAGGAAGGCGATGCCCGCGCCGCTCAGCCGGCGCACTTGTTTGCGGTATTCGAGATACTGCTTTCTGCCGGAAAAAAAACATCGGTCATACACGGCATCCGGCAGCGGAAACCGGCGTTTGCACCACGACCCGGCCGCGGCGTCATAAGCGTATCCGGCTGTCGTCCGCGTCATCCAGTCGACGTCTTGCGGCGAAAACACATAAACGGCCAGCCCCGCTTTGGCCCCAAGCAAACAGAGCTGACGGTAAAAGCCCCGATTCCGAAAAGGGATTTCTCCTTCCGCAGGGGACGTCATAATGCCTAGAAACCGCTGCCGCAACATTTCGGGCATGGTCGTTTTCCCCCTTCCTGCTAGCCGGTCAAAACTTGGCGAGATAACGCGCGTATTGGACGACTTGCTTCACGGAAGGGCGCACTTTGCGATCCGCCTGCAGAGAGGTATTGTCGTCCTTGGAAGGCTTCGAATTGACTTCCAGCAGCCACACCTTGCCCGCGGTATCCATCGCCAGGTCGATCCCGAGTTCGGCGAAGTGGCCGTTAATTTGCGACTCGATTCCTTTGGCGATCAGGAGCGAAGCGCGCTTCAGCCTTGCCGCCGCATTGGTTTTGTTTGCCGCGTTGGAGCGGGCGATCGCCTCCTTCACAGGGCATAACGTGCCCCCCCGTGCCAGATTGGACACGAAGTGATGGTTTCCCGCGATGCGTCCGACAATGGACGTGACTCCCCATTGTCCGGTTTTATCCCGCTGCACGAGCGAGCGGAAGTCGACGGGACGGTTGCCGACGGAGATCAGGTTCAGTCCCTGCTGAACCTGGTAACGCCGGGTTTTAATTTTTCCGGCGAGCGCCTGGACCATGGCGGTGAGGCTCGGGAACGCCTGCTTGCGGGTGCCGTTTACGCCCGCATAATGGCAAACGTAACTTCCGCTCTCCTGCCGCCGAATCCGGACGATGCCTTTGCCGAGGCTGCCGGTTATCGGTTTGAGAAATACGGTGGCATGTTTCGTGCACATGCCCTTCAGCAATTGTGCGTTTCTCAGCAAATGCGACTCCGGCAAATAAATGTGCAGCGACGCTTCCTTGCGCAGGGCATCGAACACTTCGTTTTTATTGAGATATTTCTCGTTAAAAATGCTGCTGTGGTGATGAAGCTTGGCGTTTTGGATAAATTGCTGGACGACCGGACGATTTTCGTATCTGCGCGAAGTCAGCCTGTTGTAAATGACATGGGGGACCGGAAACGAATTTCGGATCCAGCGCCCCGAATACGTATATCCTTTCACCGTGTCGCTGCGGGGGCTAATATCGTCCGGCGTGAAAAAATAAACAAAAGCTCCGTGCTCCTCGCAGGCGTCGGTCATTTCGCGGCAAAACGCCGTGATCGTGCCGAACGGACGATCCGGTGAACTGCTGAATACCCGGCTGACCATAACTCCGATAAGAGGTCCGATGCTCAGGGTGCGGGAGGTTGCGCTGTATTTCAGGCATAGCTGCCTGCCGCCCGTCAGGCCCATCTTGGATGCAAGCGAGTCCGACAGGCGCAGGGCCAGAGGCTGCTGACTCGAAGCAACCTTCACGTCGTGCTTGAAAGAACCGAAGCGCAAATTCAAGGTTTGCCCTGTCGGGATCTTCCATTTTTTGATCACGGTTTCCCCGAGCAGTATAACCTTATCGTCCATGTAGATGCTGGCACTTTGCACTTGTACCCTGACTTTTGTTCTTTTCATGAACCGAACTCCTTCCAGCACCGACTTTCTGGCTTGAATAAAGCTAACTAATTCATCATATGAGGACATTTTTACCTTGGTGAAAAGAAAACAGGTCCATCGCCACCCAAATAGCGGGCGGATGCATACAAAAACGCCCGCACTCCGGTAAAGGAGTACGGGCGTTGGAGGGCAGCCGAGCGCCGCGTGTCCGGGCGAGAGTGGAAAAGCGCTCTCGGCGTCGTCGAAGCATTGAAGCGGTGGTGCGGGGTGGCCGAGAGGCGCCAAAACCGGCTAACAGCCGCCCGGGAGCGCCGCGGTGCAGCGCGAGAGGAGGAAAAAGCCGCTCTCGGCGCCGGCGGAGCACAGAAGCGGCGGTGCGGGGTGGCCGAGAGACGGCAAAACCGGCTAACAGCCGCCCGGGAACGCTGCGGTGCAGCGCGAGAGGAGGAAAAAGCCGCTCTCGGCGCCGGCGAAGCGCAGAAGCGGCGGTGCGGGGTGGCCGAGAGACGCCAAAACCGGCTAACAGCCGCCCGGGAGCGCCGCGTGTCCGCGCGAGAGGAGGAAAAAGCCGCTCTCAGCGTCGGCGGAGCACAGAAGCGGCGGTGCGGGGTGGCCGAGAGACGGCAAAACCGGCTAACAGCCGCCCGGGAGCGCTGCGGTGCAGCGCGAGAGGAGGAAAAAGCCGCTCTCGGCGTCGGCGGAGCGCCGAAGCGGCGGTGCGGGATGGCCGAGAGGCGGCAAAACCGGCTAACAGCCGCCCGGGAGCGCCGCGGTGCAGCGCGAGAGGAGGAAAAATCCGCTCTCGGCGTCGGCGGAGCGCAGAATCGGCGGTGCGTATCGGCCGAGAGGCGGCAAAACCGGCTAACAGCCGCCCGGGAGCGCTGCGTGTCCGCGCGAGAGGAGGAAAAAGCCGCTCTCGGCATCGGCGGAGCGCAGAATCGGCGGTGCGTATCGGCCGAGAGGCGGCAAAACCGGCTAACAGCCGCCCGGGAGCGCCGCGTGTCCGCGCGAGAGGAGGAAAAAGCCGCTCTCAGCGCCGCATCCGTTTGTCACGCGGACACGCTCATCCGCTTCGCCTGCCCTAATCTCGCGGCGCCGATGAGGCCGAACATGAGGAGAGCGGCCCCGCTCACGCACCATAAAGAAGCGGATGCCGAAGCGGCATCCATCAGCCGCCCGAGCAGGAGCGGCATCACGGCGCCGCCGAGGCCGCCGGATGCGATGAGCAGGCTCGTCGTCCGCTCCGTCGTGCCGGGCAGCAGCTGGTTCGCATACACCAGCGCGATCGAAAACATGCCGGCCATCAGCAGCCCGAGCGCCAGCACGAGCGCATACGCCGCCCAAAGATTGGCGGCAACGGCGAGGCCGATCAGCGCGAAGACGCTGACGATGCAGGTGAGCAGCAGGTAGCGGGCGTACCCGGCCCGCTCCGCTGCGAAGCCGGCGACCATGCGGCCGGCGACCATGGCGGCCCAGTAGATCGTGACGCTGATCGTGCTGGCCGAGCTGGTGAGCGAGAAATTTTCGATGAACACGGATGGCAGGTAATGAATGAGGCTGACTTCGCTTCCCACGTACATGAAAAATACGGCGATAAATGCGATAAGCAGAGGCAGCGAACCTCGGCGATATCCCACGGCAGCCGCGGCTTTGACAGGTGAGGTTCCCTCCGCTTCGGCCCGACCCGCCGCCGTTTCTCCGGAACTCTCCGGCTCTGCGCCGCTGCGATGAATCAAATACGCGTCCATTTCCTCGCCGAACGACAGCTTCCGCCAAAACAGCAGCATGCACAGCGAAGACAAGCCCAGAAACCAAAACGAACACGTCCACAGCCCGTAAGCGATCAAAAACCCGGAAATAAACGGCATCAAGAGCGCGCCGAGCCCGAAAAACACCTCAAGCCGGCTCATGGCAACCGCTTGACGGTCCCGGACAGCCCGCAGCACGAGCGTGCCGACGCTCGATTCCACGAGCCCGAAGCCGAAGCCCGCGGCAAACGCGAGCAGCAGCAGACCGGGCCAAGGGGGGAGAAAGCTGATCCACGTCTCCGCCACCGTCATGCAGCCGAACGCCAGCACAAGGCTGCTGCGCCGTCCGAGCCTTCGCACCAGCCAAGGCATGCAGAGCACGCCGGTCAGCAGCCCGAAAAATTGGGCGAAAACGAGGTCGCCGCCGGCGCTGTAGCTTTTGCCGTACAAGTGCAGCAGCTCCGGCAGAACCGAGCCGATGATCACATGCGTGAAGCCGATGAGCAAATACGAGAAGCAGCCGATCCAAAGAAGTCTCATTGCCACGATCAGTCACCTCCCGGAAAACCGGCGATTTTACGCTTGCGGTTAAAGCTCAGCAGCCACTCGATGGCGTGGGATACGCTGTTTGCGTTATATCGGGCATATCTGCGCACATCCGGATGGCTGCCCGGCATAGCGAAGCTGTGGGACACTGCACGGAACATCGGCACGTCGTTGAACGAATCGCCGATGCATACGACCTGCTCCGGCTCAAGTCCGAGATGTTCCATCAGGATGCCGAGACCGCTGCCTTTGGAAATGCCGCGGGGCATGACGTCCAAACAATCGGCGTCGGAGATGAACGTATCCGTTTCATGACCCATCGCATTTCGAATATCCGTTTGCAGCTGCAGCAGCAAATCGATGGGTCCGAAAAAGGTAATTTTGCTGCAGTCCACGCCGCCGCCAAGCCGCTCAAGCACATCCGGCTCGAAGCTCAGCTTGATGGACATTCTCTCCTGTTTCCTCTCGGCGCGTTCATCCCATGCGGCGACGATGTTGCGGTCGAATGCGCAAACGACGGACAGCAGGTCGAATTTCGCCCCGATCCGCATGATCTGCCTCACGGTCTCCGGCATAAAAAATGTTTCCCGAAGCTGCTTTCCTTCCGACGTATGAACGAACGCCCCGTTCTGCGAAACGATATGCATCGGAATGCCGATGTCCCGGGCGATGACGGCCATTTCCGGATGCATCCTCCCGGACGCCATACCGAAACGCACCCCTTGCAGGGCCGCTTCGCGAATAGCTCTTTTTTCCTCCAGGCGCACCTTCTTGTCGTGGGTCAGCAGCGTTCCGTCCAAGTCGGTAATCATAAGTTGAATCACGTTTGCGACACTCCTTCCGTCAGCATAATGTTCACTTGGTGTTTCTGAAGCTCTTCCCGCAGCGGCTCATCCGGCTCTCTGTCGGTGATCAAAATATCGATCGATTCGAAGCCCGCCACGCGATGAAACTGCCTTTTGCCGAACTTGGAGTGATCGGCCAGCAAAATCACCTGATCCGACCTTTTCATCATTTCACGCATCACGTAGCCTTCTTCTTCAAAAGGGGTGGAGATGCCGTCAAGCGTGATCGCACACGTGCCGAGCAGCAGCTTGTCGACCTGGTAATCCCGCAGCATTTCGAGCGTTCTCGCTCCGAAAATATACCGGTGCTCCGCATTAAGCTGCCCGCCCAGCATGTGAACGGTCATTCCCGGCTTCGCGATCAGCGCGGAGGCGATGTCGATCGAGTTGGTGACGACGACGTTTTTCTCGGTACGCATTTCCTCCGCGGCGCACCAAACGGTGGTCGACGCGTCCATGAGCAGAAAATCCCGATCCTGAATGAGTGAGGCGGCCAGCTTGCCGATAGCCCGTTTCGAGGCGGTTTCGTCGGTCATTCTTTTATCGTAGGTCGGAATATCTTTGGAAAGGGTGGGCAGGATGGCTCCGCCGCGCGTGCGTAAAATGCTGCCCTGCTCCTCCAGCTTGACCATATCCCTTCTTGCCGTATCCCGGGAAACGCCGAACCGTTCGCAGATCGTATCGACGCTGATCCGTCCGTGTTCTTTCATATACTGCAAAATGGCGATGATACGTTCCTCCTGATACAGTCGAATCTCCTCCTTTTTAAGTGATAAACGCATCTGATTCCTATCGGATGTATTTATTTAATCACTATTGCTTAAGTATTTCAAGTGAAAATAAGCATATTTAAGTGAATATAAGTGATGTTAAGTAATTTTACAAGCTTCCCGGTTGTGCCTTCTTTATGATACAATCAAAAAATAAAGAAATCTTTACAAACCTTTTACATAGCGCGAAAGGATCTGACATGGCGAAAAGAAAACTGATCGAGCTGGACATCGTTCGGGCTATTGCGATATTGGCGGTGCTTACGATTCACGGTACGAGCGAAGCGACTGTGGAGCTGCCGTCCGGGAGCATCGGACAAAGCATCTATCTCGCGATCAACAAGCTGAGCAATTTTGCGGTGCCTGTGTTTATTTTTCTGAGCGGACTCGTTTTGTTTTACCGTTATTCCGGCGATTGGGGCGCCAGACAGGCGGCTCAATTTTATCGCAAAAGAATTCAGCAGATTGTCATTCCGTATTTGATTTGGTCGTTTTTTTACTACATCTACGACCAGTGGCTTGTCGACCGCACCCGCATCCGCTTGGACTGGCGTGAATTTGCGGAGCTTCTCCCCTGGTCGGATGCCGCATACCACTTGTATTTCATCGTCATTATCGTGCAATTTTATTTGCTGTTCCCGCTTTTGATGACGCTTTGCGCCCGTTTTGTCTGGTTCCGGCGGTTGCTTTGGCTTGTCGGGCTTACCATTCAAGTCGTTTTTTACGAAATCCAGCGTTACGGCTACTCCTTCGAGCACTCCGCATCACTGTGTGCGACGTATTTCAGCCTGTTTACGCTCGGGGGTTTTATCGGTTTGTATTACGATGCTTTTGTCGCGTGGCTGGGCAAGCATATCGGCTGGATTGCTCCGGCGGCGCTGCTTTGCGGAGGGGCCTTTATGATGCTGTTCGAGCTGGAGCAATGGAAGGGCATTTACTTACCCGCCATCTGGTACGAGCTGCTTTTTAACCTTTACCCCATACTCGCCTCGGCTGCGTTTATTTGGTTCGGGCGGCTGCTGACCGTCAGAGTGCCCCGGCTGTCGCAAGCTTTGCTTGCGCTTGGAGCCGCGTCGTTCGGCATCTATCTCGTGCATCCGTCCGTATTGTCCTTTTGGCGCACCTATTTTTTACCCGAGCAGGTGGGAGGCTACCATGTATATACCGTTACGGGTTTCCTCCTGAGCATGATTATCCCGTGGCTGCTGGTGCTCGGTTACGGCCGGATGTCCCGCGTGGTGATGCAGAAGAAAGTGCAAGTGCGCGCCTGAGCGGCGGACAGGTTCTATTTTGTCCCGCATCCTCATAAGCTGAAACTGGGACGCTGATGAAGATGGGAGTGAACGGCTCTGTGAAAGGAAAAGGGACGAAAAATATCGTGTACATGGCCATCGCCTTGGGGATGCTGTTTTATGCCGTCCCCCGGCTCGATATCGGCGAAGGCATGACGCTGCCGAACGTATTTGGCATAACGTGGATTTGCTTTGCCCTTATGGTTATCGCTGCGCATTTGCATGAGATTCTCGGCGTGGACGAAGAAGCGCGGAAAGAGATGAGCCGGGTGAAGAAGATGAAAAAATGGCAGTTCGAGCAGATGCTGCAGGGCAGACGGAAAATGCTGCAATTTAAAAAGTAACCGCAAGTACAAAGGTCCCGATTCCGTTGGCGGAATACGGGACCTTCGCATGAGGAAGCTCCTTCGAAGGTAATGGGTATACGCTTCGGAGGACTATTTCTTTTGACAGGCTTGATTCAGGTATAATTGGGAATAAGTGCCGTATGCCTGGTCTTACACAAGGCGGTCAGGATCCGTCATCAGGTTGGACATATTGTAGTTCGATTCGAATTGGACGCTTGTGCACAGCATGTTTTGTCTAACGGCGAACTCAAATAAAATTTCCCCGTGCGTCCAACGTTTCAGCTTCAAAGACTCTTTAGCCATCTTGTGAAACGAAACGATATGTACTTCTGACAGCCCCTTTTCCATCTTCTGCAATTGGTCGCCTTTGCTCTCCAGAGGGAAATGCCGGATTCCGAATTTACCAATCACGTTGTTGCGGATTTGGATGAAAATCGTCCCGGAAGTCAAATGAGCCAGCTCTTCCTTCAGTTGGCGAAATACGATGTCCAGCTGTCTGCCCAGCGGCATATGCTCCAAAATCATTGGGAACCTCCTTTCTTTTATGGAATATTATGTATGAACTGGTGCTGTAGCCCTATTATAAGTGAACCGTATTCAGAATTTCAACATATTTTTACAATATTTCGAAAATTTTTTGATTTCTCTACAATTTTGTAGAGATATGGCTGATTTGCTCGATATATGCTATTATATAATACAGAGTGATACAGTTTGTCTTATTCGAGGTGTAACAGTATGGAGCAGCAGGGAGCGCATCAGTCCACGAAGCATGAGCAAATTTTGCAATATATCGAAAGTCTCAAGGTCGGCACTAAAATTTCCGTGCGAAAAATTGCCGAAACCCTTGACGTGAGCGAGGGGACCGCCTATCGGGCGATCAAGGAAGCCGACAACCAAGGGCTGGTCAGCACAAAAGAGAGAATCGGCACCGTGCGCGTCGAGAAAAAGCAGCGGCAAAACATCGACAAGCTGACGTTCGCCGAGGTCGTGAACATGGTGGACGGCGAAGTTTTGGGCGGACGGGGCGGTCTTGAGAAAACGTTGAATAAATTCGTCATCGGCGCGATGGAGCAGGATGCGATGATGCGATATATCGAGGCCGGCAGTTTGCTCATCGTCGGCAACCGCAGCGAAGCTCATTTCGGTGCCCTGGAGCAGGGAGCGGGCGTGCTGATTACCGGGGGCTTCGATACGAGCGACGAAGTGAAGCGGCTGGCGGACGAGCTCGATTTGCCGATCATTTCGAGCAGCTACGATACGTTTACCGTCGCTTCGATGATCAACCGCGCGATTTACGACCGTTTGATCAAGAAGAAGATTTTGCTGATCGAGGATATTTTGGTTACGGGGATGCCGATTTACACGTTAAAAGGCCATCATACGCTGAAGGAGTGGCAGCGGATGAACGAGCAGACCGGGCACAGCCGGTTCCCGGTCATCGACGAGTGGAACCGCGTGATCGGCATGGTCACTGCCAAGGACCTGATCGGCGCCGAGCCGGAGCAGACGATCGACCGGCTGATGACGCGAAATCCGGTAACCGCCAGCCCGCAAACGTCCGTCGCTTCGGCCGCGCATATGATGGTGTGGGAAGGCATCGAGCTGCTGCCGATCGTCGACAGTAACCGCAAGCTCGTCGGGGTTATCAGCCGCAAGGACGTCCTGCGGGCGATGCAGTATATCCAGAAGCAGCCGCAAAACGGCGAAACGTTCGAGGATCTGATCTGGAGCGGATTCACGGAGGAGCGGGACGCGCAGGGGCAGCTGCTGTTCCGCGGGACGATCACGCCGCAAATGACCAACCATTTCGGCTCCGTTTCGGAAGGCGCGCTCACGACGCTGATGGCCCAGGCTGCCTACCATGTCGTGCAGGACGTGAAAAAAAGCGACCTTGTGATGGACAACATGTCGTTTTATTTTCTCAGGCCGGTGCAAATCGACAGCGTCGTGGAAATTCGTCCGAAAATCATCGAAGTGAGCCGCAAATTCAGCAAAATGGACGTGGAAATTTACCACGCCCAATCTCTCGTTTGCAAAGCTATGCTGACCGCGCAGGTGATCGATCAGTCGTAATTTCACTTTGGCGGACCTTGTTCCTTGTAACGGCTGAAGATGCTGTAGTTGCGGATGCCCGCAAACAGGTTAAACAGGCCGAGCAGCAAACAGACCGTCCCGAACACTCTGCGCGTCACCGAGTCGGTAAAGAAGAACAGCTGGGTGACAGCGATGATGGCGAGCATAATGCCGATCGAGATGTTCATCTGCGAGGTGAACAGTCCGCGCCGCCCCGGGTCGCTCTCTCTGCGGTAGCGGATGCTGAAGTAGACCGAGACGACCAGCATTACCACGATCAGAACGAACAGTATGGTTCGAATCGTATCCATGGAAAAATAGGCACTTCCTTTGCGATAGGTTATCTTTAACTGTAGCTATTTTCGACAAGAAAATCAATGAACCGTCTTGAAAATCGCATGCGCATATGGTAAATTATTGCTTACAAGTTAAACCTCGGAACGGAAGAACCGTCCATTTCACGAATGTATCGTGATTTGGGCGGTTTTTTGTTTTAACAAATCATGGGAAGGAATTGGTAGACGATTATGGGAAAATTATGTAATACTACGTGTATGATTCTACAATTTCGCTTAAAACGGGGGGAGAAAAGCGAAGCGGCGGTAAGAAGAAAAATGCTCGCCATCGGTTTGTTGGCATTGCTCGCTTGCGTGCCGCTGCTCGTCGAAGCTGCGAAGCAGTTTTCCGGCCGCGGGGAGCGCGTTTCGAATTGTTTCCGGGTAATATGCGAAGAGTCTTCTTTACGGTGGCAAGGGCATGCGGCGCTTTTATTCATTATCGGCGGGCGCGTGTCTGTGCCATTCCCGCCTTCCGGCGAATTCATGCTGGTGAACGGAGGGGATGGTGAGCGGAACTAAACATTCAACCAAGGGGTGGGTTTTGTGGTGAACGTTAAACAGATCAAACGGTGGCTGACTGCCGCGGGAATGGCGGTCGTAGCGGGAGTTTTTTTCGTTTTCCCGGCGCTGGCGGAAAATCCGGCCTTTTCGGATATCGCCGACCATTGGGCGAAAAAAGATATTTTGAATGCGGTTCAGGAAAAGTATGTGGATGGATACCCAAACGGAACATTCGAACCGGATACGTCGATCACCCGTGCGGAGTTTATCAAAATGATCGTCGCCGCGTTAAAGTTTCAGCCGAGGCTGGGTGCTGATGGTCCGTGGTATCAGCCATATGTCGATGCAGCTGTAGCGAACGGCATCCACCAGTATGAAGAATTTTATGGCGATAACATCATGAACGGGGCAATTTCGCGGGAAGAGGTATCTCGCCTTGCCGTTCGTGCGACCGGCCAAGCGAACTATGAAAGTAAAAAGTGGATGTACCTTGCTACGAGCAAAGGTATCATACAGGGTCTAGACGATACCGGGACGCTCGGGGAAGACCAGGTGACGACCCGCGCTCAAGCAATCACCGTCATCGAGCGGATCAAGAAGGTACGGGCAGGGGAAACTCTCCCCGTGCAAAAACAAGCCGTCAACCGGGCCGAGCTGAAATGGCATAAGACGAACATCTTTATGGTGATGCCGCAGTTTTTCGGGGCGGATGGGAAGAGCAAGATATATCCGGAGTTTCCTTGGGACGAAAG
Source organism: Paenibacillus hamazuiensis (assembly GCF_023276405.1). Taxonomy (NCBI): domain Bacteria; kingdom Bacillati; phylum Bacillota; class Bacilli; order Caryophanales; family Paenibacillaceae; genus Paenibacillus; species Paenibacillus hamazuiensis. Next base: position 8,399,297 of record NZ_JALRMO010000001.1, read on the forward strand.
TAAATTGATTGTGGAAACACCAGATGGATTGTTTAAAGGCGCTCTTGATCAGTTAGTGGCAATCGATATGGAGGACCCAAACGACCCGAATCGCTGGATTTTGGGGGACATTGATGGGTTACTTTGGTCGGGGGCACCGTCTAAACCAGGTTATCCTATAAAAGATTACCCGCAAAGTTACGTACTTTTCTTTGACCGCCATACTAATTTTAACAATGATACTTCCAAATATGGAAGGAACATTTTATACGGATTCTATGGGATTACCTCCCCAGACCGAAACGCATTGTACGCCGGATCTCTTAATAAAATAGCGCCAGTATATGTAAAATCTCCCGGCGACTACCCAGCCTTCATCATTCCGAAAAAAGGTTTCGCATTAGACAATAATGAGATAGCTATCAGCATTTATGCTCCTGCATATGATTCGAGAGAAGATCAAAGCCGGTTCATAATCAAATCTTATGTACCTGATACATTGGGCAAGTAAACTGGGAGTGATGCCGTAGATGATTCGCAGAAGACGACTATCTTTACTCATGGCATTAACCCTAATTTTAGAACTCTTATTAAATATAGGGATTTTGCTTCCACCCTACGAAGCATCTGCTTCCGGAGAAATTACTGAGTCAGTAGACTTAGATTATGGCGACAGCGTCAGATTAAGTAGTACCGATCGTGCATATTCGACAAACACGCAAATAACGCCGGGTATTAGTATCTCCGGAAAATCGGGTAAAGTTATAAAAAGCATCAAGGTGACTGACAAGAACGGAACCGTCCGTGATGTTACGCCCACAAGTGCTATAGGAAGCCCCTCATATAGCGGGAGTTTGAGCGGCAATATTCCCGGTAAACAATTACATGTAAAGTCTAAGAATAATCAGTCCCTGAAAGCATATTGGGCATGGTATCGTTATAATGTGGGTGATCCACATGGAAAAGAGTGGTATGCAGTATTTGATAGTGCTGTGGGTGAAGTAACATGCCCTTCCTCATCAGCTCCAATGGAAACCGTCGCAGGATCATCAATGCGTGCATATCCCGGATGTACAAGCGCGGACTTCACGTCGCTTGAACTTTCGGCGAGTACAAACACTGTCAACGACTTCAGGGATGAAATACTTGATATTGTGCCAGCTGACGCTATTAAGAACGTGGCTCAAGATGGTAATCCACTGGTAAACACCGAGGTTAATATTCCGGGACCAGATGGTAGCGGAATAGATGGATTTGCTGATGAAAGTACAATCAATGACATATCTGTATCTCTTGCATCCGGAACCAGCTTTTCAGTCAAGTTCAAACAAGACTTTAATTATGCAAGCCCTTATTCCAAAGTGATCAATACTAACGGGGCTAAACTTATGGTGTATTTTTACGCCTTCAAAGTCGATTTGCAAGGCGAAACCTACGAGTATCCCAAGCAAGCTCAAGTCACATATGAAGACGCCGTGATTCCGGCCAGGCCCGACCTGATTCCGGTCAGCATCACCAGCGGATCGTCTTGCATCGTGGTAGGGGCCAGCACGACATTCACGTACAAAATTCGCAACAATGGACCGAACATACCGGGCAGCTTTCAAGCCAAAATCACCATGAACGGTAGCGATGTAAGCGGCAGTCCGTTCACCATTAACGGATTGGGAGAACTGCAAGAAAAAACGGGAACCTTTTCGTATACGTTCTCCTCGGGCGGTTCATATACGTTCAATTTTGTCGTGGATAGCGGTAATACCGTTGATGAGGGACCCGGCGAAGGCAATAACGCAAAGACGCAGGATGTTACGGTCCTATCCTCTTGCGGAGGCGGAGGACCGACCGATCCGCCGCCAACGGGTGGGAAGCTAACCGGCACTCTAACCATCGATAAACCCGAAATTGAGTGGGGCGACTCAAACCTGTTTACGGTCACGATCAACACGCCGCCGGACAGCTGCAAGCCGGAATCGGGCAAGTATTATATGTCCCAAGGTTCGATCGCGTACGAGACGGATTGGATTGCCGTGTATACGCCGACCAAGGATTTCTACATTTTCGATTACCATGACGAATATCCCGGCGGGATTCAAGATGGAACGGTCAAAGTCAGCTATACGATAAAGGACACATGCGGCGGTTTTTCATTGATTGATCCGAAAACCTTCGTCATCAAGCCGCAGCCGCCGAATAACAATCCGTCCATTGATATCGAATGGTTTAGCGCAATTTCCAACGAAAAAACCAACAATACCACGCAAGGGGAAAAGGTATTCCTGAAAGTGGTTTCCGTATCCGATCCGGACGAGAGCGCTAGCAAATTAACGGTGGAGTGGGACTTTAATAACCCCACCTTTACCCCATGGATCAAATCGCTGCCGGGTAAATACGGATGGACGCTGGCTTTCAACAAAATGCAGTATACGAATATCACCGCGGAAGTCCTCGGGCCCCATAGGGTATGTGCAAAAGTGACGGATTCACGCGGCGGTGTCGGCTCGGACTGCGCCGACCTGTATGTCACAGGCCCAAACCCGATCCCGAAAATCAATGGCGGAATCGCCGTCAAGGAGGGGCGAACCTTAACTCCGGAGCTCGATGCAAATGAGAGTTATTCGCCGGTTACCGGGCGGTCTATCGACCATTCCAGAGACGAGTGGTGGTATGAAGCGCAATGGGACGACGGCACCACATCCAACGTCAGCGGCCGGCCGACATCTTTTCCAAAATCGGGGAAAGTCACGGTGAATCTGCATGTCTTTGATAATACTGGTCTAAAGTCTCTTAGCCCTGACAAGCATGATATTACGGTCGTTCCCGATCAGCCGCCGGTTATACAATTTGAATATTCCGGAACGATCACAAGGGGAACGAAGTTTTTTAGAAATGCTTCGTACAGTCCTGACGGCGATACGATTGACGCATATCAGGTGTCTTACGGCTATGATGCAGGCAATAATGGCACCTGCAACCCGACCACGGTCATTTCGAACGATGCGAATTATTTTGCCTTTAATCCGCCATATGTCGGAAATTACTGCTTCCGCGTCTATGCCAAAGAAAACTTTGGGAAAGACGCCGTGAAAGATTACACGGTACAGGTCATCAACGACAACCCCGATGTGACGTTTACGGTAACGGGCACGGCCACCGAACCGATGCCGATGAATGTTACACCATTCAAACCATCGGATTTGGTCAATTGGACGGCGACCAGCCTTGATGCTTCCTGGATCATGAACGGATGGTCCGTTTCCGGCGAAGGCAGCTTGGTAAGTCCGCGAAGGGAGAGCGTGTCTCCCAATTTTAGCCCGTTCTCGCTGCCGCTAGGCGCAGAGAATTACGGTTTGTCCAAGCAAGACATTATAACACCTACCGGCGGAAACTATCCTACCGGCATTTTACTGTCACTGGGAAATAACGAGTTTGTCATTCTGCAGGTCATTAACACAGGGAACAAAATATATTTGGCAAGTACAACCCATAATCCGATTAGCATTTCATGCGGAGGAGTTACCGGGGGCTCCTGCGGCAGTTATGAGATAAGGGAAGATTTAGATGAAATTATCTTCTATGCCATAACGGACGGCTACTCCGGCAGTTTGAGATTTTATAATATCGGTTGGAATGTATATAAGATAAGTGCCTTGCGCAGCGGCTCCGTTTCGTCGATTAAAAGCGGATCGTTTCGCGCTACGTATGGCAGCGGTCCCGGATACAGCAATACCGGAACAATGCCTTCTTTTAGCAATGGGGAGAAAATGGGTGAAAACCCCCGTGTTCGGTTTAACACGGACTATAAAGTCATCAACAAAACGCAAAGAACGATTCAATCGTACCGGAAAGGAGAAACAGTCCCTTACAAAACGGAAACGTACACCACAATTCCGGCGGTGCCTGCCAGCTCGACAACCGCCTACCCGGGCTACTTGTGGCCTTGTAACGATCAATGTGTATTGGAGAAGTTTTTTACTAGCAGCTCCCTTCTGGATGCAAAAGGCAACTATTATACATGGGAAGCTCCAGGACTTGTTCGTTGGGACGGTAACACGGGAATGCCTTCAGTCGTAGGAAATATAGGGAGCGGCGGAGGAACCTTATTAGACATTTCAGCAGATGCCAAGTATGTGAAAGTTCGCGTGACGGTGTACGAAGATGACACCTATAAAGACGTGGAACAATATCGAAACGTTTCAACTGAAGCGACATTCGCCAGCAAGCCGAGTGATTTCGCTGAATTTTTGCCGCATTTGACGGGGTCTCCTTTATACGAAGTTTTTCAGAATGGATTTGGGGCAGGCAAAAAACCATCGGACTACGGCGATCTTTTGTATGATAAAGGTTCCGGGGCGGTGGTGGATAAGGAAACCAACATCATTCATAATGTTTGGAGCGGTAAGGAAGTCGATGCCAGTATCAAATTTATCAGCGATACCCAGTACGCTTCAGGAACCCAATTATATTCCTATGTGCCGTTTACGGGACAATCGCCTTACAGCAACGAAGCGGTTACGTTCGGACAGCTCTTCAATCCGTATTCCGCGCAGGTGGCTAACGGCACGATCTCATGGAGCATGAAGTTTCATAATCTCGATCACGTCAACATGCACGCCGGGCTCGGATTCCGGATCAAGGATTTTAAAAACATGTATCGCCTCGAAAACTATAAGGACAGCATCCAACTGGTCAAAATCGTCAACGGCAGGAAAACGACGATCGGCCAAGCGATGCGAACGATGACCAATGAGCGCTGGGTAACGTACCAGATTAAGCTGACAGGAAATCACATCAAGGTATATGAAGACGGCTCCATGGTCATCGACATTTATGACAGCTCGTATACGCAAGGAACGATCGGCCCTTATTCGGCGGCGGACAACACGGAATTTAAAGGCATCACGCTCCAATGGGCCACACCAGGCGCAAACTTTAATACGCCGGGCGTGGCAATTGTGGACACGAATGTCATTTACGATCCGACCTACTCGGACCCGGAAAACGATCCGAGGTTAGACCCGCGAACACAATGGTCTTATAATCACATCGATACGACCAAATTCCTTGATGCCGGGGATGGGAAATCTGGATTATCATCACTCCACGGACGCACCGTACAGACGGTATTCCCGAGCTTCGACAAGGTTGGCGTATACAAAATCGACTACCGGGTGCCGGACGATCCGCATCCGAATCACCGAATTGCATACGGCGATTACTTGTTTGAAGCGCATTCCAAGTATGCGGAATGGTATTCGCAGTATCTCATTGTTCATCGGAGGCCCATCGCCAACTTCAGCGTAGCTTTAGGCGCCGGGAACAAAGTCCAATGGACCGATTATTCCTACGATCCGGACCGTTGTTATAATTCTGGAGATTGCCAGCCTGCATACAGTGGAACCCGCGGCATTTTTGGTGAAAAGTATTACTACATCACGCCGAGCGGTAACTTAGTGCAAAGCCAGCTCACAAACCCGACGGAATCGGGCACGTATATCGTAGCGAAAGCCGTGCAGGACGAATACAAGGCATGGTCGGAGTATTACGAAACAACCATCTATATTTGTGACGGATGCACAGCTGCGCCGGATAACCCGCCAAGCGTCATACTGACGTTCCCGACCGGAACGTTTGACGCTCCGACGCCGGTTTCGCTGCAACCGACCATCACTTGGAACCAATACGATCCCGATCCGGGAACGATCTTCACGACCTTTAATTTGACGATTAAAGATCAGTGGGGTAATTGCACGGAATGTTTCAACAACAGGAGCATGAACACGACGCAAAACAACTGGGCGTGGACAATGGACACGAAGCTCTCCATGGGGGGGAAGTACCAAGTCCAGGTGCAAGTTTGCGCCGGTGAAAAGTGTTCGGACTGGAGTAATGTAGGCTGGATGATCACGAACCGGGCACCTTCCGCCAGCATGGCGTATCCGAGCAGCACATCTTCCAGCTACCCGGATATGACGAACCTGCTGCGGCCGACGGTAGGCTGGTATCAAAGCGACCCGGACCCCGGCACGACGTTCACTTATTTCAGGTTCCAATTCGATACGGATACCGACCCTACAAACGGAATGATCAAAGACACGGGGGAAATCTGGCAGAACACTACAGCAACGACGAATTGGTGGCAAGTAAATTTTGATCTGCCAACCGGCATTCCTATTGCTGTAAGGGTAATGACTACCGATGGTTATTTATGGTCCGATTGGTCAGGTTACACTTGGATATCAGTCAATCGGCCGCCATCTGTCGTGCTGACGTGGCCGACCGGCCCGCAAACGAATCCGGACGTGACGAATTCGACCCGGCCGACGGTAACATGGCTGCAGTCCGATCCGGATGCAGCAGCAGTATTCTCCAACTACCAGGTGCAAATTTTAAACGACTCTTTCGATGTTGCCGCTGACTCCGGTATCGTCGCTCAAAATACGACCGGCACCTTAGGAGCTTGGACGCCCAATCAGGATTTGCCGAGAAGCCGGTTATACGGGGTCCGCGTGCAGGTTTGGGATCAATACGGCGCAGCCTCGGGCTGGTCTTCCGTCACCTGGTTTTATATCAACGGACCGCCTGCAGTCGACTTCAGCTGGACGCCGAATCCGGCGTATGAACGCGATACGATCACGCTGATTAACCGGTCATCCGACCCGGACGGACACAGTTTATCTTTCACCTGGAGCGCAGCCGGTCCGGCAGGCTCGCCGGCCGTTCCGGTCCAGACGACGACGGATGCGACGATTTCGGGCGATATTACCGATTATCATCCGGGTGTTTACGTTGTGACCCTTACGGCCTGCGATCCGTACGGACTTTGCTCCAGCGTCACCAAGCCCGTCAATGTCGGGGATTTGACGATAACGGGGTTCGTGAAGCATTTTGACCAATGGAACCTGAATCGCCAAGCCTACAACCGCGCCAAAACGGGAGATCCCGAATTGCCGCGACCTTACGACATGTTCTGGGCCGGCGAAGGGTTTAAGCTGGAAGCGGACGTTTCGAACCCGGCGGTTTCCGTCAATGCGGGCATGAGCTACACGGAAATGAAAATCGCCTTAAGCGGCAGCGGCGGCGGACTGAAGTGGAACGGGGAGATGAAAAGAGACGATTTCGAGCAGCTTCCGGACGGAAATTATATATTTACGTTTACCGGCGTCTGGCCAAACGGCCATACGGAAGCGGACGTCAAAACGATCAAGATCAAGGGGTCTTGGACAGAGTATACCGATATTGTTCGAAAATATTAAGCAATGCCGCGAACCGTTTTCCAGCAGGAAGGCGGTTTTGCGGTTTTTTTATGCCGGAAAGGTTGCAGCTGTGTCATCTGTTCGTCCGACGGCTTGCGGCGTCCCGAAGCTGCTTTGAATCTTCGCGACTTCGTACGGCTGCTGCCGGAAAATGCATTAGCGGCTTATCCCGCAGGGAGGCGGTTCCATTCCTTGGCGACGATCCATACTTTCAGCTGGGTTTGCGTAAGCACCATCGTTTTGACGGACACGGTGTAGTCTTTTTGTGCGACACCTTGGTAGATTCGCTGGGCGATCAGTTTTTCGTACAGCTGCGGATTTTCCTCGAAGGCTGATATTTTTTGCCCGATTACGACCTTAAGATCCTGTTCGACCTTCCGCTCGAGCTCTCCTGCGGCAATTTTGTCCAGCTGGCTGTTATCCCCGGAGGAGACGAAAACTTTGACGTCGCCAATGACGCTTTGCTTGTTGCGCAGCTTGTTGTTCGTCTCGATTTTTTCCAGCAGCTCGGCTTGCTCCTTTTTGAGCTCGCGGTTTTGCTCGATCACGATATTGAAGTTGTTTTTATAAATGCCCATGAAGACGGCGCTGCCGATGACGGCTCCCGCCAGCATGAGGCCGAACGCCTGAAGCAGCCCAGCATAATATTCAAACTGCGGGACTCTCAAGACGTCCCTCCCCCCTTGCAAATCCATTGGATGAGCGACGTGCCCATGGAGGCTCCGACGAATGCGCTGACGAACAGCAGGATTTGCTTAAATGCGGGAGACAGATGGCCACCCAAAAAGTTGCTCTCGATGACGCGCAGCGGATCGATCGTTCCGCCCACCGCAGCGACGAGTGCCCAGATTTTAATGTTGTCGGAGATGCGCAGCATCGTTGTTGTCGGCGGCTCCAGCATGAAAATCGCACCGATCCCGGCCAGCATGGACCCTCCGAGCACGGCTCCGAACGCCACGAAGAAACATTCCGTCATTTTCGCCCAAAACATGCCAAGCCGCCTGCCTTCCGCTATCCCGGATCGTGCCGGGTTTGTCCCTCTACTGCTAATGTATGGGACACCCCTACCGCAATATGATAAAATAGAAGAAATATATAGACTTTTTCTTGAAATGTTTGTTCTTCGGTGGTCACCTGCTAGAGACGAATCCTGTGACAAGGGTGAGGGGTATTCCCCGGAGGAGTTTACGTCCCGCCTTTGAAATCATGTGAATACCTCTAAATTTTCAAATAAGTTCATATGATTTCAAGAGCGGGCCGGAGGGGATACCTCCACCCATGACAGATGGATTCCTCCCTTAGTAGTTACCCGCAGACACATTTCAAGAAAAAGTCCACGAACCGGAGGAGGCAGCGGCATGAGCCGATTTACCCATCTTCATGTGCACAGTGAATACAGCTTGCTGGACGGAGCGGCACGGATCGACGAGTTGGTCGGCCAGGCCGCCCGCCTCGGCATGAAGTCGCTCGCCTTGACGGATCACGGCGTGATGTACGGCGCGATTCCCTTTTACAAGGCGTGCAAGCAGCATGGCATCAAGCCGATCATTGGCTGCGAGGTGTATTACACGGCGGGTTCGATCCGTGACAAAGGAACGCGCCAGGAGCAGCCGATCTACCACCTCATTTTGCTTGCCAAAAACGAGCAGGGCTACCGGAATCTCATGAAGCTTTGCACGATCGGCCATCTGCAGGGCTTCCATTATAAACCTCGAATCGATCACGAGCACCTCGCCCGGCACGGGGAAGGGCTCGTCTGTTTAAGCTCGTGCCTCGGGAGTGAAATCTCGCAGCATCTGCTGCACGATAAATATGAAGAAGCGAAAAAGGCGGCTTTGCGGTATCGCGGCATTTTTGGCGAGGACTTTTTCCTGGAACTTCAGGATCACGGCCTCCTCGAGCAAAAAAAGGTGATGCAGGCGATGATCCGGCTGAGCGAGGATACCGGCATTCCGCTGATCGCCACGAACGATGTGCACTATGTAAAACAGGAAGATCATGCCGTGCAGGATATTCTCATCTGCATCGGTACCGGCAAGACGGTCGAAGACAAGGAGCGGCTGAAGTTTCATACCAGTCAGATGTATCTGAAAAGCGGCGAAGAGATGGACAAGCTGTTCGCGCACGTGCCGGAATCGATCGAAAATACGGAGATCGTGGCGCAGAGATGCAATCTGGAGATCGAATTCGGTCAGTCGATTTTGCCAAAATTTGCGCCGATTCCCGAGGATCGGACAGCGGGCGAATATCTTGCGGAATTGTGCTGGATGGGGCTCGAAAAGCGGTACGGGCATACGCCTAAATGGGAGGACGAAGCTTTCCGCGAGAAGGTGGAGCGGCGGCTCGATTACGAGCTGCGCATCATTGACAGCATGGGGTTCAGCGATTATTTTCTGATCGTCTGGGACTTCATCCGCTTCGCGCATGAGCGGGGCATCGCCACCGGCCCGGGCCGGGGTTCCTCCGCAGGCAGTCTGGTCGCCTATGTGCTGCGGATTACGGACGTCGATCCGATCGCATACGATCTGCTGTTCGAGCGGTTTTTGAACCCGGAGCGCGTCACGATGCCGGATATCGATATCGACTTCAGCGACGTGCGCCGGGACGAAGTGATCGATTATGTCGTGCAAAAGTACGGCAAGGAGCATGTCGCGCAAATCATCACGTTCGGTACGATGGCGGCGAAGGCCGCCGTTCGCGACGTCGGACGCGTGCTGAACATGCCGTACAACGAGGTGGACAGGGCGGCGAAGCTTATTCCGCACCACCTCGGCGTAACGCTGCAGGAGGCGCTGCAATACAGTCCCGAGCTGAAGGTTTTGTCCGAGAAGCATCCGAAAACGGCGGAATTGCTCGAGATCGCGATGAAGGTGGAAGGCATGCCTCGTCACGCCTCCACGCACGCCGCCGGCGTGATTATTTCCCGCGAGCCTTTGACCCAGTATGTGCCGCTTCAGGAAGGCAATGAGCAGACGGCGCTGACGCAGTACCCGATGGAGCATTTGGAAGCGATCGGGCTTCTGAAGATGGATTTTCTCGGGCTGCGAACGCTTTCTATTATAGAAAGAACGCTGTTTTGGATCCGCGAGCAGTACGGCACGAAGATCGACTTCCAGCGGATACCGATGGACGACGACCCTGCCACCTATGCGCTGCTCAGCCATGGCGATACGACGGGGATATTCCAGCTCGAATCCCCGGGCATGCGGCGGGTGCTGAAAGATTTGAAGCCCTCGGCGTTTACGGACATCATCTCCGTGCTTGCGCTGTACCGGCCGGGTCCGATGGAATTCATCCCGAAATATATCGCCTGCAAGCACGGACAGCAGCAGGTGGAGTTCCCCCACCCGGAGCTTGCTTCGATTCTCGGCGATACGTACGGCATCATCGTTTACCAGGAGCAGATCATGCAGATCGCTTCGAAAATGGCCGGCTTCAGCCTCGGCGAAGCCGATCTGCTGCGCCGGGCGGTGAGCAAAAAGAAACGCGAGGTGCTTGACGAGCAGCGCGCGCATTTCGTGGGCGGCAGCACCCGGCAAGGTTACTCCGAAGAGGACGCGAACAAGGTATACGACATGATCGTGCGCTTCGCCGATTACGGCTTTCCGAAGGCGCACGCGACGGCCTACGGCGTGCTTGCTTTCCAGACGGCGTATCTGAAGGCGCATTACCCGGTGCAGTTTATGGCGTCGATGCTGACGGCGGTTCTCGGCAGCCACCATAAGGTAGCGGAATATGTCGACGAATGCCGTCGAATGGACATCGCCGTGCTGCCTCCGGATATCAACGAAAGCCGCGATGTATTCACGCCGGTGATGCAGACAGGCCGGGATTTTGGGCCGGAGGGGAAGCCGCTTATGTCCGCAGGCGCCGAGAGTCCGTCCGGAGCGGACGCGGCTCCGGTGGATGCTGTTCATGGGAACGTACATTCCCGTGAGAGGGCTAGCGATGCATCCGCCGCCGAAAACGTGGACGCTTCAGCCGGCGCTGCCGCGGCAAACGCCAGAGCGATCCGCTTCGGGCTCGCCGCGATCAAAAACGTCGGCACGCATGCGATCGAGTCGATTTTGCAGGAGCGGCAGATCGGACCGTTCGAGAGCCTGCTCGACTTTTGCCGCCGGGTCGATCTGCGCGTGTGCAACAAGCGGGTGATCGAATCGCTCATTCAGGCCGGCGCGTTCGATTCGCTGCCCGGCCACCGGGCGCAGCTTCTCAGCATGCTGGAGGAAACGATCGAAGCCGCCGTCAAGTGGCGCAAGGAGCGAGACGACCTGCAGCTGTCGCTGCTCGGTTTTACCGAGGAGGTCAACTGGGAGGTCGAGTACCCGGAGGTGGCGCCGCTCACTTTATCGCAGCAGCTGGAACTGGAGCGGGAGCTGCTCGGCCTGTACATTTCCGGCAGCCCTCTGGACGACTATGCGGAGCTGATCGATGAGCTCGAGGCGGAGCCGATCCATTACCTGATCGAGCTGCCCGATCATAGCGACGTAGCCGTGGCGGGCATGGTCGTTTCGTGCAAGACGATCGTCACAAAAAAAGGCCAGCCGATGGCGTTTATCGAGCTCGAGGACCGCATCGCCAAAACGGAGGTCGTGCTGTTCCCGGAAACGTGGAAGCGGTACGCGCCGCTCGTACAAAAAGGCAGCCTGGTGTACATTCGCGCCAAGCTGCAGCACGGCGACGAGGACGTCAAGCTGCTCGCCGACCTGGTGATCATGCTGAACGATCCGGAGCTGAAGGAAAAAGCGAAGCGGTTCGTGCCTTCATCCGCAGGAGGGCGATTCGGCGGAAGCGGGGCCGGCGGGGGCCGGCCGGCGGCAGCGGCGGGCCGTACCGCGGCCGCTGCGGGGCAGCCGCAGCGGGCTGCGGAGCCGCACGCGGCCGGGGGGCAGCCGGCGAGTACCCGCAACGCCGGCGCCCGGCCGGCGGAAGTGCGCCCGGCAGGCGCGCAGCCCGGAGGCGGGCGCGCGGCGGAGAGGCGCGGTGGCGCGGATGCGCCTGCGGCGGTGGCGCGAGCGGCAGGTGCGCACCCCGGCGGCGGGCGCGCTGCCGAAGCGCAACCCGCCGCCGCTCCGCGCGTGAGCGGCTCCGTGGGCGCTCCCGGCCCTGCCGCGGGCCCGGCAAATCCGGCTGGGGCCGCATCGCCGGCCGCGCGGACAGGAACCGCGGCACGCGCGAAAACGAGCCAGCGCGTGTTTATCAAAATCTCCGCAGGCCGCGAGCAGCCTGCGGTGTTGGAGGAGCTTAAGGCGCTGCTCCTCAAGTCGAAAGGGCCGCTCACGGTCGCATTGTACTACGAAAGCAGCCAGAAAACGATCGGACTGAGCGATTCTTACGCGGTGAGACCGTCCCCGGAGCTTTTTGGCGAAATTGAAAAATTGCTCGGTAAAGATACTGTAAAGGTGAAATAATTGTCAGCCCTCCGGCATACGATGGTAAAACCCTCAAAAAATCGCAAAGCCGGAGGAGGCATATCCATGTCCGTTCAACCGATCGTCGAACTATTGAGCAAACGCGGGGTAACCGTCGAAGCGATCGCAGAGATCGTCCACCATTTACAAAAACCTTACAATCCGAAGCTTTCCAAAGAGGCATGCGTGGAAAGCGTGCTTGCCGTACTGAAAAAACGCGAGGTCCAGTATACGTTGTACACTGGCATTGCGCTGGACGAATTGGCCGAGCAAAAGCTGCTGCCGCAGCCACTGCAAACGATCATGGAGAAGGATGCGTCGCTTTACGGCGCCGATGAGACGCTGGCGCTCGGCATCGTCCACGTGTACGGCATGATCGGACTGACCAGCTTCGGCTATTTGGACAAGGTAAAGATGGGCATCATCCGCGAACTGAACGATCACAGCCAAAAAATTCACGTGTTCCTCGACGATCTTGTGGCGGGTCTGGCTGCGGCGGCGTCGGCGCGAATTGCCCACGATCATGAGGATGAGAAGGATTTTCTGGGGTAAAACCGTCCGTCCGCCCGCGCATACGCCCCCTGGCGGCTCCTGGCTTTGTTGCGGGAAAAAGGCAACTTGTGATATCATGAATCCATTGCGTGGGCACAGTTGTCCGCGTGACAGGGCATGTTTAGGAGGTCTTTTTTCATGTGGACGGTGATTTACATTGCACCGACGGCCAAGATTTGTGAAAGAATCAAGGAAAAGATGACGGAAGAAGGTTTTCTCGTACAAGTCCGTGCGATCAGCATGACGAAAAACCAGTTTGAGATTTTGGTTCCCGAAGGTGAGCTCGAAGAGGCACAGGAAGTGCTTAATGCGATTTTACATAGAACTTCATCCGATTATTAAGCGAAAATTACTAGGAATGCCTGTGAGGTGTAGCCTGTGTCGATAAAAGATTTGTTTCAGAAAAAACGGAAATACGCTACGATCCCGACGGAGCGGACCAAACGCGACATTCCCGAGGGTTTGATGAATAAATGCCCGATGTGCGGCACGATTCAATTTACGAAGGAACTCGACAAAAATTTAAAAGTGTGTACGGCTTGCGGCTATCATTTTAAATTGAATGCGGTGGAACGTATTCAAATGACGATGGATGAGGGCCGTTTTTTTGAGTATGATACCGATTTGATGTCGGAGGATCCGCTGGAGTTTCCCGATTACGGGGCCAAATACGCCAAAGCGGTCGAGGCGACGGGCATGAATGATGCGGTCATTACCGGCGAAGGCACGATCGGCGGGTTTCCGGTCGTCGTCGCGGTGATGAGCTTCGATTTCATGGGTGGCACCCTGGGGTCGGTAGTCGGGGAAAAGGTCGCCAAGGCGATTGAACACGCGATGCAGAAGAAGTACCCGCTCATCGTATTCTCCACCTCGGGCGGAGCGCGCATGCAGGAAAGCATCCTGAGCCTTATGCAGATGGCCAAAACAAGCGCGGCGCTGCATAAGTTCGCCGAGCAGGAGGGGCTGTTCATCTCCGTCATCACCGACCCGACGTTCGGCGGCGTGACGGCGAGCTACGCGATGCTGGGCGACATCATCATCGCCGAGCCGGGGGCGGCGTTCGGTTTTACGGGCCGCCGTGTCATCGAGCAGACGATCCGGCAGAAGCTGCCGGACAACTTCCAGACGTCGGAGTTCAACTTGAAGCACGGACAAGTCGACAAAGTGATTCCGCGCAAAGAAATCCGCAGCACGCTGATCAAAATTCTCGATTTGCATACGGTGAAGGGGGCGAATGTCAGTGGCGGGTGAACTTCCTTTTGAACAGCCGCTCGTGGAGCTGCGCGCGAAGATTGAGGAGCTGCGCAAGTTCGGAGCGGACAAGCAGATCGATTTTACCGAAGAAATCGCGCGTCTCGAGCAGCGCTATCGTCAGCTCGAAGAAGAGCTGTACAGCCAGATGACGACCTCGCAGAAAATCCAGCTGGCGAGACATCCGCAGCGCCCGACGTCGCTTGATTATATCCATAACATTTTCACCGACTTTCTGGAGCTGCACGGCGACCGTCTGTACGGCGACGATCTGGCGATCGTCGGCGGGATCGCGAAGCTGAACGGCATTCCGGTCACGGTGGTCGGCCACCAGAAAGGCAAAGATACGAAGGATAACATCGCGCGCAACTTCGGCATGCCGCACCCGGAAGGCTTCCGCAAAGGGCTTCGGCTGATGAAACAGGCGGACAAGTTTCGCCGCCCGATCATCACGTTTATCGATACGCCGGGGGCTTACCCGGGCAATGCCGCGGAAGAGCGGGGGCAAGGCGAAGCGATCGCCCGCAACCTGATGGAGATGGCCTCGTTTAAGGTGCCGATCATTTGCGTCGTCATCGGCGAAGGCGGAAGCGGCGGAGCGCTTGCGCTCGGCGTCGGCAACCGCGTGCTGATGCTGGAGCATGCGATCTATTCCGTCAGCACGCCGGAAGCTGCGGCTTCGATTCTATACAAAGATGCTTCCCGTGCGATGGAGGCGGCGGAATCGATGAAGATCACGGCGGGTTATATCAAGGAGCTCGGCGTGATCGACGAAATCGTGCCCGAGCCGAAGGGCGGAGCGCACCGCGACCTCGCCGCCCAGTCGGAAAGCATCAAGACCAGCGTTTGGAATCACCTTCAGGAGCTGCTCCGCCTTTCGGAGGACGAGCTCGTGGAGGATCGATATAAAAAATTCCGAGAAATCGGCAGGTTTACTTATATTCAGGAGGGCAGTCATGCGTAAAACGAAAATTGTATGTACGATCGGACCTGTCAGCGAATCCGTTGACATGTTCAAAAAGCTGATCGAGGCCGGGATGAACGTCGCCCGTTTGAACTTCTCCCACGGCGATTTCGAAGAGCACGGCAACCGGATCAAAAACGTGCGTCAAGCTTGTAAAGAGCTGAACAAGACGGTGGCGATTCTTCTCGACACGAAAGGTCCGGAAATCCGCACCGGCAAGCTGAAGGGCGACCAAAAGGTCGAGCTTGTGCAGGGCAACAAGATCGTTTTGACGACGGAGGAAGTTGAAGGCGACGCCGAGCGTGTTTCGATCACGTACAAGGAGCTGCCTCGCGATGTAAAGATCGGCTCGACGATTCTGATCGACGACGGCCTGATCGGACTCGAAGTCGTGGATATCCGCGGCGGCGATATCGAATGTTTGATCAAAAACGGCGGTTTGCTCGGTGGTAAAAAAGGCGTCAACGTCCCGGGCGTGAAAATCAATCTGCCGGGCATTACCGAAAAAGACGCGAACGACATCGTGTTCGGTATCGAGCAAGGCGTCGATTTCATCGCGGCTTCTTTCGTGCGTAAAGCGGCGGATGTCATCGAAATCCGCGAAATTTTGGAGCGTCACAATGCTTCGCACATTCAGATCATTTCCAAGATCGAAAACCAGGAAGGCGTCGACAACCTTGACGAGATTTTGGAAGTGTCCGACGGCTTGATGGTGGCGCGCGGCGACCTCGGTGTCGAAATTCCGGCCGAAGACGTGCCGATCGTGCAAAAAGCGATGATCAAAAAATGTAACCAGGTCGGCAAGCCGGTTATTACGGCGACGATGATGCTCGATTCGATGCAGCGCAACCCGCGCCCGACCCGCGCGGAAGCGAGCGACGTGGCGAACGCGATTTTCGACGGCACGGATGCGGTCATGCTGTCCGGCGAAACGGCGGCAGGCAAATATCCGGTCGAATCGGTGCAGACGATGGCGCGCATTGCGGAACGTGCCGAGTCGGCGCTTGATCACCGCGAAATTTTCCTGCGCCAAAGCGCAGCTCAGCAGCGCACCGTAACGGAAGCGATCAGCCAAGCGGTGGCAAGCTCGGCGCTTGATCTGAACGCGAAGGCGATCCTGACCGCTACGGAGAGCGGATATACGGCGCGGATGGTATCGAAGTACCGTCCGAAGTCGCCGATTATCGCGGTGACGCCTAACGAGCAAGTGATGCGACGCCTTTGCCTGATCTGGGGAGCGATCCCGGTGAAAGGCGAGGAGTGCAAAACGACGGACGAGCTGTTCGAAGCGGCTGTCGATACGGCGGTCAAGGCGGGCCATGTGAACCTGGGCGACCTCATCGTCATCACGGCGGGCGTGCCGGTCGGCCGCTCCGGAACGACGAACCTGATCAAGGTGCACCACATCGGCGAAATGATCGGCAAAGGGCAAGGCATCGGCACGGCTACCGCAACCGGCAAGGTTGTCACGGCGAAATCCGCCGAAGAAGCGAATGCGAAGGTGACCGAAGGCGCGATTCTTGTCGCCGTATCCACCGACAAAGACTACATGCCGGCGATTGAAAAAGCGGCGGCCATCATCACCGAAGCCGGCGGCATCACCTCCCACGCCGCTGTCGTGGGCCTCAGCCTCGGCAAGCCGGTGATCGTCGGCGCGGACGGCATTTTGAACGCCGTTCAAGATGGCGTGGAAGTGTCGATTTATCCGGAAGTTGGCGTCATCTACTCCGGCCAATCGCGGGTTCTTTAATAGCTTAAGCTGAAAAAGAGTGTGGCGGGCGCTGTCCCGTTCGCTCTTTTTTTGCGCTTGGGAGGGTGTATGCTGCTGCGGAAGGGCGGCCCCGTCACCGCGCGGAGTGAAGGAGCGGGCCGAGAGAGGCCAAACCCGTCTCTCGGCCCGCGGAAGCGGGGTTGGAAGCGGCCGAGAGCGGGAAAAACCGCCTCTCGGGGCGGCCCCCGCACCGCGTGGAGCGAGGGCGTGAACCGAGAGAGGCCAAAACCGTCTCTCGGCCCGCGGAAGTGGGGTTGGAAGCGGCCGAGAGCAGGAAAAACCGCCTCTCGGGGCGGCCCCCGCACTGCGCGGAGCGAGGGCATGAACCGAGAGAGGCCAAAACCGTCTCTCGGCCCGCGGAAGTGGGGTTGGAAGCGGCCGAGAGCAGGAAAAACCGCCTCTCGGGGCGGCCCCCGCACTGCGCGGAGCGAGGGCATGAACCGAGAGGGGCCAAAACCGCCTCTCAAACCACTTCCCGCACCGCTAGGAGATAAGAAGCAAATAACCGGGAAAAGTAAGCGTGTCCGGCATAGGATCGGCAATTAGCGAAAATCCACGTCGGACGAACGCGGCATTCCCTTGAATAGGCCGGATTTACGCGCAAGCGGCTCGTTGTTGCCGGTTAACGCGTTCGCGCGGATCGTGGTTTTAACCTAAGCGGAGAACCGCCTAGCAGACTGAAAGGCATAGATACTGTTATCCCGATAATGAAGTAGTTTAAAAAGTTAGCGGAACTCACGTTCGCTATTCTTGGATAAATAGTCACTTTGAAAACAATAGAGGAACTGAGATGCGCTAAACCGGTGGAAAAGAGCTTGTATGTCGGGCAGACAGGCAAATAGATCACCTGAGTTCCGCTAATTTTCAAAAAAAGCGGAAACTGCCCAGCTTAACGAACCATAGTTCCGCTATGGTCCCGCATCCCGCATCCCACATCCCGCATAACCTGACAAACATTGCGCAGTGTCTATGGTTCCCTCGGCGGGGAGGGGCATTTTAGGTGGGTCCGGTCTAGGACATGGGATCTGACCAGCCGCCACGCAGCGACGGAACGCGCGCCGTGGGAGGCTGAATTAGGGAGAAGTAAAGCGTGGCAGCATGTAATTTTGCGGCAGCAAAATCCATGCAGCCAAACGCGAGTGCGAGGCACGAAGTCTCAATCGGCGCCCTTTGCACCAAAACTGAAGCGTGTCCGGCATAGGATTTATTGCCAAACAGCAATAAATCCATGCCGGACAAACGCGGACTAGAAGCGAGCACTCCCTCCAACAGGGCGGGTCCAGGGCGCAAGCGCCTGGGGTCCCCCCGGTGGGGGGATTTAGAGCAGCGGTACGATGTCAAGCCCCTTTGTTAACATAACATTTTTCGCTCCGAACCTTTTTAGGAGGTGACCCGAAAAAAGGCAACACCAAATCAGACCCACCCTACCACTATATCAAATGGTAAATAATACCATGTCTAATAATGGAAATAGGTGGATTTTTCTAGGGATCTATGTCTAAGCTTCTTGTCGGATCACCTCCTGGGGTTCGTAGAGTCGGTTGGTTCGCAGCAGATGATCGACCAACCGCACCAACTTACGAGCTGTAAGCGCAAGGGCACGTTTTTCGGCGTATTTAGCCGGCTCCGCTTTCTTGTGGCTGTAATATTGCGCAAATATAGTGTCGTGCACCTGGACACTCTTTGCTGCTTCTGTGAAGTAATACTTCAAGTAGCGGTTGCCGGACTTAATAAGCCGAGATTCAACGCCTTTAAAGTTACCCGATTGGTTTTCTGTCCATGCAAGTCCGGCGTATTTGGCCAGTTTCATATGGCTAGGAAAGCGCCCAATGTCTCCGATCTCGGAGAGGATGCCCGCCGCGAAGATGGGGCCCATTCCGGGGACCGAAGTGAGGGTCTGCGGAATGGACGCCAAATGATCTTCAATCGCTTTTTGCAGTGATTTGGCTTGTTCCTGTAAAGATCGGATGATGCGAATGTTGGAAGCCATCGCAAAGTTGACAGCATCCGCCATGGCCTTTGGCAGGCGGTAGGAGGAGCGCGCCGCTTTTTGCAGCGCCAAAGCCACTTCCTCCGGGTTCTCAAACTGATTCCGGCCGCGCTCCATCACAAAGGCCATCAAGTCTTCGACGGACATGTGAATAATGTCTTCGACACTGGCAAATTCCTCGATGACAGCCAAGCTGGTCGCCGACGTCTTGTGCCGGAAAGGTCCGCTGGCATAACTGCTGAACTTTAAAAATAAGTTGGTCAGCAGGAAATTGGTCTCCCGTGTCAAAGTATGTACAACGTGGAAACGGGTTCTCGTCAGGCGCTGTAGGGCGGCCATGGACTCGCTCCACGTGTAGGCACGGGGTAGATGACCGGATCGGAGCTTCGCGGCGATGAACCAGGCGTCTACCCTGTCGTTTTTTGGGGCGTACAGAAAGTGAGCTTTCTTGAACTCCTTAATCAGACTCGGGTTGAAGACGTAGACGGCATGCTCATAAGGTTCGAAGGTCAGAACGCTTTGCAAGTAACGGGCCAGATGACTGGAAAAAGGGCCTGTAGCTTCGAGTCCGAAACGAATATGCGTCAACCCGTGCTTGCTCATCAGCGCCTTGATCCTCTCCTGAAAGATCATCACGCCGGGTTCATCATTGGTGACGGTAAACCGGCTCAGAGGTTTGTGGACATCACCTTCCGGCAGGCAACAGACTACGTTGTTCTTGCTGCTTACATCGATCCCGACAAATAAGATGCTGGGCATAGGGTACACCTCCTTTCGTAAGGGACTCGGTGTTTACGGTCCTGGGATGTCCTTGGGAAACTCTCCGCTAACAGCCTTGCGAGCTATAGGAATACACCGGGGCCCGTCGGTGCACTTTCCTTCCTCTGCTATGCGGAAGGGACGGGAACGCCCGGGAAACAGTCAGCGTGTAGGAAAATACGGAAGAGGCCAAGGGAACACTCTAAATTGGAAGAACCCGCATGAAAGCAAGGTCAACAGGGGGGCAAGGAACATTCCCGTCGGTAACACCTATTGGCTATTTTCCCAAAGACACCCCAGGATCGTAAAGCACCCAGTCGAATAAATTTGCTACGTTGGCTGTGAAAACATAAGCCTCCCGCGCCTTCGCTTGGGCTACGTCCACATCCACCATAGTAAAGTGATGCATTATTCAATTTTCAAGGAGCAGCATTTAAAAAAAGCACCTCAAGATCGGATATTATGTAAACCGATCATTGAGCTGCTCTTAGTATACAAGGGGGGCATAAACCAATGTGGCACAAACATATCATTCGGGTGCGCTACCAGGAGACGGATCAGATGGGCGTCGTCTATCACGCCAATTACTTGAACTGGTTCGAGATCGGCCGGACGGAGCTGATCCGGGCAATGGGCATGACCTATCAGACGATTGAGGCGTCGGGGCTGCTGCTGCCGGTCATCGAGGCGGAAATGAAATTCAGGCAGCCGGCGCGTTATGACGATCTGATCGGCATTTATACGCGAATCGTCAGCTTCACTAACCTGAGGCTCGAATTCGCGACGGAAATCCGCCGTCTGACGCCGGAAGAAGCGGCCGCACAAGCAGGGAGGCACGCAGATCTGCCCAGCGGGACAAACGGAAGCAAGCGCCTGAAGGAAGCGGAGGGGGCACCCAATCCACAAGTATCCGCCCCCGTCACGGGAAAAAGGAGCACCGCAGGCGGGGGCGAGGACGCAGCCGCCGGGACGCACGGAGAAGCGGTGAACGAAGCGATACATGCGGCTGCCATGACGGCGCCCATCACCGAGCCGCAAGGCGAGCTGCTCGTCAGCGGCGGGACGCGCCACGTGTGGCTCAGCCGCGAGTGGAAGCCGGCGCGCATCGACCGGGAAGCGCCGGAGCTGTACGCGCTGCTCGCCCAAAACCGAAACGGAGGCTGATCCTATGTTTAAAATGCTCGCAGCGCTCATGATCATCGTACCGGCGCTGGAAATATGGGGCATGCTCACCGTCGGCAAGCTGATCGGGGCGTGGCAGACGGTGGTGCTGCTGCTCTCCACCGGCTTCGTCGGCGCCTTTCTCGCCAAACGCGAGGCGCGCAAGGTGTGGAGCTACGCACAGCACCAGCTGGCGCAGGGGCAAATTCCGGCCGACTCGATCGTCGACGGCATTTGCATTTTTGCCGGCGGGCTGCTGTTGATGACGCCGGGATTTTTTTCCGACATTCTCGGCTTTCTGCTCGTCTTCCCGATGACCCGCCCGCTGTTTAAAATAGGCGTCACCGCGTTTATCCGCAAAAAGATCGCAAGCGGCGATTTCCGCTTTTTTTACCGGAGATAACCCAAACGGTTTTCATCATTTTTCACGGACATTTACATAAAATTAACATAAGGGCGCAGGTTGAACTTGTTGTCGAAGCTTATCCGGGCATAGTAAAATGAAAGTAAGAAATAGTGACAAACGTATCGGAATATGTCGTTTTTCGCCAAATTAAAGTGGGGGTTTCCATGACAATCGCCGTAAAAGAGTCAGTATCCCGAGAATCGTCGTCGATCTACATCAACCGCGATTTGAGTTGGATCGAATTCAATTGGCGCGTGCTGGAGGAGGCGCAGGACCCGAGTACACCTCTGCTGGAACGGGTGAAATTTTTATCGATTGTATCGTCGAACCTCGATGAATTTATGAGCGTGCGTGTCGCGGGGATCAAGGATCAACTCAAGGCCGGGTATTTGAAAAAGGACTTTACCGGCTACACGCCGGCCGGACTTCTCAAACGCATCATGAAGCGGGCGACCAAATTAGTATCCGAGCAGTACAAGACGTTCCGCGAAATTTCCCGTTTGCTGGCCAAGGAAGGGCTTATTTTTACCGATTACGAAAGCTTGACGGCGAGCCAGCGCAAAGCGATGGATTCGTATTATCACGATATTATTTTTCCGGTGCTGACGCCGATGGCGGTCGACCAGAGCCGTCCGTTTCCGCTCGTTCATACGCAGGCGGTGTATTTGGCTGTCGTGCTGCGGCTAGACGGGGAAGACGAAGGGGAGGAGCCGTATTTCGCCATCGTTCAGGTGCCGTCGAATTTGCCGCGCCACATTGCGGTGCCGACCCGTTCAAACAGCAAAAAGCAGGAATATATCCTGATGGAAGATTTGATTACGCAGCATATTCACACGTTGTTCAGCGGCTATACGCCTATTGCGGTGCACGGATTCCGGATTACGCGCAACGCCGACCTTACGCTGAACGAGGAAGGCGCTGAGGATCTCCTGGAGGAGATTGAGAAGGAGCTGCGCCGCCGCCGCTGGGGCGCTCCGGTGCGGCTCGAGGTGCAGCAGGGGATTCACCCTTATGCGCTGGAAGTGCTGCAGGAAGAGTTCGAGTTGACCGAGCATATTTTTGAAATCGACGGGCCGCTCGATCTGACGTATTTGATGAAATGGGCCGGTTCGCTGACCGGTTTCGAACATTTGCGCTACCCGCCGGTCGAGCCGGAGTACCCGAAGGAGCTGCTCGACACGGACGATGTATTTGAGAAGCTGCGGGAAACCGACGTGCTTGTTTATCATCCGTACGAGTCGTTCGACGCGGTGACGGATTTTATATGCCAGGCGGCCTACGACCCGAAGGTGCTGGCGATCAAAATGACGCTGTACCGCGTCAGCGGCAATTCGCCGCTCATCCAGGCGCTCGCCCGCGCCGCGGAGTCGGGGAAGCAGGTGACGGTCGTCGTCGAGCTGAAGGCGCGTTTTGACGAGGAGCGCAACATCGCGTGGGCGCGCAAGCTGGAGCAGGCCGGCTGCCACGTCGTGTACGGCCTCGTCGGTCTCAAGACGCACGCCAAAATCACGCTTGTCGTCCGCCAGGAAGAGGACGGCTTGCGCCGCTACGTGCATGTCGGCACCGGCAACTACAACGACAACACGGCCAAGCTGTATACGGACATCGGCCTGTTCACCGCGGATACCGTCATCGGCGAGGATGCGTCGGCCTTGTTCAACGAAATTACCGGCTATTCGTCGCCGCATGAATGGCAGGCGTTCGGCGTGGCGCCGACCGACATGAAGGATAAGCTGTTTGCGCTCATCCGCAGGGAAGCGGAGCACGCCGCGGCGGGCAGGAAGGCGCATATCATCGCCAAGCTGAACTCGCTGTCGAACCAGCAGATGGTCGACGAGCTGTATGCCGCTTCGCAGGCGGGCGTGAAAATCGACCTGATCGTACGCGGCGTATGCTGCCTGCGGCCCGGCGTCGAGGGCCTAAGTGAAAACATTACGGTGCGCAGCATCGTCGACCGTTTTCTCGAGCATTCGCGCATCATTTATTTTGAAAACGGCGGCGATCCGGAGCTGTATTTGTCGAGCGCCGACTGGATGACGCGGAACCTGACCCGGCGGATCGAGCTGATCTGCCCGGTGTTCAACGATCGGCTGCAGCAAGAGCTGATCCGCATTTTGCAGCTGAGCCTGCACGATAACGTCAAAGCGCGAATTTTGCAGCCCAACGGCATGTACGCGCGGGTGGAAACGCAAGAAGAGCCGCTTCGCAGCCAGTTTAAGGCGATGAAGATCGGCTCTTGGAAACACGGGCGCGTTAAGCGCCAGACCTCACATGAAGCGTGAAGGCCACATCCCATGTCTTTTTAAAATCTTTCCGCAACGCCTCCGTTTCTCGGATTTCGAGATCGGGGGCATGTTTTGTTGTAAGGAGCAGCTGAAGCTCCTTCTCCCGCAGACCCGCTTCCAGCAGCGCCACCGGCTGCGTTTCGCTGAAATCCAGCGCCGCGGCAAGCTGCAGCAGGCTGCCGAGCAGCGCGATCAAATCGGTGTCCGTTTCCAGCAAAATGTCTCTGTATTTCGCAATCTGCTGCAGCGTGCGCTTCTTCGTTTTATACGAGGCGATGAGCGCGCACAGCAGCGCTTCGCGATGCGTGAGCCCGTCAAGCCGCGAATGGGCGATCAAATAAAAGGAATGCTTGGCATAATGGTAAAAATTGACCGAGACGCCGATCCGGTACAGCAAAGCGGCAGCCTGCAGCAGCGTGCGGTAGCGGACGGGCAGCCCATGATGCGGCCGCAGCGCATCAAACAGGATGCCGGCCATGCGGCTGACCTGCTCCGCGTGCCGTTTCGGCGCGGACGGATGAAGCGCCAGCAGATTGTGCGCGCTCCGCTCGAGGATTTGCGCCGCCTCGCCCTGCGCGGGCAGCACGTGCTCGTAGAACAGGCCGTCCCTGAGGCCTGCGCCGCTCACCACGTAATGCGAAGCGCCCGCCGCGCGGAAAATCGTCTGCAGTATGGTCACGCCCGGAACGATAATATCGAAGCGGTCTTTGGACAAGCCGTCGATTTTTTTGCGCTTGTCCGCCGGCATGGCGCAAATCCATCCGGCCATATCGTCCATTTCGGCCGCATCGATCATGTAGTTGTGCGTTTGCGGCAAAGAATATTTGCGCCGGCGCTGGCTGATTTTGCACAGATTGCGCATCGTACCGCCCAAGCCGACCAAGGGCATGCCCGGATGCTCGCGAATCCACGGCTCGGTGTCGATCGCTTTTTCGACCATCGAGCGAATGCTTTGCAGGGCGGCCTGCGGGAAATTCCCGTCGTCCGAAAACCGCTTCGCCGTATTGACGGCGCCGAACGGGAACGAGACGCTCCGCACCAGATTGCGGTTTCGGAACACCGATACTTCGGTGCTGCCGCCCCCGATATCGACCAAAATGCCGTCCGCGATGTCCATCGTGCGGATGACGCCGATAAAGCCGATGCGTGCTTCGTCGTAGCCGGAAAGCAGCTGTACGTCCATTCCGGACAGCGCCCGCAGCATGCCCAGAATTTGATCGGAGTTGGCTGCATTGCGGATCGCCGCCGTCGCGACGGCCCGTATTTCGAAAGTATCGTTGGCATGGCAAATCTGCTGGAATTGCTGTAAAATGCGAACGAGGCTGAAGATGTCTTGTTCTGCGAGCGCTCCATCCGTTCCGATGCGCTGGCTGAGCCGGGCCGATTCTTTGAATTCGTGAATGACCCGGTAAGCCGACGGGGGAACGATTTCATAGATGACGAGCCGAACGGAGTTGGAGCCGATGTCGATAATGCCGGTACGCCGGGTGTTCAAGGCAGGTATCCTCCAAAAGCGAGAGTCCGTGACGAATGATGTACAATATCCTTATTTTATCATCGTTTTGAAAAGGCGCAAATATTCGACTCGCAGGTCTTCCCGGAATTGGGAAGAAGTTTGTATATTTTAGCAGCAATTAGAAAAAGCTTTTATCGTGGAAAAATGGCGAAAAACATTTTTTAATAGTAGTGATAACTAAGTTTTATGCCGATTTTGTTCACTTTGGTTACCAAATCCTTTATCATAAAGTTTAGCGACAAACATCTCTGATGTTATGTTAAGTTATGTAACAGTTGAAAGACCGTTCGGGCAGGGATCCGGCGAATGGAAAGAAGGCGCGGATTCAGCCTAATTCGTATGCCAAAGGAGAGATTGCATTGACAGCGACCAAAGGTTTGGAAGGTATTGTCGCAGCGGAGTCGTCCATCAGCTCGATTATTGACGGCGTGCTGACTTATCGCGGTTATAACATTGATGATTTGGCGGAAAATGCAACTTTCGAGGAAGTCGCTTACTTGCTGTGGTACGGCAAGCTGCCGAACCGCACGGAGCTGAGCGGGCTGATCAGCCAATTTAACGAGTATGCAGCGATCCCGGGTGCGGTGATCGACCAATTAAAAACATATCCGAAGGACGCCAACTCGATGGCGGCGCTTCGCTCGGCGGTTTCGAGCCTCGCTTTGTACGATGAGGAAGCTCAGGACATGAGCAAGGAAGCGAATCTTCGCAAGGCGATTCGTTTGCAAGCGCAAATTCCGACCGTCATCGCGGCATTCGCCCGCATTCGCGAAGGCAAAGAACCTCTTGCTCCGAAGAAGTTCGGCTCCATCTCCGAAAGCTTCCTGTACCTGCTCACCGGCAAAGATCCGGACAAGGTCGCTATCGAAGCTTTGGACAAGGCTCTCGTGCTGCATGCGGATCACGAGCTGAACGCTTCTACATTCGCGGCGCGCGTGACCGTCGCTACGCTGTCCGACATTTACTCCGGCGTAACTTCCGCGATCGGCGCCTTGAAAGGGCCGCTGCACGGCGGCGCTAACGAAGCGGTTATGGCGATGCTGGAAGAAGTCGGCACTGTCGACAACGTCGAGAACTACATCAATGCCAAGCTGGCGGCCAAGGACAAAATCATGGGCTTCGGCCATCGCGTTTACAAAAACGGCGACCCGCGCGCGAAGCACCTGCAAAAGATGTCCCAGGAGCTCGGCAAGCTGACCGGCAACCTGAAATGGTACGAGATGTCCATCAAGATCGAAGACCTCGTTACCGGGCAAAAAGGGCTGAAGCCGAACGTCGATTTCTACTCCGCTTCGGTATATACGTCGCTTGAAATTCCGCGCGACCTGTTCACGCCGATTTTCGCGGTAAGCCGCTGCTCCGGCTGGACGGCGCACATTCTTGAGCAATACGAAAACAACCGTCTGATCCGTCCTCGTGCGGAATATACGGGTCCTTCCCAGCAGAAATACGTTCCGATCGACCAGCGTTAATCCATTTTTCTAATAAAAACGGGCTGTTCGGCAGGCATCGCTGCGCGGGAGTTTGCTCCTGCGTATGCGGCGGTCCGCTGGAACTCCCGTTCCATTTTGCTCACATCCAAATTAGGAGGAATTTTCGACATGCCACAATTCGAATCTTACGCATTGCCTACGGAAGGCGAACGCATTACGATTAAAGACGGCCAATTGCAGGTGCCTAACAACCCGATCATCCCGTTCATCGAAGGCGACGGCACGGGCTCCGACATCTGGGCTGCCTCCAAACGCGTGCTTGACGCAGCTGTAGAGAAAGCTTACAAAGGCGAGAAAAAAATCGCATGGTACGAAGTGTTTGCCGGCGAAAAAGCTTTCAACCAATACAACAACTGGCTTCCCGGCGACACGCTGACCGCGATCCGCGAGTACATCGTCGCTATTAAAGGGCCTTTGACGACTCCGGTCGGCGGCGGTATCCGTTCCCTGAACGTGGCGCTGCGCCAGGAGCTTGATCTGTACGTGTGCTTGCGTCCGGTTCGTTATTTCAACGGCGTACCTTCCCCGGTAAAACGCCCTGAACTCGTCGACATGGTTATTTTCCGTGAAAACACGGAAGATATCTATGCGGGCATCGAATACCAAGAAGGCTCCGCCGAAGTGAAAAAAGTGATCGAATTCCTGCAAAAGGAAATGGGCGTGAAAAAGATCCGCTTCCCGGAAACGTCCGGTATCGGCATCAAGCCGGTATCCAAGGAAGGTTCCGAGCGCCTGATCCGCTCCGCTATCGAATACGCAATCAAGCATAACCGCAAGAGCGTGACCCTGGTACATAAGGGGAACATCATGAAGTTCACCGAAGGCGCGTTTAAAAACTGGGGTTACGAGCTGGCCGAGCGCGAATTCGGCGACAAAACGTTCACTTGGGCGCAATACGACAAAATCAAAGCCGAGCAAGGCACCGACGCAGCGAACGCAGCTCAAAAAGCGGCTGAAGCAGCAGGCAAAATCGTCGTAAAAGACGCTATCGCCGACATCGCGCTGCAGCAAGTGCTCACTCGTCCGACCGACTTCGACGTCATCGCGACGCTGAACCTGAACGGCGACTACTTGTCCGACGCTTTGGCAGCACAAGTCGGCGGCATCGGTATCGCGCCGGGCGCCAACATCAACTACGTGACAGGCCACGCGATTTTCGAAGCGACTCACGGTACGGCTCCGAAGTACGCAGGTCTGGACGTCGTGAACCCGGGTTCGGTCATCCTGTCCGGCGTTATGATGCTTGAGCACCTCGGCTGGCTGGAAGCCGCTGAGCTGATCTACAAAGGCATGGAAACTTCGATCAACAAAAAAACCGTCACTTACGACTTCGCCCGCCTGATGGAAGGCGCAACCGAAGTGAAGTGCTCGGAGTTTGCTAACCAGATTATTGCGAATATGTAAGCCGGTGGGGCACACCCCCTAAATCCCCCTCTACAGAGGGGGACCCCAAGGGTTTCGCCCCCTGGACGACGAAAGTTGTCTCTTCGATGGCAGGTTGGTTAGGGGGCCCGCTTTTCGTCCTGCGCATTGCCTTGCTGTCGCAAGGCTCGCTTGGACCCGCTCTCTTGCGTGCACGTCAGGGGCAGATAATTGGGGCGTAGCGGCTTTCTAGAGGTGCGATACATCAAGAGACTACCGGGGTTGCTGAGTGCGAAAAGAGTCATTTATTCACGGAGACGGGGAGACGCTGGTACTAGAGGAACACAGTTCCGCTAAATGTCGGGAACACGCTGGAATGGCATGATTGGCTGGAACTCTGCAAAAGCAAAGCAGGCCAGCCACATCCGCGGTTCCAAGCAACACAACCTATAATTTGGAGGTTATTGCCATGGCCATCCGTCGTAAAAAAATTACGGTTGTCGGTGCGGGTTTCACCGGTGCGACGACAGCGCTGATGCTTGCGCAAAAAGAGCTCGGAGACGTTGTGCTCGTTGACATCCCGCAATTGGAAAACCCTACAAA
This sequence comes from Paenibacillus hamazuiensis, assembly GCF_023276405.1. Classification (NCBI taxonomy): domain Bacteria; kingdom Bacillati; phylum Bacillota; class Bacilli; order Caryophanales; family Paenibacillaceae; genus Paenibacillus; species Paenibacillus hamazuiensis. The sequence continues at coordinate 8,428,053 of NZ_JALRMO010000001.1, forward strand.
AGGTAAAGCGCTCGACATGCTCGAGGCTTCCCCGGTGCAAGGCTTCGACGCGAATATCGTCGGCACTTCCAGCTACGAAGAAACGGCCGGCTCCGACATCGTCATCATCACCGCAGGGATTGCCCGCAAACCGGGCATGAGCCGCGACGACCTCGTGAACACGAACGCCGGCATTGTGAAATCCGTTTGCGAAAACGTGAAAACCTATTGCCCGGATTCGATCGTGATCATCTTGAGCAACCCGGTTGACGCCATGACTTACGTCGCCTACCAAGCGCTCGGATTCCCGAAAAACCGCGTCATCGGCCAGTCCGGCGTGCTGGATACGGCCCGCTACTGCACGTTTATCGCGCAGGAGCTGAACGTATCTGTAGAAGACGTGCGCGGCTTCGTGCTCGGCGGTCACGGAGACGATATGGTTCCGCTCGTTCGTTACTCCAACGTCGGGGGCATCCCGATCGAGAAGCTGATTCCGGCCGACCGCATCGAAGCGATTGTACAGCGGACCCGTACCGGCGGCGGCGAAATCGTCAACCTGCTCGGCAACGGCAGCGCGTATTACGCTCCTGCGGCTTCCCTCGTGCAAATGACGGAAGCGATCCTTAAGGACAAGAAGCGCATCCTGCCTTCCATCGCCTTGCTGGAAGGCGAATACGGGTACGACAACCTGTTTATGGGCGTTCCGACCCTGCTCGGCGGGGGCGGCATCGAGAAAGTGTTCGAGCTCGAGCTGCTTCCGGAGGAAAAAGCGGCTCTCGACAAGTCCGCTCAATCCGTACGCAACGTCATCAAAATCGTAACCGGCGAGTAATATCGCTCACATAAACGAACCGTGCAGCTTCGGGAGCTGCACGGTTCGTTCGCTTTTTTCCGCCGTTTTTGCTGCCCTCGCGCACAGGCCGGAGCAGATCTGCCGAAAATCGTTTTCCGGCAGTCCGGAAAAGCTTCTGTTCTAGCTCATATGCAGATCGCTGCGCGCCGCGGGGCCGAACCTCCGGGCGTGCTGCCCGAACTTTTCCTGAACGAGCAAAATGGCCAAAGCCGAGATGACGCAAGGGACGGCGAAAGACAAAAAGTTCATCTGCAGCGGAAGATTCAGGCTTAATAATACACCGCCGAGCGTCGGCCCCATAATTCCTCCAAGCCTGCCTATGCCCAACGCCCATCCGATTCCGGTCGAACGCATTTCCGCAGGATAAAACTGCGAGACGTAGCTGTTGGCTATAATTTGCGAACCCGTCGTCGTGCCGCCGGCAACCGCCAGCAAAACATACAGCAGCAGCATGCCGGGTTTAAAGCTTAACAGCAGCAGAGATAGAAACGCGATAAAGAAAAAGATAACGAGCACTTTTCTCGCCCCGAACCGGTCCGCCAATTTTCCTCCGCCAATCGCTCCGATAACCGCACCTGCATTAAGCGTTATCAAAAAGGTCAGGCTCGATCCGAGCTCATAACCGGCGCCCTGCATCAGCTTGGGCAGCCACGTGCTTAAACCGTACATGACCAGCAGGCACATAAAAAAAGAAATCCAAAACAAAACGGTGCTGAAAGCGCGGTTTTCCCTAAATAATTCCTTAACCGGGAACCCTGCGTTTTTTTCGGCAAATGTATGCTCGAGCCGATCGCCTGGCCCGTATACATGATCCCGCTGAAGCCGGTTAAGTATACTCAGCACCTTATCGGTCTGATTTTTTAACACATAAAAACGAAGAGATTCCGGCAGCGCTTTGAACAAGACAGGGATGAGGACCAACGGAACCGCGCTAAGCCAAACGACGGATCTCCAGCCGAAACCGGGCATCAAATAGATAGCCAAAAGCGATGCGACGACCCCGCCCAGAGCATGGCCGCTAAACATAACGGAGACCAGGGTGCTGCGGTATTTGGCCGGGGAATACTCGGTGACGAGCGCGATCAGATTCGGCATAACACCGCCCAATCCAAGCCCCGCAATAAACCGCTGAGCCCCGAACGATGCCGCTCCGCCTGCAAAACCGGAGGTAAAGGTGAAAACGGAAAAAACGACGGTGCAGAGCAGGATGACATTTTTCCTCCCGATCCGGTCCGCGACCGGCCCGAAAATCAACGCTCCGAACATCATGCCGACGAGCGCATAGCTGCTCAAGGCTCCGGCCTCAATCGGCGTAATATGCCATTCTTTCATCAAGGCCGGGATAATCGCCCCAAGCATAAACATGTCGTATCCGTCACAAACGATGATAAATATGCAGCATAATAACAAGCTCAGATGAAAGCGGTTTAATTTGCTTGCATCAATGATTTGTTGAAGGTTGATGACTTTCATGCATGTTGCCTCCCCGAAAATGATACATTCCGCTTTTTAAAGAACGGCAATATGTAAACGTGTTCATCTCATGGAACAACCGCCTCCTAAATGCAATAACTCGAGTATTAGAGGAATCATATCTGTTTGAACAAGAGTTAATATATAATATATTATATATGGTGTCAACCAAGTTCATTCCAACACCCTCAAAAAAAATCACTGTACTAAATATATTATATATGATATATGAATATATAGAGCTTGATTCAAACCGAAGGAGGCGCAAGTAATGCGTTTAGTTACGTTTACGTTTGAAGGAACTTCCCGGCTGGGTTGTTTCGTTGATGAACAGATTGTAGATTTAAATGGAGCCTATCAATCCATGCTGGAACAGCAGGGGCGGCTGCGCGCCAAACAAATCGCCGAGGCGTTTATTCCGCCGAACATGACCGAGTTTCTGCAGGGCGGGGAACAAAGTTTGGCGCTGGCGAAAGAAGCCGTGAGTTACGCCCTCAAATCCCAAGCAAGCTTGAAGCGCAAGGTGATTTATTCGTCTTCGGAGGTCAAGCTGGAGGCGCCTTTGCCGAATCCCGGAAAAATGGTTTGCGTCGGGCACAATTACCGCGAGCATATTCTCGAAATGGGCCGCGAGCTTCCCCTGTATCCCGTCATCTTCGCCAAATTCAGCAATACGATCATCGGTCCGCAGGACGATATTCCTTTTTTCCCGATCTCCGAGCAGCTGGATTATGAGGCCGAATTCGCTTTTGTTATCGGCAAGCGGGCGCGCAATATTTCCCGGGAACAAGCGCTGGATTACGTGGCGGGTTATACGATCGTCAATGACGTTACATACCGCGACATCCAGAGAAGAACGATTCAATGGCTGCAGGGAAAAACGGTCGAAGGCAGCGCGCCGATGGGACCTTGGCTCGTCACAGCCGACGAGCTCGGCGAACCATCCGGTCTGGAGGTTGTTTTGACGGTCAATGGGGAAGAGAGACAGCGTTCGAATACGCGGAATTTGGTATTTACGGTGCCTTATTTGGTGGAGTTTCTGTCAGGGCTTATGACTTTGGAACCGGGAGATATCGTGCTTACCGGCACTCCTGGCGGGGTCGGCGTCGCCCGCGAGCCTCAGGTGTTTTTAAAGGACGGCGATATCGTACGAGTAGCCATCGATAAAATCGGCGTTCTGGAGAATAAAGTCAAATCCGTCGGGCAGGTGGTGTAAGCGATGACTAAACAGGCGATCGCATCCATAAACGAAACGACGGACCGCATCCTCGAAGCGGTCAAAGGCTTGTCCGAGGATTTGCTCTACTGGAAGCCGGCCGATGATGTTTGGTCCATTATGGAAGTTTTATGCCACGTGGAAGAAGCTGTTCCGTATTGGTTGAATGAAATCGAAAAAATGGTGGAATCGCCCGGCATCGAATGGGGACGCGGCTTGCAGGACGAGGCCAGATTGGCTGCAGTAAGCGGGGCGCATCAGCGTTCGCTTCAAGCCGTGCTCGAGCATATTGAACGATCGAAGAAGACGGCCGAAGATGTACTCGGAAAGCTTACCGATGCCGAACTCGCCATAGAATCGCCGAGCCGCAATCCGCGATTCGGGACAAAGCCGGTGCAATTTATTATCGATCATTTGCTCGTTGAACATCTGGATAAACATTTGCAGCAAATTGGCAGAAACAAGACGCAGTACGGGGCTCGGGCCTGAAATCCAATTTTTTACGAAATGGGGTAAACGGGATGGCAGAAAAAAACGAGTTTTTTCAAAGTCAGATCGTCAAAGACTTCAATCAAGAAATTGAAAGGTTTCATCTGGGCCCGCTGTGGAATGCGATCCCTGCCTTGATGCACAAGCAGCCTACGCCGCAGGCCGCCCCTTATCTCTGGAAGTGGGAGACG